>NZ_OZ026452.1:632652-948979 GCF_964019515.1 Serratia symbiotica (Periphyllus acericola)
GACCAGGAACTGGAGTTGAGCAAGGTTATTGGCCGGCTTCGTGAGCGGCATCAAAGATAGTTTGAAAGACATCGGTGATATAGGCAATAAAAAAGCCGCCGAGGCTAAACCCGGCGGCTTTTTTATTGTTCAACGGCAGGGATTATGACATCCATTCGGTATGGAACACACCTTCTTTATCGATGCGTTGGTAAGTATGAGCACCGAAGTAGTCACGCTGTGCCTGGATCAGGTTGGCAGGCAGCACCGCTGAACGGTAGCTGTCGTAGTAAGCGATCGCCGCAGAAAAGGTGGGGGTAGGGATGCCATTTTGCACCGCATAAGATACCACGTCACGCAGTGACTGTTGGTATTCATCAGCGATCTGCTTGAAGTAAGGTGCCAGTAGCAGGTTGGCGATATCAGCATCGGCGGCGCAAGCATCGGTAATTTTTTGCAGGAACTTTGCGCGAATGATGCAACCAGCGCGGAAGATCTTGGCAATCTCACCGTAGTGCAGCTCCCAGTTATTTTCCTTAGATGCGGCTTTCAACTGAGAGAAGCCCTGCGCATAAGAAACGATTTTGCCAAAATACAGCGCACGACGTACTTTCTCGATAAATTCGGCTTTATCACCGCTAAACGGCGTGACTTTAGGGCCGCTCAGCACCTTAGCAGCTGCAACACGCTGGTCTTTTAGTGAGGACAGGTAACGTGCGAACACGGATTCGGTGATCAGTGACAAAGGTTCGCCCAGATCCAGAGCGCTCTGGCTGGTCCATTTGCCAGTACCTTTGTTGGCCGCTTCGTCCAGGATCACATCTATCAGATAGTGACCCTCTGCGTCTTTCTTGGTGAATATATCTTTGGTGATATCGATCAGGTAACTATTCAGTTCACCTTGGTTCCATTCGGCAAAAGTCTCTGCCAACTGTTCGTTGCTGAGGTTCAACGCTTGCTTCAATAGCGAGTAGGCTTCTGCGATTAGTTGCATGTCGCCATACTCGATGCCGTTATGCACCATCTTGACATAGTGGCCGGCACCGTCAGCGCCAATATAGGTCACACAAGGCTCTCCTTCCGCTACTGCGGCGATTTTCTTCAGGATCGGTGCCACCAGTTCGTAGGCTTCTTTCTGGCCACCAGGCATAATGGAAGGCCCTTTTAGCGCACCCTCTTCTCCCCCGGAAACGCCAGTGCCAATAAAGTTGAAGCCCTGATCAGATAGTTCTTTGTTACGGCGCAGGGTATCCTGGTAGGAGGTATTGCCACCATCGATCAAGATATCGCCTTTATCCAGGTGCGGCGTCAAGGAAGCAATGGTTTTGTCCGTGGCTTCGCCCGCTTTAACCATCAGAAAAATACGGCGCGGTTTTTCCAGCGATTCGACAAACGCTTCGACGCTATAGTATGGAACCAGGTTCTTGCCTGGGTTCTCAGCAATAACTTCATCCGTCTTGTCGCCTGAACGGTTAAAGATGGAAACGGTATAACCACGGCTTTCAATGTTCAGTGCCAAATTACGGCCCATCACCGCCATGCCGACAGCACCGATTTGTTGTTTGGACATTTAGGAACTCCTGTCTGAGGATGATACCTGTTAACGACCCACGGCCAACAGGTTTCGACGCGGCGAATATGTTAACTCAGGATTGCAGTGCGCGGGTAGTGATTGGTGCTATAGGTCACATTTTTGTGATGCATAAACCTTGAAAAAACAGTTTGTTTATTTTATAATCAATTATTGATCAGTTGATGGTACAACTCGATATAGCTTTCCGCCATAGGCTCGGAGGTGAACAAAGCCTGAAAGCGTTTGGCGGCGTTTTCGCCATAGCGCTGCGCCTGCTCAGGATCGTGCCATAATGCGTGCATCGCCTCGCGCAGTGCTTGCGGGTTGGACGGCGGCACAACAATGCCCGTTTCCTGATCGATATTGATATAAGTGGTTCCTGTACCAATCTCACTTGAGATCAGCGGCTTACCATACATAGCCCCCTCAAGCAAGGTTATGCCAAAGGCTTCAGAGCGCAGATGAGACGGAAACACCACGCTATAGCATAATTGCAACAACGCGGCTTTATGTTCATCAGGCAGTGCTCGGAGGAAGTGAATGTGTTTCAATCCCAGATCCTGCGCCTGTTGTTTGAGTGCCGCTTCGATAGGGCCAGCACCGATAATGACCAATGGGAAGTCAGTGTGCTGAATGGCTTTCAGCAAAATATGCAGACCTTTGTAATAGCGGAATGCGCCAACAAACAAGAAAAAACGCTCGCCAACTTGTCGACGCCAATACGCCAGGTGAACCTCATCGGCAACAGGATAAGACTTTTTATCCAGGCCATAGGGAATAACTTTTACCTTGGATAAATACTTTTGCAGTACCGGGCTGGTCTTAACATAGTTTGGAGAGGCGGCAACAATAAAATCGACAGAGTTCAAAAATTTGTCCATCAATGGCGCGTAAATTTTCAATGCTATTTGTTGCTTAACAATATCTGAGTGATAGCTCACTATCGTTGGCTTTTTTATCCCGGTAATAAAGTGCAACAAATCCATGAATGGGTAAGGGAAATGGTAATGAATGATATCTGCCTGAGCCGCCAGCGCTTTAAATTTACTTATTGCACTCATCGAAAAGGGAGTGGATGCCACTTCAAAATCGCAGGCGGCATAGTAAGCCACATGTTTTCCAACCCGTTCATTATCGATATTGCCACGCGCGCTGAGAGACAATATCGTCGATTCAATCTGGTGACACACACCGGCTTCACTTAATTGAAAAATAACCTGTTCTATACCACCAAATGAATCTGGGTAATAAGTTTTATAAAAATGCATAACTTTCAACATGAAAATTTTAAACCTGCTGGTAAGCAAAAATGGTTTCTTGCGCACAGCGTTGCCAAGAAAATTGTTTTGCCCGATTTATCCCGTTTATCCTCGCCTGTTCACGCCAGGCGTCATCTTCAATGCTTTTTTGGATAAGTTCAGTGAGTGTGTCAACATCCTTTGCCGCACACATTAATGCGCAGTCGCCAGCCACTTCAGGTAATGATGCACTGTCAGAACAAACCACCGGTATGCCGGATGCCATTGCCTCCAGCACCGGTAATCCAAATCCTTCATACAGCGACGGAAATAGGAAACTGCGAGCGCCGGCAAATAGGTACGGCAAAACTGCGGACTTCGCGTAGCCCAGATAATGCAGCCAGCAAGCATTTTCAGCACGTTCGAAACGCTGGTGCAACCCTGCGCTGCTCCACCCATAGAATCCACTGATAACCAAAGGATTAGCCAGACGCAATGCCAACGGCAAACGCTCGTAAGCATCCAGCAGTGTTTCAATATTTTTTCGCGGCTCTATAGAGCCAGTAAACAAACAGTAGTGATCAGCTTTTAAACCGAGCGGGGCTAAAAACGGCTTAAGCTTTTCAGCTTCACGTGGATAAAAATCATCGCTACTGGCTAGCTTAGCGGCATACACTTGGCTCAAAGGCAGATTAAAATACTCAGCCAATTCAAGGCGCGTGAATTCGGAGTCCGTTATAAGAATATCGGCGCGCTTAATCGTCAGCAGCAGTTCTTTCTGCATAAAAAGGACACGTTCCGCCGGATGACATTGTGGCCAAGTAAATACCGAGAGATCATGAAAAGTCGCCAGGCAGCGATCGGTCTTGGGCGGCAAATAAAAATTAGGACTGTGGTAGATCGCATCCCGGTGTTTTCTAAGTGTATGCGTTTTTAACCAGGGGGCATTCAAGCGATATAATTCTGAAGCAAAATGGCTTTTTTGTAACCGCCGCCGCAGCCCCTTGACTGCGGAGGGCTGCTCCCAGGCGGTAGGGATCTGTCGGCTTAAATGACGCCCCTGAAGAAATAAAAGCTCAGATATCTCTGATCTTTCTTGCAGGCAGTTGGCTAACTCATAAGCATACCGGCCAATCCCAGTCATAGGAAATTGAATCGGGTCAGTACCAAATACAACTTTCATTATCAGTTTTCAAGCATCCAGCCTAATGTTTCTTCTAGATGTGGTGTCTGCCATGCGCCGATGATTGCGCGCAATTTAGTTGCATCCCCACACAGGCGTTTCACTTCGTTCGGGCGAACAAAAGCAGGGTTCACTCGGATCTCTAAGGAATGACCAGTGATCTTTTTACAGAACATGATCACCTCACGCAGAGAACAGGTTTTACCCGAGCATACATTGATCGTTTCAGCTAGCAGCCTCATTTTCAGTAGCGCTACGTAGGCTTTACTTAAAGCGCGCACATCGGTGAAATCACGCAAAACGTCGATATTCCCTAATTCAATCATTGCCGCATTCTCTTTAGGGAGTGGATGCCACTTCAAAATCGCAGGCGGCATAGTAAGCCACATGTTTTCCAACCCGTTCATTATCGATATTGCCACGCGCGCTGAGAGACAATATCGTCGATTCAATCTGGTGACACACACCGGCTTCACTTAATTGAAAAATAACCTGTTCTATACCACCAAATGAATCTGGGTAATAAGTTTTATAAAAATGCATAACTTTCAACATGAAAATTTTAAACCTGCTGGTAAGCAAAAATGGTTTCTTGCGCACAGCGTTGCCAAGAAAATTGTTTTGCCCGATTTATCCCGTTTATCCTCGCCTGTTCACGCCAGGCGTCATCTTCAATGCTTTTTTGGATAAGTTCAGTGAGTGTGTCAACATCCTTTGCCGCACACATTAATGCGCAGTCGCCAGCCACTTCAGGTAATGATGCACTGTCAGAACAAACCACCGGTATGCCGGATGCCATTGCCTCCAGCACCGGTAATCCAAATCCTTCATACAGCGACGGAAATAGGAAACTGCGAGCGCCGGCAAATAGGTACGGCAAAACTGCGGACTTCGCGTAGCCCAGATAATGCAGCCAGCAAGCATTTTCAGCACGTTCGAAACGCTGGTGCAACCCTGCGCTGCTCCACCCATAGAATCCACTGATAACCAAAGGATTAGCCAGACGCAATGCCAACGGCAAACGCTCGTAAGCATCCAGCAGTGTTTCAATATTTTTTCGCGGCTCTATAGAGCCAGTAAACAAACAGTAGTGATCAGCTTTTAAACCGAGCGGGGCTAAAAACGGCTTAAGCTTTTCAGCTTCACGTGGATAAAAATCATCGCTACTGGCTAGCTTAGCGGCATACACTTGGCTCAAAGGCAGATTAAAATACTCAGCCAATTCAAGGCGCGTGAATTCGGAGTCCGTTATAAGAATATCGGCGCGCTTAATCGTCAGCAGCAGTTCTTTCTGCATAAAAAGGACACGTTCCGCCGGATGACATTGTGGCCAAGTAAATACCGAGAGATCATGAAAAGTCGCCAGGCAGCGATCGGTCTTGGGCGGCAAATAAAAATTAGGACTGTGGTAGATCGCATCCCGGTGTTTTCTAAGTGTATGCGTTTTTAACCAGGGGGCATTCAAGCGATATAATTCTGAAGCAAAATGGCTTTTTTGTAACCGCCGCCGCAGCCCCTTGACTGCGGAGGGCTGCTCCCAGGCGGTAGGGATCTGTCGGCTTAAATGACGCCCCTGAAGAAATAAAAGCTCAGATATCTCTGATCTTTCTTGCAGGCAGTTGGCTAACTCATAAGCATACCGGCCAATCCCAGTCATAGGAAATTGAATCGGGTCAGTACCAAATACAACTTTCATTATCAGTTTTCAAGCATCCAGCCTAATGTTTCTTCTAGATGTGGTGTCTGCCATGCGCCGATGATTGCGCGCAATTTAGTTGCATCCCCACACAGGCGTTTCACTTCGTTCGGGCGAACAAAAGCAGGGTTCACTCGGATCTCTAAGGAATGACCAGTGATCTTTTTACAGAACATGATCACCTCACGCAGAGAACAGGTTTTACCCGAGCATACATTGATCGTTTCAGCTAGCAGCCTCATTTTCAGTAGCGCTACGTAGGCTTTACTTAAAGCGCGCACATCGGTGAAATCACGCAAAACGTCGATATTCCCTAATTCAATCATTGCCGCATTCTCTTTAGGGAGTGGATGCCACTTCAAAATCGCAGGCGGCATAGTAAGCCACATGTTTTCCAACCCGTTCATTATCGATATTGCCACGCGCGCTGAGAGACAATATCGTCGATTCAATCTGGTGACACACACCGGCTTCACTTAATTGAAAAATAACCTGTTCTATACCACCAAATGAATCTGGGTAATAAGTTTTATAAAAATGCATAACTTTCAACATGAAAATTTTAAACCTGCTGGTAAGCAAAAATGGTTTCTTGCGCACAGCGTTGCCAAGAAAATTGTTTTGCCCGATTTATCCCGTTTATCCTCGCCTGTTCACGCCAGGCGTCATCTTCAATGCTTTTTTGGATAAGTTCAGTGAGTGTGTCAACATCCTTTGCCGCACACATTAATGCGCAGTCGCCAGCCACTTCAGGTAATGATGCACTGTCAGAACAAACCACCGGTATGCCGGATGCCATTGCCTCCAGCACCGGTAATCCAAATCCTTCATACAGCGACGGAAATAGGAAACTGCGAGCGCCGGCAAATAGGTACGGCAAAACTGCGGACTTCGCGTAGCCCAGATAATGCAGCCAGCAAGCATTTTCAGCACGTTCGAAACGCTGGTGCAACCCTGCGCTGCTCCACCCATAGAATCCACTGATAACCAAAGGATTAGCCAGACGCAATGCCAACGGCAAACGCTCGTAAGCATCCAGCAGTGTTTCAATATTTTTTCGCGGCTCTATAGAGCCAGTAAACAAACAGTAGTGATCAGCTTTTAAACCGAGCGGGGCTAAAAACGGCTTAAGCTTTTCAGCTTCACGTGGATAAAAATCATCGCTACTGGCTAGCTTAGCGGCATACACTTGGCTCAAAGGCAGATTAAAATACTCAGCCAATTCAAGGCGCGTGAATTCGGAGTCCGTTATAAGAATATCGGCGCGCTTAATCGTCAGCAGCAGTTCTTTCTGCATAAAAAGGACACGTTCCGCCGGATGACATTGTGGCCAAGTAAATACCGAGAGATCATGAAAAGTCGCCAGGCAGCGATCGGTCTTGGGCGGCAAATAAAAATTAGGACTGTGGTAGATCGCATCCCGGTGTTTTCTAAGTGTATGCGTTTTTAACCAGGGGGCATTCAAGCGATATAATTCTGAAGCAAAATGGCTTTTTTGTAACCGCCGCCGCAGCCCCTTGACTGCGGAGGGCTGCTCCCAGGCGGTAGGGATCTGTCGGCTTAAATGACGCCCCTGAAGAAATAAAAGCTCAGATATCTCTGATCTTTCTTGCAGGCAGTTGGCTAACTCATAAGCATACCGGCCAATCCCAGTCATAGGAAATTGAATCGGGTCAGTACCAAATACAACTTTCATTATCAGTTTTCAAGCATCCAGCCTAATGTTTCTTCTAGATGTGGTGTCTGCCATGCGCCGATGATTGCGCGCAATTTAGTTGCATCCCCACACAGGCGTTTCACTTCGTTCGGGCGAACAAAAGCAGGGTTCACTCGGATCTCTAAGGAATGACCAGTGATCTTTTTACAGAACATGATCACCTCACGCAGAGAACAGGTTTTACCCGAGCATACATTGATCGTTTCAGCTAGCAGCCTCATTTTCAGTAGCGCTACGTAGGCTTTACTTAAAGCGCGCACATCGGTGAAATCACGCAAAACGTCGATATTCCCTAATTCAATCATTGCCGCATTCTCTTTAGGGAGTGGATGCCACTTCAAAATCGCAGGCGGCATAGTAAGCCACATGTTTTCCAACCCGTTCATTATCGATATTGCCACGCGCGCTGAGAGACAATATCGTCGATTCAATCTGGTGACACACACCGGCTTCACTTAATTGAAAAATAACCTGTTCTATACCACCAAATGAATCTGGGTAATAAGTTTTATAAAAATGCATAACTTTCAACATGAAAATTTTAAACCTGCTGGTAAGCAAAAATGGTTTCTTGCGCACAGCGTTGCCAAGAAAATTGTTTTGCCCGATTTATCCCGTTTATCCTCGCCTGTTCACGCCAGGCGTCATCTTCAATGCTTTTTTGGATAAGTTCAGTGAGTGTGTCAACATCCTTTGCCGCACACATTAATGCGCAGTCGCCAGCCACTTCAGGTAATGATGCACTGTCAGAACAAACCACCGGTATGCCGGATGCCATTGCCTCCAGCACCGGTAATCCAAATCCTTCATACAGCGACGGAAATAGGAAACTGCGAGCGCCGGCAAATAGGTACGGCAAAACTGCGGACTTCGCGTAGCCCAGATAATGCAGCCAGCAAGCATTTTCAGCACGTTCGAAACGCTGGTGCAACCCTGCGCTGCTCCACCCATAGAATCCACTGATAACCAAAGGATTAGCCAGACGCAATGCCAACGGCAAACGCTCGTAAGCATCCAGCAGTGTTTCAATATTTTTTCGCGGCTCTATAGAGCCAGTAAACAAACAGTAGTGATCAGCTTTTAAACCGAGCGGGGCTAAAAACGGCTTAAGCTTTTCAGCTTCACGTGGATAAAAATCATCGCTACTGGCTAGCTTAGCGGCATACACTTGGCTCAAAGGCAGATTAAAATACTCAGCCAATTCAAGGCGCGTGAATTCGGAGTCCGTTATAAGAATATCGGCGCGCTTAATCGTCAGCAGCAGTTCTTTCTGCATAAAAAGGACACGTTCCGCCGGATGACATTGTGGCCAAGTAAATACCGAGAGATCATGAAAAGTCGCCAGGCAGCGATCGGTCTTGGGCGGCAAATAAAAATTAGGACTGTGGTAGATCGCATCCCGGTGTTTTCTAAGTGTATGCGTTTTTAACCAGGGGGCATTCAAGCGATATAATTCTGAAGCAAAATGGCTTTTTTGTAACCGCCGCCGCAGCCCCTTGACTGCGGAGGGCTGCTCCCAGGCGGTAGGGATCTGTCGGCTTAAATGACGCCCCTGAAGAAATAAAAGCTCAGATATCTCTGATCTTTCTTGCAGGCAGTTGGCTAACTCATAAGCATACCGGCCAATCCCAGTCATAGGAAATTGAATCGGGTCAGTACCAAATACAACTTTCATTATCAGTTTTCAAGCATCCAGCCTAATGTTTCTTCTAGATGTGGTGTCTGCCATGCGCCGATGATTGCGCGCAATTTAGTTGCATCCCCACACAGGCGTTTCACTTCGTTCGGGCGAACAAAAGCAGGGTTCACTCGGATCTCTAAGGAATGACCAGTGATCTTTTTACAGAACATGATCACCTCACGCAGAGAACAGGTTTTACCCGAGCATACATTGATCGTTTCAGCTAGCAGCCTCATTTTCAGTAGCGCTACGTAGGCTTTACTTAAAGCGCGCACATCGGTGAAATCACGCAAAACGTCGATATTCCCTAATTCAATCATTGCCGCATTCTCTTTAGGGAGTGGATGCCACTTCAAAATCGCAGGCGGCATAGTAAGCCACATGTTTTCCAACCCGTTCATTATCGATATTGCCACGCGCGCTGAGAGACAATATCGTCGATTCAATCTGGTGACACACACCGGCTTCACTTAATTGAAAAATAACCTGTTCTATACCACCAAATGAATCTGGGTAATAAGTTTTATAAAAATGCATAACTTTCAACATGAAAATTTTAAACCTGCTGGTAAGCAAAAATGGTTTCTTGCGC
This sequence comes from Serratia symbiotica (Periphyllus acericola), assembly GCF_964019515.1. Classification (NCBI taxonomy): domain Bacteria; kingdom Pseudomonadati; phylum Pseudomonadota; class Gammaproteobacteria; order Enterobacterales; family Yersiniaceae; genus Serratia; species Serratia symbiotica. The sequence continues at coordinate 642,312 of NZ_OZ026452.1, forward strand.
ACAGCGTTGCCAAGAAAATTGTTTTGCCCGATTTATCCCGTTTATCCTCGCCTGTTCACGCCAGGCGTCATCTTCAATGCTTTTTTGGATAAGTTCAGTGAGTGTGTCAACATCCTTTGCCGCACACATTAATGCGCAGTCGCCAGCCACTTCAGGTAATGATGCACTGTCAGAACAAACCACCGGTATGCCGGATGCCATTGCCTCCAGCACCGGTAATCCAAATCCTTCATACAGCGACGGAAATAGGAAACTGCGAGCGCCGGCAAATAGGTACGGCAAAACTGCGGACTTCGCGTAGCCCAGATAATGCAGCCAGCAAGCATTTTCAGCACGTTCGAAACGCTGGTGCAACCCTGCGCTGCTCCACCCATAGAATCCACTGATAACCAAAGGATTAGCCAGACGCAATGCCAACGGCAAACGCTCGTAAGCATCCAGCAGTGTTTCAATATTTTTTCGCGGCTCTATAGAGCCAGTAAACAAACAGTAGTGATCAGCTTTTAAACCGAGCGGGGCTAAAAACGGCTTAAGCTTTTCAGCTTCACGTGGATAAAAATCATCGCTACTGGCTAGCTTAGCGGCATACACTTGGCTCAAAGGCAGATTAAAATACTCAGCCAATTCAAGGCGCGTGAATTCGGAGTCCGTTATAAGAATATCGGCGCGCTTAATCGTCAGCAGCAGTTCTTTCTGCATAAAAAGGACACGTTCCGCCGGATGACATTGTGGCCAAGTAAATACCGAGAGATCATGAAAAGTCGCCAGGCAGCGATCGGTCTTGGGCGGCAAATAAAAATTAGGACTGTGGTAGATCGCATCCCGGTGTTTTCTAAGTGTATGCGTTTTTAACCAGGGGGCATTCAAGCGATATAATTCTGAAGCAAAATGGCTTTTTTGTAACCGCCGCCGCAGCCCCTTGACTGCGGAGGGCTGCTCCCAGGCGGTAGGGATCTGTCGGCTTAAATGACGCCCCTGAAGAAATAAAAGCTCAGATATCTCTGATCTTTCTTGCAGGCAGTTGGCTAACTCATAAGCATACCGGCCAATCCCAGTCATAGGAAATTGAATCGGGTCAGTACCAAATACAACTTTCATTATCAGTTTTCAAGCATCCAGCCTAATGTTTCTTCTAGATGTGGTGTCTGCCATGCGCCGATGATTGCGCGCAATTTAGTTGCATCCCCACACAGGCGTTTCACTTCGTTCGGGCGAACAAAAGCAGGGTTCACTCGGATCTCTAAGGAATGACCAGTGATCTTTTTACAGAACATGATCACCTCACGCAGAGAACAGGTTTTACCCGAGCATACATTGATCGTTTCAGCTAGCAGCCTCATTTTCAGTAGCGCTACGTAGGCTTTACTTAAAGCGCGCACATCGGTGAAATCACGCAAAACGTCGATATTCCCTAATTCAATCATTGCCGCATTCTCTTTAGGGAGTGGATGCCACTTCAAAATCGCAGGCGGCATAGTAAGCCACATGTTTTCCAACCCGTTCATTATCGATATTGCCACGCGCGCTGAGAGACAATATCGTCGATTCAATCTGGTGACACACACCGGCTTCACTTAATTGAAAAATAACCTGTTCTATACCACCAAATGAATCTGGGTAATAAGTTTTATAAAAATGCATAACTTTCAACATGAAAATTTTAAACCTGCTGGTAAGCAAAAATGGTTTCTTGCGCACAGCGTTGCCAAGAAAATTGTTTTGCCCGATTTATCCCGTTTATCCTCGCCTGTTCACGCCAGGCGTCATCTTCAATGCTTTTTTGGATAAGTTCAGTGAGTGTGTCAACATCCTTTGCCGCACACATTAATGCGCAGTCGCCAGCCACTTCAGGTAATGATGCACTGTCAGAACAAACCACCGGTATGCCGGATGCCATTGCCTCCAGCACCGGTAATCCAAATCCTTCATACAGCGACGGAAATAGGAAACTGCGAGCGCCGGCAAATAGGTACGGCAAAACTGCGGACTTCGCGTAGCCCAGATAATGCAGCCAGCAAGCATTTTCAGCACGTTCGAAACGCTGGTGCAACCCTGCGCTGCTCCACCCATAGAATCCACTGATAACCAAAGGATTAGCCAGACGCAATGCCAACGGCAAACGCTCGTAAGCATCCAGCAGTGTTTCAATATTTTTTCGCGGCTCTATAGAGCCAGTAAACAAACAGTAGTGATCAGCTTTTAAACCGAGCGGGGCTAAAAACGGCTTAAGCTTTTCAGCTTCACGTGGATAAAAATCATCGCTACTGGCTAGCTTAGCGGCATACACTTGGCTCAAAGGCAGATTAAAATACTCAGCCAATTCAAGGCGCGTGAATTCGGAGTCCGTTATAAGAATATCGGCGCGCTTAATCGTCAGCAGCAGTTCTTTCTGCATAAAAAGGACACGTTCCGCCGGATGACATTGTGGCCAAGTAAATACCGAGAGATCATGAAAAGTCGCCAGGCAGCGATCGGTCTTGGGCGGCAAATAAAAATTAGGACTGTGGTAGATCGCATCCCGGTGTTTTCTAAGTGTATGCGTTTTTAACCAGGGGGCATTCAAGCGATATAATTCTGAAGCAAAATGGCTTTTTTGTAACCGCCGCCGCAGCCCCTTGACTGCGGAGGGCTGCTCCCAGGCGGTAGGGATCTGTCGGCTTAAATGACGCCCCTGAAGAAATAAAAGCTCAGATATCTCTGATCTTTCTTGCAGGCAGTTGGCTAACTCATAAGCATACCGGCCAATCCCAGTCATAGGAAATTGAATCGGGTCAGTACCAAATACAACTTTCATTATCAGTTTTCAAGCATCCAGCCTAATGTTTCTTCTAGATGTGGTGTCTGCCATGCGCCGATGATTGCGCGCAATTTAGTTGCATCCCCACACAGGCGTTTCACTTCGTTCGGGCGAACAAAAGCAGGGTTCACTCGGATCTCTAAGGAATGACCAGTGATCTTTTTACAGAACATGATCACCTCACGCAGAGAACAGGTTTTACCCGAGCATACATTGATCGTTTCAGCTAGCAGCCTCATTTTCAGTAGCGCTACGTAGGCTTTACTTAAAGCGCGCACATCGGTGAAATCACGCAAAACGTCGATATTCCCTAATTCAATCATTGCCGCATTCTCTTTAGGGAGTGGATGCCACTTCAAAATCGCAGGCGGCATAGTAAGCCACATGTTTTCCAACCCGTTCATTATCGATATTGCCACGCGCGCTGAGAGACAATATCGTCTAATCAGCGCGGGTTTGCCGCTGCCAAACATCAAAACGAGAACCAATTCTGATTACGGCGAATATCCTGCTCAACCATCATCTGGCATAACTGCTCCAGATTAGTTTTTGGCTGCCAACCCAAAATTTCTTTGGCGCGTTCAGGATTGCCAATCAACAGTTCAACCTCGGCTGGGCGGTAGAATTTGGCATTGACGCGAACCCGCGTTTTGCCCGTCACCACATCGATACCCACTTCTTGCTCTTCTTTACCCTCAAAACGCAAGGTCATGCCCGCCGCTTTAAAAGCCATAGACACGAAATCACGCACGGTTTCGGAACGGTTGGTCGCCAGCACGAAGGTATCCGGCTGTTCGGCCTGCAACATACACCACATACCTTCTACATATTCTTTGGCAAAGCCCCAATCCCGCTTCGCGTCCATATTGCCCAGCTCTAGCACCGCCAGTTGACCTAATTTAATCTTAGCGACGGAATCAGTAATCTTGCGGGTAACAAATTCCCGGCCACGCAAAGGGGATTCATGATTGAACAAAATACCGCTGGAGGCGAAAATGCCGTAGCTTTCACGGTAATTGATGGTCATCCAGTATGCGTATAGCTTCGCCACGCCATATGGGCTGCGCGGATAGAATGGCGTATCTTCTTTTTGCGGTACCCTTTGCACCAAACCAAACATTTCAGAGGTTGATGCCTGGTAAAAGCGAATTTTGGGATTAACGATACGGATTGCTTCCAACAAATTTACTGGGCCAATACCTGTAATTTCAGCTGTGGTGATTGGCTGTTCGAATGAAACGCCAACAGAGCTCTGAGCCGCCAGGTTATACACTTCGGTGGCCCCTGTTTGCTGCAATAGACGAATGCTGGTGGAAAGATCGGTCAAATCGTACTCAATCAAGTTCAAATTTGGGTGCTTAGCAATACCCAATTCTTCAATACGCCAGAAATTGACAGAACTGGTACGGCGATAGGTTCCATAGACCACGTAACCTTTTTCCAACAGCAGTTCAGCAAGATAAGCGCCATCTTGGCCGGTGATACCAGTAATTACGGCTACTTTTTGAAGCATTTCATTATCCATCACAAGTTAGATATACTATGAAAAAGGTTATTTCATTTTGAAACAACATTCAGCAATTGCTTTGCCCTCTGTTCCCATGTCAGCCATTTTAAACCGGTTAGATTAGGAACTCCAGCGTGGTTCTCCAATACCAGCCATTAATCTATGGCATCAGACAGATCATGTGCTGACATACCATCAAAATAAAATGCATGTTCAACGGCAACCTCCCTAAATAACAGGGATTTCTCGCGCAATTATCAGCACGTTATATTGCGCCGCTTCAACCAAAGGCAGACCAAAGCCTTCTCAAGTGCTAGCAACAATCAAACACGCTGCGGCACTATATATCTGTTCCAGGTATTCATCACTCAAGGTAGGTAGCCAAAAGAGTCGGTGATTTAACTCTTTATGACTGGAAAGTCGCTTGATGAGCTGTTCGACCATCCACCCCTGCTTACCGACAATGACAAGATTGATATCTTTACCATTTTTCCACAGTAGTTCGAATGCCTCCAAAACCTGAACATGTTGCTTGCGAGGTTCGACTGTACTCACCATCAAGAAAGTCGTACGTTCCGACATTTTTGCCAGCACATTGGCCGGATCAAGATGTTTACCGTTTGATGGCACAGAGTTAACTAAATCCGCCCCTAAATGAAATCACTGGATATCAAATGAATGGCTTCTTTCTGGGTAGTTATCTCTAACCCAGTGCGTTAATTCATTGGCGATAGTTTGAGAAATACAAATTGCCCCATCAAACTGAGTTATACAGCTTAACCATTTCTCATAGGTATCATTTGCACCAGGGAAAAATGCATCCTGTGCTAATATTGGCAATAAATCATACACAACAAAATGCACGTTAATGCCACGGTAATGTATTTCACGTAAAAAATCTTGCTTAGACAGAACGATACTTGACTGAAGATCTAACCCTAAGAAAATATCGCCCTGCCAGGTTTCCATTGGACTATCCTCTGTCCAATTTGCAGGGATATCAAGAAACTGTCAGGTAAAGTTCCGCGCATAACGATATCCCCGGGAGGATTCCGTTGCATATACCGGTTTAACAATCCATCCTTCTGGTGGACTATGTAATTCCTGACTCCAAATTCCAGGTAACTCTGCCGTCGCAAGATCCAGATGAGCAACAACCCCTGAGATAAAAAAGTCATGAAGGACTACAACACCTGGGTAGTCATATAACAATTTTAACATGTACGCATGAAAAGTAGAATTACCAAAGTGATACAAAGTGTGTTCATATTGATCGATATTTTCTTCGAAGAACTTAACATCCCTGATATTACAGTTGGCAATAATATAAGGATCTGTTATTTTTCTTATCCTGTTATACAATCACATCAATGACATAATGTCTACTTAATGCTGAGATTAATTCAGCACTGTAATCAGCAATACCAATTTTAGCCGGTGGCAATGGTAATATAAAAGCTAAACACCGCCGCCTATCAGATATAATTGGTGCAATGGTGGCTTGCGAGCTATATTTTTCTCATGGAGCCTTTACAAGGCTTTCCGTGCATTATTAGCCTAGATAACCCAGGAGAAAGCCTGTGCCTGTGATTCAGCATGCTTCTCTAAAGATACTTTAAAATCACTATCCGTTAAAATTTTTTCTATTTTATCTGCAATATCCTGGCTATGATAAGGATCAAATAACGCCTATTCATTGCCAATAACTTCAGGAATACTTGACAGGTTTACACCAATAACAGCCTTTCCACAACACATAGCCTGTAGCACCGGCAAGCCGAAACCTTTATGCTATGAAGGGAAAATAGAGAAATCACAAATATTGTACAAACCAATTAAATTAAGCTCAGAAATATAGCCAGTAAAGATGACATCCTGTTTATCCAGACCATACTCTTTACACAATCTATATAATTGATAGCGATCCGCATTCTGTAGGGAGCAAACAATCGCTAATTGATGTTTCGCTCTCAATTTTTTAGGCAATAAAGAAAAGGCTTTTAGTAATCTTTCTATGTTTTTTCTATGATCGATCCCGCCAGTATACAAAATGAATGAGGTATTCAAACTGTATCTATTAGAAATAGCCAAACGCTCATTTTCAGAGAATTCTAGTTTTTGAATTCTTTAGCACAGGCGGTTGAGATATTAACGACATCACTCTCATTGAACCCTAAGTATTTAACAGCTTCATGGCCTGAAGAATTAGAAATTGATAATAACAAATTCGCGCGTCGTATGTGATCTATCTACTCTAAGTACCAGTTTTCAACAACACTATTTTTTAAATATAGATCATTGTGGATCAGTGGAATAAGATCGTAAAGAATGACGGCGGTTGGGATCTTAGTATTAATACTTCCAATACTAGTCACAGCATCATCAGACAACCCTTCAAATAATGAAGTGATCAATATAACATCAGGAAACAGTTTTGTAATAAAGTCTTCTCTAATTTTTTCATTTGTTTTTTTCCGCGCTTCATTACTCTTATCTATAGCACGAACGGGGCCAGATCAGCTCCAAACAACAATATTTTCCTTAAGCATATAACGACCAAACTCATTACAGATACTGCTAATGATCTCAGATAGCATACCATTTAGTAAAAGAAATGTTTCATTATTTTCTTTCGAATCAAGCAGATTCTTAACTAGATCTGACGTGTATCGACCAATTCCTCTTTTAGCATTGCTCGCCTGTAGTCCTTGCATATCAATGACTATACGCATTAATGCTTCCTCGCACCATCACTTGCTTTTTTCTTTAAAGCCTTATAAATAGCGCTTGCTTTTGGTGACAATTGAGATTCAGAGCATGAAAAACTCTTCTGTGAATTATATGCCCCCCCTGTCTATTGAATTTATCTAATACCTTCTTGATATAACTATAAAATCCTATTTTATTTATTATTTTTAGTATTATTCTTTTTAATTTTGGTTTGCTTTTTAAGATACTGATGAGTCTTTTTGCAAAAACAATGAGTTTCCTATTAATATCAGTTTTTACCCATGAGAGGCAATTGTTAAAGTCAATTTTTGATACTGACTTAATACATAATTTTACCCCATGAAAATAGCACTGAGGGGTGCAATCAGTTTCCATGATGTACTGGCATAGACATCCGATAAATTCGCTTTCAACTCGGTATTTTCTTTCTTAACCAGGAGATTTAACCTCTCTATAGCATCGTCTAAATTAGAAATTTTCTCGTCCCTAATTATTAATAATTTATTAATTTTTTGATGATATTGGGTTGATAGCTCTTGCAGTCCCATGCCATAGTTAGAGTTAGCATCAAAAGCTGCATCCAGCAAACTTAATGTGGCTAGTTCCCCTTGCGTTTGAGCAACCACGCTATAATCAGGACTCACACCGCCAAGTATATCGATGATTTGAATATCTTCCTTAGAACTGAGACTCTTATCTTCCTGAAGGCGTAATATTTTATTACGCTCAAAACCTTCATGCTCGACAAGAAAACTCAATAGCGCACTTGGGATAGGGGCTACGTGCGTCGGATCAAGATAAAAATTATTAGTTGATACAATAATATTTTCAGGATTAGGCGTCTCCATAATCAGCAGTCCCCCTGTTTTTAGTATCCTGAAAGACTCCTCAACTAATCGTTTAACATTATAAAATCCAATATGTTAAACTAGATGAAATTACGATACTATGGCCACTGACTGATCAGCCATGCTCTCCAAAAATAGAGATAACATCACTTGTTTTAACATTTAATCCAAGATCGCGGCAGTATGAAAGCATTCCTTCATCATGGTCAATGCCAATGCCGTCAAACCCGATGGATTGCATAATCTCTAGCCATTCACCACGTCCACACCCAAGATCAATAAGAGTCTCACCAAGATAAATATCCTTCAGTGGCTCAATGAATGGCATATAAACATTCAAGCGCTCTTTTATTGATTCACTGCTGCCACGATGCTTATTCTCAAAGGAACTATAAAAACTATCTTTCATTAACTTCTACCTCAGCGGGCAACCAAACTGTGCCTACAAATGCGTCTTTATTAATATTAATTACGTTAAACACTAGCGCTAAATCACGCCATTAGTAACTTTTATTAATATAGGTATCACAGTCGTGAAGCGCAACTGCAATGGAATATTTACCTTCACCTAGGTTCATACATAATTTGAAATCAAATTCTATTTCTTTTCCCGCATGAAGATCACTCAGTGCTTTTCCAATATGAAAAGTATTAGTTCCGAAAATAGGTTGTCCAAGTCGATCTTTAATCATATATCCGAGGATAAGCTCTGGAATATTCTTCTCAACTTTCACAGTTATTTTTAAATTCACTCTTTCGCTAACTCTGACGATCTCAACAGGATTATTATCATAGGAATATAAACCAATAGCCGAGACTTTCGCATATCCAGAACCAGAGATTGTCTGTATTCTTCCTGATTCAGTGTGCGCTTGCTTGATCGTCAACGCTGTTTCTGATTTCTCCGCAAGCATGGCATTGTAATAATCCATGATAGCTTCAGGCTACCCGTCTTTCTCAATCTTTCCAGCGTTAAGTAAAATTTCTCTATCGCAAATGTATTGTATCACAATTTTATCATGGGAGACTATAAGCAACGTTATACCTTTACTTATAAATCTGCGGATGCGGTCAAAGCTCTTATGCTGAAAGTAAGCATCACCAACATATTATGCCTCATCAACAATCAAAATATCAGGTCTGACAGCCGTAGCAACACTAAAAGCTAACTGCATCTGCATGCCACTGGAGTAAACCCTGACAGGCTGTTATATATATTCTCCAATTTCTGCAAATGCTTCAATTTCAGGCATTAGCCCTATCGATATCATTGTTGTTAAGACCTAACAGTTGTCCTGACATATAAACATTCTGTCTGCCTGTGAAGTCAGGGTGGAACCCCATCCCTAATTCAAGCAATGCCGCCACCCGCACAGTGATTTTTATTTTTCCTATGGTAGGCTGGATCGTATCTTTAATCAATTTTAATAGAGTGCTCTTACCAGCATAATTGATACCAATAATGCCAACAGCTTCACAAGAGTGAACGGTGAAATTTATATTCTTCAAAACCCACACTTTCTAATGTTTAACAACTTTATAAGGTGAAATCCATTCAATCAATCGGCCAAAGCGTGATGAATATTTCTTATAGGCTTTGCCAACGATATTTACAGAAATTGTTCCAATTATAATTCATCTACCATATCAGCCGCATGCTTTCTAAAAAGATGCATACCTAAAATACACAGCACAAACGCTTCCATCATTACGGGCCAAACACTTCCCCATTCGATGGATTGTTGATGAATAACAACACGCTGATAGTTATCAACCAATACTGTCATATGGTTATATTTTAATATATCCTGCGCCCATACAGGTAATGTACTTAACACGTAAACGAACGATAGGGGTGAACCAAAACCAAAATTGCAGCAGTACAGCAACAAGTTTCCCAATATCGCGGAAAAAACATTAATAACCCCCAATGCTACGCCTAAACCTAAAGCAAATACCACCTAAATAATTAACAGCGGAATCATTTCCACGACGTAAATAAAATGAAAAATCCCAGTAATAATTAAGAAAATAATAAAAATGGAAAATATGATAGTGAAATTAATTATTGCAGATAGGGCTAGAATAATTGGCAGGCATATACGAGGGAAAATTAATTTTTTTAACAAACCAGCACGCTCGATAAAAATATTTTGGCTTCGACTAAGAATTTCAGAAAATAATCCCCATGTAATTATACCTACGCAAAGATAAACACTGTAAGAGTATGTACCCCCCGTGCCAGGAAGGCGCTTTTTCATGATTTGAGAGAAAATTAGCGTATAGACAAGAATCATTGACAATGGCTGCAAAGTCAGCCATGTTGCGCCTAACATACTCATTTTGTAACGAATTTAAAATTCTCTTTTTACACTACCAAGAATGAAATCTCGATAACGATATATAGTCAGTAATAACTCTTTCATCATTATTTTCCGCCAAGGAATTTCAATATTTCTATCGTTTTTTCATTCATTAGGGTAATATTCCCTCTTGACTCTACATTCAGACGTACTACTTGCTCGGTATTTGATGTCCTTAGATTAAACTGCCAGTCTGAAAACTCAATACTGATACCATCAGTCAAATCAATCCGCAAGGCGTCATGCTCATAAACATCCCTAATATCTTGTATTTTCTGGGAGGCATCGGTTAATTCACGATTAATTTCACCCGAAGCCGGATAGGCTTGAATGCGATCACCAACCAGTTGGCTCAATGTCTTTTCTTTGGCGGAAAGCAACGCAGCCACCAGCAACCATGGGATCATACCGCTGTCGCAATAGGCAAAATCACGGAAGTAATGGTGCGCACTCATCTCCCCGCCGTAGATAGCGTCTTCTTTACGCATCCGTTCTTTAATAAATGCATGGCCAGTTTTAGACATAACCGGAACCCCCCCTGCTTGGTTAACAATATCAATGGTATTCCAGGATAAGCGAGGATCGTGGATAATCTTGGCACCTGGGTTGGTGTGCAAGAAAGCCTGCGCTAGCAGCCCGACGATGTAATAGCCTTCGATAAAACTTCCTTGCTCATCGAACAGGAAACAGCGGTCAAAGTCACCATCAAAAGCGATGCCCATATCGGCCTGATGCGCCAGCACCGCTTTAGCCGTATCGTCACGGCATTCAGGCAATAATGGGTTAGGAATACCGTTCGGGAAATTACCATCCGGCTGATGATGCACTTTCACAAAAGAGACAGGGATTTTGTCGCGCTTAAAACGGCGCTCAATCTCATCAATGACGTGCCCAGCCGCGCCGTTGCCAGAGTTGATAACCAGCTTCATTGGCTTCAACGCCGTTGTATCGATATAACTCAATATATGATTAACGTACTCGTTCAAGATCGTTATTTGCTGATAGCTACCGCGTTTGTTTGCTGCAACCGGAGGAAATGCATTTTCTTGCGCCAACTGTTTGATTGCACGCAGGCCGGTATCGCCACTTATTGGCTGTGCGTTGGCGCGTACCAGTTTCATACCGTTGTAATTCATTGGGTTGTGACTTGCGGTCACTTCTATACCCCCATCCATGCCAAGATGGAAAGTAGCAAAATAGACCTCTTCGGTTCCGCTCACTCCGATGTCATACACATCAGCACCTGCATCTTGCAGCCCATTCGCTAACGCCAACTTAAGAGCCTCACTGGTCAAGCGTACATCTCCGCCGACAATCACACTTAGCGGCTTAAGATATTTCCCATAAGCTCGGCCGATGCGGTAGGCAATATCTTCGTTCAGTTCTTCACCAAGTTGACCACGAATATCATATGCTTTAAAACAAGTTAGGCTATTCATTAAAACCTCAAGATTTAGCAACGACCGTAATGATCTTTGATGAGAATAATGTCATCTTTCCCCAAATAAAAACCCGCCTGCACTTCAATCAGTTCCAAAGGTATATTACCTGGGTTTTCTAAACGGTGAACCACGCCAATGGGAATGAATGTCGACTGATTTTCAGTCAATAGGAAAGTTTTATCTCCGGTTGTCACTCTGGCCGTACCTGCAAGCACCACCCAATGCTCAGTATGATGATGGTGTATCTGAAAGGATAACGCTTCGCCTGGGTTCACGGTAATGCGGTTTATACAGAAACGTTTTTTGGCAATCAAGATATCGCAGATGCCCCATTGCCGGTAAACTTCACTATGTCTTCTATATTCGCTGCGATTGTGTTTTTTCAGATATTCAACCACTTTTTTGACATCCTGTACCTTTGATTTATCAACCACCAGTACAGCATCCTTGGTATTAACAATCACCAGATTGTCGACGCCAACAGCAGCCACCAATTTTTCATCGGTATTGATATAGCAGTCATGAGTGTTATGCAGGAAGATATCACCAGTTAATGCGTTGTCGTCCTCGTCCTTCGAGCTGACTTCCCACAAAGCAGACCATGATCCAACATCACTCCATCCGGCATCTAGCGGTATCATGACGGCATCCTGGGTTTTCTCCATCACCGCATAATCGATAGATTCATCAGGGCAGCACGCAAAGGTGTCTTGTTTAACGTTGATGAAATTCTTATCGCACCCGGTATAACCCAGAGCGTGCTGGCAGGCAGCCAAAATATCTGGCCGAAACTTCTCCAATTCCTCTAAATAGCGCTTGGCACGGAACATGAACATGCCGCTGTTCCAAAAATATTCTCCAGAATCCACGTAATTTTGGGCGGTGGCAAGATCGGGTTTTTCGACAAAACGCTTTACGCAAGTCGCAGAAACATGCTCACCCCAGCTTTCGCCACGCTGGATATAGCCATATCCTGTTTCCGGCCCGGTGGGCACAATACCGAATGTCACCAGGCTTTGCCCCGCAGCAAAAGCCTGTGCTGCCTCGATAGCCGCATGAAACGCCTCAATATCCTTGATGATATGATCCGCCGCCAAGACCAGCATTATGGGATCGTGCCCTTGCGCAAGGGCACTTAGCGCTGCCAGCGCGATCGCTGGCGCAGTATTGCGTCCTACCGGTTCCAAGATGATGTTGTGTGACAACATGTCGATTTGACGCAGTTGTTCAGCCACCATAAAGCGGTGATCCTGATTACAGATTACGACAGGTTCACTAATCTCAATACCATCAAGGCGGTTTAATGTTTCCTGCAACATTGAATGGAAGCTATGCAAACGCAGAAATTGCTTTGGATGAAGTTCACGGGACATCGGCCACAAACGGCTACCGGTGCCGCCTGCCATAATTACAGGTAATAACATTTCTAATCCTTTATCACAGTCCGTAAAGTAATCTAATAAATACAATAAATTAAATAAATATCACTGTGTGTATGTGCGCATTCTTAACGCGGCTAGCGGGCTGAAACTTCTAGCATTTCAAACGACGAATGGGTTACCCGTAGCTCAACAAGCCACAGCTTACCCATCAGTAGGCAAGCTACCGCCCTTGGCTAAACAGCTACTAACCAAATGATAGTTAGTGCGTTACTTCTTATCCCCCAGCCTGTTTGGCTCCGAATAAAATCAGCACAAGTTGTCGTGTGAGTGACATCGAGACAGGCTATAGAGAGAGTAGACGCAATAAATTTTTACCAAGTATGCTACCATCTTGCCCATCAAAACACCTGCCTATCATTCGTTATTTTCATGGCTATATGAAATAGGCGTTCAGTAAATATACAAATTTATATTTCGCCATAAAAACAATTAAAATCATGTATTTATGGTGAAATTCGTGCATTTTTAAATTAAAAATTAGGATACTTCTTAAAACGCATGAACGCAACCGCGTTGCCCGTCGTATAGGGAAAATGAGAGGAGACGAAGAACGGAGAATGTACCAGGATTTGTTGAATAAATCGAACTTTTGGCCGGCACGAGGATCAGATCACTCTCCTTATGTCAAAATAGCGACATTCCGTGGCCCAGCAAAAGTTCAACATCACCAACTGGAAGGCTTACACAAACGCCCTTATCACTCGGGGTTCACTCACTTGCTGGGGGGATGAAACGGCACTTCACGCCTGGTACTGCGAGGCAAAACCTTCTCTGCGTGGTCGCCCACCACATTATTCCGATATGGCAATCACCAGCGTATTGATGCTGAAACGGATTTTCGGCCTGACACTGCGCGCCCTCCAAGGCTTCGTCGACTCCATTGTCACACTGATTAAAGTGCTGTTGAACTGCCCGGACGACACCTGTATCAGTAAGCGGGCGAAGTCCGGCCATGTCCCGTTTAAAACCGCAACGCCGGGTGAAATTGCGCACCTCGTTATCGACTCTAGCGGGCTCAACGTGTTGGGTGAAGGCGAGTGGATGGCAAAAAAACACGGTCAGGAAAAACGGCGGATCTGGCGAAAACTGCATTTGGCCGTAGATACAGAAACACATGAGGTCATCTGTGCTGACCTTTCCTTGAGCAATGTCACCGATACCGAAGCCTTCCCAGGTCTCATCCGTCAGAGGTACCGTAAAATCAAAGTCGCCTCGGCGGATCGGGCTTAGGATACGCGAGTGTGTGATGATGAATTAAGGGGCAAGAAGCTCAAGGCGTTAATACCGCCCAGCAGCGGAGCCCGTTATTGGTCGGCAGACTATGCAGAGCGAAATCAAGCGGTGGTGAACCAGAGCGTTACCGGAGACAACACACGGTGAAAAAGTATCACAGGCTACCACCGACGTTCGATAGCGGCAACAGCGAGGTACAGAGTAAAACAGCTATTTGGTGGTCACCTGTCGCTGCGAGATTATGATGGACAAGTTGCAGAGGCGCTGGCCATGATCTGTGCATTAAACAAGATGCCGCTCACCGGTATGTCAGAAAGTGTACGCCTTGCCTGAAAGCTGCCCATTCAGGGGACTCTTTATTCTAAATCCGATTTATTCAACAAAGCCAATGTACCATTGTATTCCACACCTTGGTCAAAACAAACGCCTGCTTTTTCCTAAACTTTCCTGATTGAAGTTGAATTTTCCCGCTGCAACACTCATCATTCCTGTACGGCATAAGCCGTCTAACTTGCAGGTAAAATTAGGCGTATGGAATGGATCGCAGATCCAACACTTTGGGTCGGCCTGGCCACTTTGGTGGTGCTGGAAATCGTTCTGGGTATAGATAACCTTATCTTTATCGCCATTCTGGCGGAAAAATTACCAAAAAAACAAAGAGATAAAGCTCGCGTTGTCGGCCTGCTGATAGCATTGCTGATGCGGCTGGCGCTACTGTCCTCCATTTCCTGGTTGGGCACACTTACCCAATCGATATTTGTGGTTGCTACGCACGCCTTTAGTAGCCGTGATCTCATTATGCTGATCGGCGGGTTATTCCTGTTGTTCAAAGCCACCACGGAATTGCACGAACGGCTAGAAGGCAAGGATCAAGTACAACAAGAGTCACGCAAAGGCGCTCGTTTCTGGCCAGTGGTGGCGCAAATTGTGGTGCTGGATGCCGTCTTTTCGCTCGATTCGGTGATCACTGCAATTGGCATGGTCGATCATCTGGCAGTCATGATGATTGCGGTTTGTATCGCCATCGGCCTGATGTTGCTGGCCAGTAAGCCTTTGACTTGTTTCGTCAACACTCATCCCACTATCGTCATTCTGTGTCTGAGTTTCCTGCTGATGATCGGCTTTAGCCTGGTCGCAGAAGGCTTAGGCTATCTTATTCCGAAGGGCTACCTGTATGTAGCGATTGGTTTCTCGGTATTGATCGAGGCATTGAACCAACTGGCACAATTCAACCGCCGACGCTTTCTATCCAGGGTGCGTCCGTTACGCGAGCGTACCGCAGAAGCGGTGCGGCGCATGCTGAGCGGCAAGCATGAAGAAGCGGAGCTTGACAGCCATTACGCCAGTTTGCTGGTCGATAGCGCAAGTTGTGAAGTTTTTAACCAGCAAGAACGACATATGATCGAGCGTGTGATGGGGATGGCGCAGCGCACGGTCAGCAGTATCATGACCTCCCGCCATGACGTGGAATATCTAGAACTGAACGATCCACAGGAAAAGTTGACCCAACTGCTGGAGAAAAACCAGCATACGCGCATCGTGGTAGTAGAAAATAGTGCCAGTGACGAACCTCTGGGTGTCATTTATACCATTGACGTGTTGAAACAACAGTTAGCCCAGGTACCACTGGCGTTACGCGCACTGGTGCGCCAGCCGCTGATTTTCCCCGAACAGCTCACATTACTAAGCGCGTTGGAGCAGTTCCGTCAGGCGCAGACGCACTTTGCTTTTGTGGTCGACGAGTTCGGTTCTGTTGAAGGAATTGTCACCTTGACCGACGTCATGGAAACCATCGCCGGTAACCTGCCGGAGGACGGTGAAGAAATCGACGCACGACATGACATTCAGCAAAACGAAGACGGTAGCTGGACAGCCAACGGATATATGCCACTGGAAGATCTGGTGCTGTATCTGCCGCTGTCGCTGGAAGAAAAGCGTGAATATCATACATTGGCGGGCCTGCTGATGGAGCATAGCCAGCGCATTCCGCAGGAAGGAGAACACCTGTGCATCGGGGACTACCTGTTTGAACCGCTGGAAGTCAACAGCCACCGTGTTTTGAAGGTGAAAATTACTTCGTTGTCGCCGCCAGAACCTGATGATTAAACCTGACGTCAATCCCCACACCAGGGTATTAAAGCTTATCAAGCAGCTTTTTCATATCCTGGCCTTCACGCGAGTCCTTATTCTTTTCAACCCAATTACATAGCGCGTTCTTGGCTCGGTTCTCCAACGTTTTATGTAGTATCTGTTCGACTTGTAGCTGATAGTTAAGCTGTGCCCAGGGACCGTAAACCCGCAAAGGAATTGACGTTTTTCGCAACTGTTCGATCAGGTCACTGCGGCCCTGCCAGCCGCCGGTCACCCGCACGTTGATCGCCATGTCACACTGTTTGCCCACCATATTGACGGTGCCGCTGCCATCCAGACTCAGCAGTGGAGACTGAGCATTCATCTCGCTGATTTTCACCCTGCCTTGGTTCAGGCTGGCCTTCGCCGCTAGCTGTGCAACGGCGGTATAATGCGGGTAAGTGTCCTGCCCACGTACGCTGTTGTCGCTGCGTGCCACGACCTGCTGGACCAACTTTTGTACGTTCAAGCCATGCAGTTGCCCCTCCTGCATCGCCAACTGGGCGCTACCGCGCCAGCGATGTATAGAAGAAGGTAACGTGAGGCGATCGCCGGTCAGTTCCCCCTGCATGCTGAATTTTCCACTCATGACCTGCGGCATATCAAAAGCTTTGAGCAGCGTACCCAGTTCCACCTGCTTCAATAGGGGCTGTAGGGCGATGATCGGCTTATCGCTACGCGCATCCAGCGAACCGGGCAAGGAAAAATGCCCATCGGCCAGTTGGCCTGAAAGTTTATGCAGCCTGAGCAGCCCTCGCTGGTTATCAGCCTGAACGGCCAGTTGGGTGATATTCATGCCGCGATAGGTCAATTGATCAACTTGCATAATTAGCTGTGCATTGAAATCGCGCAGTGCAGCCAGATCCTGTTGCTGGTCGTCAATTTGGCTGGCGATAACCGGCGCGGAGGCCGTCACCTGCGGTTCAGAACTTGTGCGGGATTGCCAGCCAGAAAGCGCATCCAAATTGAGATTGGCCGAGGACCAGTTCATTACCAACGCTGGCACCTCCGCCACAGTCGCGCTGATATCACCGGTGAACTGATTGTCGTTGGCACTGATACTTACCGGGTTGAACACAATATGCGGTGGCGTTTGTTGATAAGCGACCTGCGCGTGGCCTTCACCTTTGATGCCGCCATTTAAGATATCCGCCCCTGCCAACTGGTAATTGAACCGGGTTAGCTTCGCGTTTATCTGGCGCGGGTAGTGTTGTAAATCGATATCGGCCGCAATCGTGAAGGTCAAATCGCGCTGATCACGATTTATCCGGCTAGAAAGCGCCATTTGCACCTGACGCTGGTCATTTTGTCGCAGGGTGAGATTGATGTCTCTAACGTTGATCTGTTCATCATTGGCGCGCTGCCAAATCAGCAGGCTATCCACGATCCGCAGATTATCAATACCCAATTTCCACGGTGTGTCTACTGACTCAGCGAAAGGGGTAACTGGCGCGATAGAGGCATCAACTGGAGGCTGTTCTTCACTTTCCGGCGTTAGGCGGATAACAGCATTTTTCAACATCACTTGTTTGACAAACAGGTGGTGAGACAACAGCGGCAACAGTTTGACATCAAGGCGCATATTCTCAGCGCTCACCAATGGCGCTTGAGCCCCTGGCGCGGTCAGCGTTACGTGGCCGGAAAGAATACTCAACTGCGGCCAAATATGCCAACGTAGATCGCCGGCGAGCATCAACTGATAGCCGCTGTTTTGTTCTATTTTCTTAACCATATAGGCGCGAAAATCATTAGGATTGACCAAGAGCACCAACGCGGACATTCCCGCAAACAATACAACCAGTAAGATCACCAATGCTGTCAGTAGTCTTCTCATACCACCCGCCTTTAATCTTTGTCGATTCGACTCGCCACAGCGCCTTGCTGATCGCGGTATTTAGCATCCTGGCGGCTGTTGTAGGGACGCGCAGCTGGCCCAGATAGGGGTTCAAAACTCAGGGCACCGATCAACATCCCAGGGCGTAATGCCAGCGGTAACTTACCTGAATTATAGAACTCCAGTACAATGCACCCATGCCAACCAGGATCGATACGGTGCGCCGTAACGTGTACCATCAGTCCCAGACGCGCCAGAGAAGAGCGGCCATCCAACCAGCCGACCAGATCATTTGACAATGTCACGGATTCAAATGTCACCGCCAGCGCCAGTTCACCTGGGTGAAGGAAGAAAGCTTCTCCTTCCGGCAAGACGATTTCTTCGCTAATCACGCGATCAAGCGCTGCGCTGACTTCATTTTTCGGGCCGCTAAGATCAATAAAGGCGGCAGTATGACCAAGGAACACCCGGAACTGATTGCCCAAGCGGACATCCACTGTGGCCCCGTTAATGCGCTCAATCGGCGGACGCGGTGAAATCAACAGTTTTCCGTTATCCAGCCAGGCTTCTATATCACGGTCACACAGTCTCATCTCTTTTCTCCATCAAAGCGCGTAGCTAAATGAAAATTGCCACACCACGGGCGAAAGATCTACGTCAGGGTGTAAATAGTTTGCTACTAGCAGGGAAGACAATTTTTCAACCGTTAAACAGCATTAGCATTATTGAAAAAATTGACTGATTTTGGCTTTCAGAATATCGATCGCTATACGGTTCTTGCCGCCTCGCGGCACAATAATGTCGGCATATTGTTTGGAAGGTTCGATAAACTGTAGGAACATCGGACGCACAGTTTTCTGATATTGTGCCATAACCGAATCCATCGAACGACCACGTTCATTCACATCGCGCTTCATGCGGCGCATAAGGCAAATGTCCAACGGTGTATCGACGAAGATCGAGAAGTTCATTTCCTGGCGCAGGCGAATGTCTGTCAGCAATAAGATCCCTTCTAGAATGATCACCTTTTTAGGCTCCAGGTGCCCAGTCTCTTTCTTGCGCGTGTGCTCAGCATAGCTGTACAGTGGAACTTCTATCGCCTGGCCTGATTTCAACATTTGCAAATGCTGGAACAGCAGGTTGTGATCCATGGCGCTGGGGTGGTCGTAATTGGTTTTGATCCGTTCTTCCATGGTCAGATGCGTTTGGGCTTTGTAATAACTGTCTTCAGGGATCACGCCGATATGTTCATCGCCTACCTGTTCGCGGAGTTCACGATATAACGTACTGGCAATGAGGCTTTTTCCAGAGGCAGATGCGCCAGCTATACCAATAATGATGCACTGATGCGGCTTGTCAGTCATAAAATTAACGACCTGATTTCGTAGTGTAAAACGGGGGGGAACTAAACGCGCTAATTATAGGGAGTCAGCGGACTTTATGCCACTCTATCGACATCATCAATTACAGCGCGCGGAACGCAATCTCCGTAGGGATCGCTTCTCCCTGCCAATACAACTGTGCGGCAACGCGGCCAGCAAGCTGGCGATACAACTCAGTGAATGGGCTGTTCGGGCGGCTGATCACTGTTGGCGCACCGCGATCCAAATCTTCACTCAGCGAAATATGCAGCGGCATCTGCCCCAAGAGTCAGCTGTGGTATTTCTTCAACAGCTTTTCCGCCCTGCCGGTGCCAAAGATCGGTTTATTATGGCCACAGTGGCTGCAAATATGCACGCTCATATTTTATACAATGCCCAATACCGGCACCTGCACTTTCTCAAACATTACGATGCCCTTGGCCGCATCCAGCAGCGCGATGTCCTGCGGCGTGGTGACTACCAGCGCGTCGGTCACCGGAATAGTCTGCGACAGCGTTAATTGGATGTCGCCGGTACCCGGCGGCATGTCTAGCACTAGATAATCCAGATCTGGCCACAAGGTATCCTACAACAACTGCATCAGTGCTTTGCTGGCCATCGGCCCACGCCACACTATAGCGCGGTCATCACTGACCAGATAGCCGATGGAGTGTGTCGCCAAGTAATGCACCCTAATCGGTAGCATATGTTGACCATCCGGCGAAGTCAGACGCTCATGCATGGTACCCAACATAGTAGTGATCGACGGGCCTTAGATGTCGGCATATAGCAGGCCGACGTTAGCACCTTCGGCGGCCAACGCCAATGCCAAGTTGACGGCGGTGCTAGATTTCCCTACCCCACCTTTACCGGAACTGACGGCAATGATATTGCGCACGCCTTTAACGCCAGGCTGACCATTGGCCCGCTTCATCGTGGCGATATGATGCTTGAGCTGCCAGTCAATGGCGGCTGGCCCCCGGTCACGCGTAGCAATTCACCACCCACGTGCTGTTTCAGCGCCTCAAAGCCGCTGCGCCGGGCAAATGGCAGGATCAATTCAATATGCAGCACACCGTCGAGCAACGCACAATGATGGATGGCCTTCAGTACGGTCAGATTGTTTTTTAACGTTGGGTGGGCGTTGTTGAATAAATCGAACATTTTGCCGGGACGAGGATCAGATCACTCTCCTTATGTCAAAATAGCGATATTCCGTGGCCCAGAAAAAGTTCAACATCACTAACTGGAAGGCTTACAACAACGCCCTTATCACTCGGGGTTCACTCACTTTCTCCGTGGATGAAACGGCACTTCACGCCTGGTACTGCGAGGCAAAACCTTCTCTGCGTGGTCGCCCACCACATTATTCCGATATGGCAATCACCAGCGTATTGATGCTGAAACGGATTTTCGGCCTGACACTTCGCGCCCTCCAGGGCTTCATCGACTCCAGTGTCACACTGATCAAAGTGCCGTTGAACTGCCCGGACGACACCTGCATCAGTAAGCGGGCAAAGTCCGGCCATGTCCCGTTTAAAACCGCAACGCCGGGTGAAATTGCGCACCTCGTTATCGACTCTACCGGGCTCAACGTCTTGGGTGAAGGGGAGTGGATGGCAAAAAAATACGGTCAGGAAGATACAGAAACACATGAGGTCATCTGTGCTGACCTTTCCTTGAGCAATGTCACCGATACCGAAGCCTTCCCAAGTCTCATCCGCCAGAGGTACCGTAAAATCAAAGTCGCCTCGGCGGATCGGGCTTAGGATATGCGAGTGTGTGATGATGAGTTAAGGCGCAAGAAGCTCAGGGCGTTAATACCGCACAGCAGCGGAGCCCGTTATTGGCTGATAATACTATGCAGAGCGAAATCAAGCGGTGGCGAACCAGCGCCTTACAGGAGACAACACACGGTGGAAAAGTATCATAGGCTACTACCGAGGTTCGATAGCGGCAACAGCGAGGTACAGAGTAAAATAGCTATTTGGTCACCTGTCGCTGCGAGATTATGATGGGCAAGTTGCAGAGGCGCTGGCCATGATCTGTGCATTAAACAAGATGCCGCTCGCCGGTATGCCAGAAAGTGTACACCTTGCCTGAAAGATGCCCATTCAGGGGATTCTTTATTCCAAATCCGATTTATTCAACAATGCCCTGTTTACCGTAACCCGAATCATTTGGGGTAGCACGGCCTAGATTGTAGTTTGGAAAATCACACCATCAGCTTTATCCGTGTATTGTCCCAACTGGTTAAAGTTAAGATAGCGGTAGGTATCCGCCGCAGTTTTATAAACCTGCGCCATAAAGGTCTGATACTCGTCCGGCATCGGCAGGCGGCCCAGCATTGAAGCGACCGCCGCCAGCTCTGCGGAGGCAAGGTAGACGTTCGCGCCAGTGCCTAGACGGTTCGGAAAATTACGGGTTGAGGTAGAAACTACCGTCGCGCCGTCCGAGATGCGCGCCTGGTTACCCATGCACAGTGAACAGCCTGGTATCTCAATGCGTGCACCACTCTTACTAAATATGCTGTAGTAACCCTCTTCGGTCAACTGAGCTGCATCCATCTTGGTGGGTGGGGCCACCCACAAGTGGGTTGGCAACGGGCCTTTGTGCTGATCCAGCAGCTTACCGGCTGCGCGGAAGTGGCCTATGTTAGTCATGCAAGAACCAATGAATACTTCATCGATCTTGCTGTTGGCCACGTCAGATAGCATGCGCGCATCGTCGGGATCGTTGGGTGCACACAGAATAGGTTGCGTGATTTCCGCCAAATCGATCTCGATCACCGCAGCAGCTTCGGCATCTGCATCGCCAGCCAGAAGCTGAGGAGCCGCCAGCCATTTTTCCATGCCCTGAATACGGCGATCCAGAGTCCGGCTGTCACCATAGCCTTCGGAGATCATCCATCTTAACAGCACGATGTTGGAATTCAGGTACTCTTCGATCGGTGCCTTATCCAGTTTGATGGTGCAAGCGGCGGCTGAACGCTCAGCGGAAGCATCAGTCAGCTCAAACGCTTGCTCGACCTTCAAGTCCGACAAACCTTCGATCTCCAGGATACGGCCAGAGAAGATGTTCTTCTTGTCCTTCTTCTCAACGGTCAGTAGACCCTGTTTGATCGCGTAATAAGGAATGGCGTGCACCAGATCGCGCAGGGTGATGCCAGGCTGCATTTTACCTTTAAAACGCACCAATACCGACTCAGGCATGTCAAGCGGCATAACGCCCGTTGCTGCGGCAAACGCCACCAGGCCAGAACCGGCCGGAAAAGAGATACCGATCGGGAAACGGGTATGGGAGTCACCACCCGTGCCAACGGTATCCGGCAACAGCATGCGGTTAAGCCAAGAGTGGATAACACCATCCCCCGGACGCAGCGAAACGCCGCCACGGTTCACGATAAAGTCTGGCAACGTGTGGTGCGTGGTCACATCGACTGGTTTCGGATAGGCGGCAGTGTGACAGAACGACTGCATCACCAGATCAGCAGAAAATCCCAGACAGGCCAGATCTTTCAGTTCGTCGCGAGTCATCGGGCCAGTGGTGTCTTGAGAGCCCACGGAGGTCATCTTAGGTTCGCAGTATTCGCCTGGGCGAATACCGGCAACGCCACAGGCGCGGCCAACCATTTTTTGCGCCAACGAGAAGCCTTTGCTGCTGGCTGCAACCGGCTTAGCGATGCGGAATACATCGCTGTGCGGCAAGCCCAGCGCTTCACGTGCCTTGGTCGTCAAGCCACGACCAATAATCAATGGGATACGGCCACCAGCGCGCACTTCGTCCAACAGCACGTCGGTTTTCAGTTCAAAGCTGGCGATCAACTCGCCGGTTTCGTGGTTGCGCACTTCGCCTTTGTAGGGGTAAACGTCAATCACATCGCCCATATTCAGCTCAGAGACGTCCACTTCGATCGGCAGTGCACCAGCATCTTCCATCGTGTTGAAGAAGATTGGCGCAATCTTGCCGCCCAGCACCACACCGCCACCACGCTTGTTTGGCACGTATGGGATGTTGTCACCCATAAACCACAGCACAGAGTTAGTAGCAGACTTACGTGAAGAACCCGTACCAACCACGTCGCCAACGTAGGCTAGCGGGAAGCCTTTCTGGTTCAACAATTCGATCTGTCTGATCGGGCCAACGCTACCCGGCTTATCTGGCACAATGCCTTCACGTTCATTTTTCAGCATTGCCAAAGCATGCAGTGGGATATCTGGGCGTGACCAAGCATCCTGCGCGGGCGACAGGTCATCAGTGTTGGTTTCACCGGTGACTTTGAACACCGTAACGGTGATCTTTTCCGCCAGTTCAGGGCGCGACAGAAACCATTCGGCATCGGCCCAGGACTGCACCACCTGCTTGGCGTGCGGGTTACCTGCTTTGGCTTTCTCTTCCACATCGTAGAAATTATCGAACATCAGCAGTGTATGGGACAATGCTTTTACGGCAATCGGAGCTAGCTTTTCGTTCTCCAGCGCATCGATCAGCGGATGAATGTTGTAACCGCCCTGCATGGTACCTAACAGTTCAATGGCTTTCTTAGGGGAAATCAAGGGGGATACCGCTTCACCTTTAGCGATGGCCGCCAGGAAACCTGCTTTGACATAAGAGGCTTCATCGACACCTGTTGGAACACGATTAATCAGTAAATCTAACAGGAATTCTGCTTCGCCTTGTGGGGGGGTGGTCAATAATTTAACCAACGCGGCCATTTGCGTGGCGTCTAGTGGCTTAGGGGCAATGCCCTCAGCGGCACGCTCGGCTACGTGCTTACGGTATTCTTCTAGCACGATTTTCTCCTCGCTCTCATTATTATTTATTGTGCCTAGTTTTTTATAGTCATACTCTCTACCCTGATGGCAGCACTGCTGCCGATATTGTAAACTTGCAAGGTACATTATCCGGCTCCACTCAGCGAGCATAACAGGATTTAAACCAGCTGTTAATTTGTTCACATAAAAGCAACATTAAATCTTTATTTAATCATTGCGCATCGGGTAATCAGCCGGAAGAGCACAACATGATATACTTAAAATTACAATGGGTATAACGAGTGAAGCAAAGAATTTGGTAGAGCGGACATAAAAAGGCGGCCCCTTTCCAGGGCCGCTTGTTAACGACTCAAGCCAACAAGCATTACTTATTCTTGGCTTTCGAGTTTGGCAAGTCAGTTATGCTGCCTTCGTAAATCTCTGCCGACAGGCCCACAGATTCGTGCAGGGTTGGGTGAGCGTGAATGGTCAGCGCGATATCTTCTGCGTCACAGCCCATCTCGATAGCCAGACCAATTTCACCCAGTAGTTCACCGCCGTTGGTGCCGACAATCGCGCCACCGAGGATACGGTGAGTTTCTTTGTCGAAGATAAGTTTAGTCATGCCATCTGCACAATCGGAAGCGATAGCACGGCCAGACGCAGCCCACGGAAAGGTGGCAGTTTCGTAGCTGATGCCCTTATCTTTCGCTTCTTTCTCAGTCAGACCTACCCATGCTACTTCTGGTTCAGTGTAAGCGATTGATGGGATCACCTTCGGGTCGAAGTAATGCTTCATGCCAGCAATAGCTTCTGCGGCAACATGGCCTTCATGCACACCTTTGTGTGCCAGCATCGGCTGGCCAACGATGTCACCGATAGCGAAGATATGCGCTATATTTGTGCGTAGCTGTTTGTCTACGTTGATAAAGCCGCGTTCGTCAACGTCAACACCGGCTTTGTAGGCATCCAGCATTTTGCCATTCGGTACACGACCGATGGCCACCAGCACCGCATCGTAAAGCTGTGGCTCTGTCAGCGCATTTTTGCCTCCCATAGTGACATAGATACCTTCTTCTTTGGCTTCTACCTCAGTCACTTTGGTTTCCAGCAACAAGTTGAACTGCTTGCTGATGCGTTTGGTAAAAATTTTCACTACATCTTTATCTGCGGCTGGGATAACCTGATCGAACATCTCGACCACGTCGATTTGTGAACCCAGAGCATGGTATACGGTAGCCATTTCCAGGCCTATGATGCCCCCTCCCATAACCAGTAAACGCTGTGGAATAGTTCTCAGCGCCAGTGCATCAGTGGAATCCCACACGCGCGGATCTTCATGGGGAATGAACGGCAATTGAATTGGGCGAGAACCCACAGCGATGATAGCGTTATCGAAGTTAATGGTTGTTGAACCCTTTTCGCCTTCAACAACCAGGGTGTTAGCACCAGTGAACTTGCCCAAGCCGTTGACCACTGTCACGTTGCGGCCGTTGGCCATGCCAGCCAGCCCCCCGGTTAACTGAGTGATCACCTTTTCTTTCCAAACGCGAACTTTGTCGATGTCGGTTATCGGCTCACCAAAAACGATGCCGTGTGCGGCCAGCGCCTTGGCTTCTTCGATCACTTTGGCAACATGCAGCAGTGCTTTGGAAGGGATACAGCCCACATTCAGACAAACCCCGCCCAAAGTGGAATAACGTTCAACCAGTAGGGTTTCAAGGCCTAAGTCAGCGCAACGAAAAGCCGCAGAGTAACCTGCCGGGCCTGCCCCAAGTACCACGACCTGAGTTTTAATTTCAGTACTCATCATGACCTCTTAATTGATTGTTCGTTCGGCGGGGCAGACATCATTATCCCCTTCATCTTTCAAGCTGTAGCGTTGTTGGCTTAAAGCATTTACCCCAGCCACCTGCTTGAGTAAAGCGTTTAGGAACGACGAACTATTCGCCTAGCTGCCACTTGAAATCCATTGGGCATATTATTAATCGAGCTCACAACGCCCTCTATCCACCGGGACGCGTACACCGCGAGCAGTTTACAGAATTGTTAATACTCTGCAAAGCGTGTTCGAGTGAACACTGTCTAAACAATTTTGTTTAATTATGCAAAACCCGACGAAACGCTGCTGAAGCGCTAAGGGCGCAGCATTATGAACTGTACCCCTTGGTCATTACATCACCAGGCGGCGGATGTCAGAAAGCATGTTATTGATAATGGTGATGAAACGCGCACCATCGGCACCGTCAATCACACGGTGGTCGAAGGAGAGCGACATCGGCATCATTAGGCGCGGTATAAACTCTTTACCATTCCAGAGCGGCTCCATAGCGGACTTAGAAACACCCAGAATAGCCACTTCCGGCGCGTTGACGATCGGCGCGAAGTGAGTTGTTCCGATACCACCCAGGCTGGAGATGGTGAAGCAGCCGCCCTGCATTTCGCCGGCGGTCAACTTACCGTCACGCGCTTGTTTAGAGATGGCCATCAGTTCACAAGAAAGCTCAGTAATGCCCTTTTTGTTCACATCTTTGAACACCGGAACGACCAAACCATTTGGTGTATCAACCGCCACGCCGATGTTGATGTATTTTTTTAGCGTCAGCTTCTGGCCATCCTCGGACAGCGAACTGTTGAAACGTGGCATCTGCTCCAGAGCGGCTGCTACGGCTTTGATGATGAAGACCACCGGAGTAAACTTCACGTCCAACTTACGTTTGGCCGCGTCTTCGTTCTGTTGCTTACGGAACACTTCCAGATCGGTAATATCGGTTTTGTCGAAGTGAGTAACATGCGGTATCATAACCCAGTTGCGGCTCAAATTGGCACCAGAAATTTTCTGGATACGCCCCATGTCGATTTCTTCAATCTCGCCGAACTTGCTTAAGTCCACTTTCGGCCATGGCAGCATACCTGGCAGCCCAGCGGCCAGCGCAGTATCGGCGCGTTGTATCACGTCTTTCACGTAAACTTGAATGTCTTCACGCAGGATACGGCCTTTACGACCGGAGCCTTTTACTTTCGCCAGGTTGATGCCAAATTCACGAGCTAAACGGCGGATGACCGGAGTCGCGTGTACATAGGCGGCGTTTTCGCCGAATTTACCTTTGCTGTCGGCGTGAGTAGCGAGTGCAGCGGTTTTGGTTTCTTGCTTGGCTGGAGACAGTGCAACTTCCGCACTCGTCGCAGGAGCGGCGGCTGGTGCTGCGCCTTCCACGGTAAACACCATGATCAAGGAACCGGTTTTAACCTTGTCGCCAGGTTTGATACAGATCTCTTTCACCATGCCGACAAACGGTGTAGGCACTTCCATCGACGCCTTGTCGCCTTCAACGGTGATCAGTGACTGCTCAGCGGCCACTTTGTCACCTACCTTCACCATCACTTCGGTCACTTCGACTTCGTCGCAGCCGATATCCGGCACTTCAACGTCTTTAGCGGCAGTAGCAGGGGCCACCGTCTGTTTTTCTTCTGCTTTCACCACGGGTGCCGCCTGCGCAGCGCCTTCCGCTTCGAAAATCATCATCAGTTTGCCGGTTTCGGTTTTATCGCCAACCGCCACTTTAATCTCTTTCACCACCCCCGCCAGCAGGGATGGTACTTCCATGGAAGCCTTATCGCCTTCCACAGTGATCAGCGATTGTTCAGCTTCAACTTTATCGCCAACCTTAACCATGATCTCGGTGATTTCGACTTCGTCTGCACCGATGTCCGGTACCTTGATTTCGATAGACATTATTCTGTACCTCTTATGCCAGACGCGGGTTAACTTTCTCTGGGTTGATATCGAATTTCTTAATCGCATCAGCGACTACGGAGGCTTCAATTTCACCACGTTTAGCCAATTCACCCAAAGCAGCAACCACCACGTAAGATGCATCGACTTCAAAGTAGTGACGCAGGTTTTCACGGCTGTCTGAACGACCAAATCCATCAGTACCCAGTACGCGATAATCGCTGGCTGGAACATAAGTTCGAACCTGATCTGCGAATAGCTTCATATAGTCGGTAGCCGCTACCGCTGGCGCATCATTCATCACCTGAGCGATGTAAGGCACATGTGGCGCTTCAGTGGGGTGTAGCATGTTCCAACGCTCGCAGTCCTGCCCATCACGCGCTAATTCGGTGAAGGAAGTAACGCTGTAGATGTCGGAAACCACGCCGTAATCTTTCGCCAGGATCTGCGCCGCTTCACGCACATGACGCAAGATAGCACCAGAACCCAACAACTGTACCTTGCCTTTGCTGCCTTCCAGAGTCTCCAACTTGTAGATGCCCTTACGGATACCCTCCTCTGCGCCCTGCGGCATTGCCGGCATTGAGTAGTTTTCGTTCAGCGTGGTCAGGTAGTAATAAACGTTTTCCGGCGCATCGCCGTACATGCGTACCAGACCATCATGCATGATCACCGCCACTTCATAAGCATACGCGGGATCGTAAGAAATACAGTTAGGTATAGTCAGAGACTGAATGTGGCTGTGGCCATCTTCGTGTTGCAGACCCTCACCATTCAGAGTGGTTCGGCCCGAAGTACCGCCGATCAGGAAGCCACGCGCCTGTTGGTCGCCCGCCGCCCAGAACAGATCACCGATACGCTGGAAACCGAACATTGAATAGTAGATGTAGAACGGGATCATCGGCAGATCGTTAGTACTGTAGGACGTCGCAGCGGCCAACCAGGAAGATGCAGCACCCAGTTCGTTGATGCCTTCCTGCAAGATATGGCCTTTCTCGTCTTCTTTGTAGTAGGCAACTTGCTCACGGTCTTGCGGAGTGTACTGCTGGCCATTAGTGCTGTAGATGCCGATCTGACGGAACAGACCTTCCATACCGAAGGTACGCGCTTCGTCGGCGATAATAGGCACCAAGCGATCTTTGATCGACTTGTTCTTCAGCATCACGTTCAAGGCACGCACGAAGGCGATGGTAGTGGAGATTTCTTTGCTCTGTTCTTCCAGCAGCGAGCTGAAATCTTCCAGAGCTGGCAATTCCAGCTTCTGGGTAAACTCTGGCAGACGGCTTGGCAGGTAGCCTTTCAGTACCTGACGGCGTTCGTGCAGGTACTGGTACTCTGCGGTGTCTTTTTCGAAGGTGACATACGACAGTTTCTCGATATCCGCATCAGCAACCGGTACGTTAAAACGATCGCGGAAGTGCTGAACCCCTACCATGCTCATTTTCTTCACTTGGTGAGCGATGTTTTTACCTTCCGCAGTTTCCCCCATACCGTAACCTTTGATGGTATGAGCCAAGATAACGGTAGGTTTGCCTTGAGTGTCCTGCGCTTTTTTCAGTGCAGCAAAGATTTTTTTCGGATCATGACCGCCACGGTTCAGCGCCCAGATTTCGTCGTCGGTCATGTCTTTGACCAGCTCTGCAGTTTCCGGGTAATGGCCAAAGAAATGCTCACGCACGTAAGCACCGTCTTTGGATTTGAAGGTCTGGTAGTCACCATCCAGGGTTTCGTTCATCAGTTGAACCAGTTTATCGCTGGTGTCTTTGCGCAGCAGCTCATCCCAACGCCCACCCCAGATCACTTTCAGCACCTGCCAGCCTGCACCAGCGAAAGCACCTGCCAATTCGTTGATGATTTTGCCATTACCGGTGACAGGGCCATCCAAACGCTGCAAATTGCAGTTGATGACAAACACCAGGTTGTCCAACTTTTCACGGGTGGCAATGGTGAGCGCACCCTTTGATTCTGGCTCGTCCATCTCGCCATCGCCCAAGAAAGCATAAACAGTTTGTTCCGAGGTATCTTTCAAACCCATATTTTTTAAATACTTCAGGAACTTAGCCTGATAGATGGCACAGATTGGCCCCAATCCCATCGATACGGTCGGGAACTGCCAGAATTCCGGCATCAATTTTGGATGCGGATAAGAGGACAACCCCTTGCCGTGAACCTCCTGGCGGAAGTTATTCATTTGCTCTTCGGTCAGGCGGCCTTCAAGGAAGGCACGTGCATAAACACCCGGCGAGATATGCCCCTGGAAGTAAACCAGATCCCCACCATCTTTCTCATTGCGTGCACGGAAGAAGTGGTTAAAGCAAACTTCGTAGAAGGTCGCAGAAGATTGGAAAGAGGCCATGTGACCACCGAGTTCCAAATCTTTCTTGGAAGCACGCAGAACCGTCATGATAGCGTTCCAGCGGATAGCTGAACGAATACGTAGTTCCAGATCAAGGTTACCTGGGTAAGCCGGTTCATCCTCCACCGCGATGGTGTTAACGTAGTTGTGAGCTGCAGCGCCGCCCACCACGTTCGCCCCCCCCTTGCGAGCCTCCCGCAATAGCTGCTCGATCAGAAACTCAGCGCGTCCAACACCCTCTTCACGGATGACCGATTTGATCGCCTGTAGCCAGTCGCGAGTTTCGAACGGATCCACGTCATTGGTTAGACGTTGTGACATGGTGGTATTCCTTATCATCTATCTAATGGTTTATTTGGAGCCAGTCTTCCGGTGTTTTATGACAAAACACCGGAAGACTGGGCCATCATTTGATTGCAGCAATACTTCCAACTAACTCTCCGCGTAGCTTACCCTGAAGAGAATAGTTCTGAATCCTTGCGTTGCTGGAGAAGCCGTAGTGATCTCTCGCGTCGGGTATTCTCCCGGCTGAGATCCAGCAAAACTTCTTCTATAAACGCCAAGTAACAGTGCGAAGCTTCACGCGCCTTTTCTGGTTCGCGTGCCACAATCGCCTCAAAAATCCCGGCGCGCTGGCTGCTCACTGTTGCCAACATCTCACTGCGCGAGTAGAGCAATTCAAAGTTTTTATGCAGATTCTGTTCCAGCATCGGCCTCATACAGCTCAGCAAGTGCAACAACACAAATATTATGGGCAGCTTCAGTCACGACGATTTGATACTTCATAACGGCACCAGCTTCAGCATCGAGATCACCGCTTTTCTGAGTTTGTTGAATCACAATGTGGCAATCGCAGATACGCGCCAGATCTTCATCAGTACCGCGCAGCGCAGCGTAATAGGCGGCAGTACCTTCTAGCGCGTGGCGCGTTTCCAACAGATCGAATTGCGATTCAGGATGGTCGGCCAGCAATTCAGCCAGCGGATTGCTAAAGCTCTGCCACAGATTAGTTTGCACAAAGGTGCCGCCACCTTGCCGACGCAAGAGCAGCCCTTTAGCTTCCAGACATTGGATAGCCTCTCTCAATGAAGGGCGGGAAACACCAAATTGTTTCGCCAGCTCACGCTCTGGAGGCAGCTTCTCGCCGGGATGCAATGTTCCCTCCAAGATCAAGTATTCGAGCCGCTGTTCAATAACGTCTGACAACTTAGGTTGACGGATTTTACTGTAGGCCATGGGTAAATTCTTCTTTGCGAATAGCGCGGAGTCAATTGGTAATACTAATTTCAAATACGTGGCCGTAAAAGTAACAAAGTATTCATCCCCTGTCCATATAAGCTAAGCCTTGATTAAAATCAGGTTATCACACATTTTTTACTGCAAAGCCCAGCGCAAAGCGGTAACACTGTGCTGGTAATACCATTTACGCGTTAACGTTATATGAGGAAGGTTACAGCCTTATTACCCCAGTTTTAATGCATGACTATTGCACCAACGGCGATAAGTTAGGCTGTTTACTGTCCTTTAGACGCAATCAAAAGCGCTTATCCAAGTGATGTCCCGCCGTTGATCATCGCGGCGTTCACGAACAATAATGGGACATTGCCAAAGTTATTTCGTCTATCCCCTGACGTCACACAACCCACATTTTGTTGCCTATCTTGCTGAAATATTAACCATTGTCATCACAAAACAGGTGCAAACTGCCGCACTTAGCATTATTCTTTGCTGACCAGTAGCGGCTACGTTGAATTAATTGCCATATCGCCAATAAAAAAAACAAATATCATAACCATTAATTTACATTATGTAAATCATTCTGCCATAACAAGAGATTTAATTGATGAATGGTCAACAACATGGCGACCAACTAAAACGCGGCCTGAAAAACCGCCATATTCAGCTTATTGCCCTCGGAAGCGCAGTAGGTACTGGGCTATTCCTCGGTATCGCTCAAACAATAAAAATGGCTGGCCCTTCGGTCATTCTCGGCTATGCCATTGGCGGTTTCATCGCGTTTCTGATCATGCGTCAACTCGGTGAAATGATCGTGGAAGAGCCAGTAGCTGGCTCCTTCAGCCATTTCGCGTACAAATACTGGGGCAATCTTGCTGGCTTCGTCTCAGGCTGGAACTACTTGGTGCTATACGTGCTGGTGGCAATGGCAGAACTAACAGCAGTCGGCATCTATGTGCATTACTGGTGGCCGGAGATCCCCACCTGGGTTTCCGCCGCCGTGTTCTTTATGGTGATCAACGCCATTAACATGGCCAATGTAAAAGTCTACGGCGAGGTGGAGTTCTGGTTTGCCATCATCAAAGTGGCGGCGATAATCGGTATGATCGCATTCGGTGCCTATCTGCTGTTCAGCGGCATGGGTGGCCCAGAAGCCACCGTCACCAACCTATGGGCACAAGGCGGTTTCTTGCCAAATGGTAGCATGGGGCTAGTGATGGCGATGGCGGTGATAATGTTTTCATTCGGCGGCCTCGAACTGGTGGGCATCACCGCAGCAGAAGCTGACAACCCGCAAAAGAGCATTCCCAAAGCCACCCACCAGGTTATCTACCGTATCTTGATCTTTTATATAGGCTCACTGGTGGTTCTGCTTTCGCTCCACCCGTGGAGCAAGGTGGCTGAAAGCGGCAGCCCTTTTGTGTTGATCTTTCAGGCGTTGGACAGCAATCTGGTTGCATCCGTGCTAAATATCGTGGTGCTGACTGCTGCGCTGTCGGTATATAACAGTTGCGTTTACTGCAACAGCCGTATGCTGTTCTGCCTAGCACAACAAGGCAACGGGCTGAAAAGCCTGATGAAGGTGGATAGCCGTGGCGTGCCGGTGGTCGCCATCGGCGTTTCCGCCATCGCCACCGCATTTTGTGTGCTGATCAATTATCTGATCCCTGGGCGAGCCTTCGAACTGCTGATGGCGCTGGTAATCTCGGCGCTGGTGATCAACTGGGCGATGATCAGCCTGGCGCACCTGAAATTCCGCGCTGCTAAAAACCGTGAAAGCGTCGAAACGAAGTTCAAAGCTATCTGGTATCCATTCAGCAACTATCTGTGCCTGCTATTTATGGCCGGTATCTTGGTGATCATGTACCTGACGCCAGGCATTCGCATCTCGGTGTTACTGATCCCGCTGTGGATAGCAGTTCTGGCGGTCGGCTACGCCATCAAGCAGCGTAGCCAATGACCTCCAGCCGCTGAAGGTTTTCCCCCTAAATACCACAAATGACCCGCAAATGCGGGCATTTTTCCGCTTTTAGGGGCATACATACCTTTGCTCAGGTTTTTGGGTGGGTTATTTCAAGCAGTTGGAACACTGGCCCGCTTGGATCTTCTGGAAAAAGTCATTGCCTTTGTCATCTACCAAAATGAACGCCGGGAAGTCTTCTACTACAATTTTCCAGATTGCCTCCATCCCCAGTTCAGGATACTCCACACACTCCAAGCTCTTAATACTCCGCTGCGCCAGCACCGCCGCAGGGCCACCGATGCTACCAAGATAGAACCCGCCGTGCTTATGGCAGGCATCGGTCACCTGCTGGCTGCGGTTGCCCTTCGCCAGCATGATCATGCTACCGCCATGTGATTGCAACAGATCGACATAGGGATCCATGCGCCCTGCGGTGGTCGGGCCAAGCGAACCGGATGCGTAGCCGTCCGGTGTTTTCGCAGGGCCAGCGTAGTAGATCGGATTATCCTTGACGTACTGCGGCAGACCTTCACCGCGATCCAAGCGTTCTTTCAGCTTGGCGTGCGCGATATCGCGGGCCACGATGATGGTACCGCTCAGCGATAGACGGGTGGCAACCGGATACTGCGCGAGCTGTTTTAGGATCTCGGCCATCGGGAGATTAAGGTCGATCTTGATCGCTTCGGCTTCCCCTGCGTGACGTAGTGCCTGCGGAATAAACTTGCCTGGGTTATGCTCCAGTTTTTCCAGCCAGATGCCATCACGGTTGATCTTGCCCTTAATATTACGGTCAGCAGAACAGGATACCCCCATGCCAACCGGGCAGGACGCGCCATGGCGTGGCAAGCGCACTACACAAATGTCGTGAGCGAAGTATTTGCCGCCAAACTGCGCGCCCAGCCCCAAATTCTGCGCTTCTTTCAGCAGTTCTGCCTCCAGCGCCATATCACGGAACGCCTGGCCGTACTCATTGCCTTCAGTAGGCAAGCCATCGTAATACTTGGTAGAGGCCAGTTTGACCGTCTTCAGCGTTGCTTCGGCCGAAGTGCCGCCGATAACAAACGCCACATGGTACGGCGGGCAAGCGGCGGTGCCTAAAGTACGCATTTTATCGACCAGATAATCCTTCAGTTTGCCCGGAGACAACAGCGCTTTGGTTTCCTGATACAGGTAGGTCTTGTTGGCTGAACCGCCGCCTTTAGTGATGCACAGGAATTTATATTCCTCGCCATCCACAGTATAGAGATCGATCTGCGCTGGCAGATTGCTGCCAGTATTTACCTCTTTGTACATGTCCAGCGCAGCGTTTTGCGAATAGCGCAGATTATCTTCGATATAGGTGTTGTACACCCCGCGCGACAGCGCCGCCTCATCACCGCCGCAAGTCCAGACACGCTGGCCTTTCTTGCCAAGGATAATCGCCGTACCTGTGTCCTGGCAGGTCGGCAAAATCCCCTTTGCGGCGATCTCTGAGTTACGCAGGAATTGCAGCGCAACGTATCTGTCGTTTTCGCTGGCATCTGGATCTCGCAGGATGTCGGCCACCTGTTGCTGATGCGCAGTGCGCAGCATAAATGAGGCGTCATGGAATGCATGTTGGGCGAGGAGGATCAGCGCTTCCGGGGCGACTTTCAGCATTTCCTGGCCTTCAAATTCGCTCACGGTGACGTGATCGCGGCTCAGCAGGTAGTATTCGGTATCGTCTTTCTTCAGCGGGAACGGATCTTGATAATAGAACGGTTTATTCGACATTGATCTCTCACTTGCATGCTCAATTGCATTAAATTTACACGGAAGCTGCACTACTCAGGTGCAGCAATCAGTCAAAAAAATGCCCCCACCTTACGTATTTTTAAGCAGCTAATTATTGCGCCAAATCACAAAATAACCGTTTTTGTGTAAAGGGAACCGTGGCAACTTTATCCAGTGAGAACTTCTGGTACTGGCTCCTCATGTACGCTTTATTATCCCGCAGTTAACACATTGATTACAATCAATCAGCGTCGATCGGCTTATTGTCAGCAACCACGCCTAGGCTTAAGCTACCTATAATGAACAAAGCAAGAATTCCCATGAAGCTACAACAGGCGGTGATGCGTTGCCTGCGAGAAAAGTTGCAACTGGCTCGGCAGCATTTTTCCGCCGAATTTCCAGAGCCGAAAATCGTTTACTAGCAACGTGGCATTAGTACGGGTACTCCCTCGCTGCTGGCTTGGTAAATCCGCCTGAATCCGGTGCTATTGATGGAAAACCAGCAACCGTTTATCGACGAAGTGATACCCCATGAGCTGGCGCACACCTGTTGGCGTTCTGCCAGTTTGGCCGCGTAGCACACCATGGCCGAGAATGGCGCTGGATGATGGAAAGCGTGCTGCAAGTACCCGCCAGACGCACCCACCAGTTTGAGATCGCCTCAGTGCAACGCAAAACTTTCCCCTACCAACTCTACCAACTGCCGTTGCCAGCAGCATCAGCTCACCGTGCGCCGCCACAACCGCGTACTGCGCGGTGAAAGTGAATACCGCTGCGGCCAGTACGGCGAAAAGCTGGAATTTATCGCTAATGAAAGTCTTTAATAGAGCGATGAATATGTAAAGCGGATAACTGTAGTGAATCAGTCCTCAAGCAACCTGAAGGATATTTGAAAAACCACCACGGGCGTGGGGAAGACTCCAGCCCCATCAGGCTGCCCAGTTGCGTCTGGGGCAACCCCATGCTATCTCGCAGTACGATCACAGTTTCCGCGCTCGATATCATTTTAAAAACGTTATATATTGTCGTCACTCCCAAAGTCGTAATTCAGGAAAATTTTACCTTGTCGGGTCGGTGGATATGCCTGCGTACGTAACACCGTCTTGTCCGGCAAGGTGAATTGCGTTTTATGATCGACCAGGTTTTTCTTGCGCTTGCAGCGACGGGAAATGGCCCGATATCCATCCGCTTCGCGGTACACCTCGTTGACGCTCTCCACCGCCACCTCCGCTGCCATGACAATGGCCATGCGTTCTTAGCTCTTGCTAGCACTCTTATCTGCCACCTGCACACCACGTAGCAACAGCGGTAGCACCAACACGCCAACAATCAGCGACAGCAGGATCACCCCGGTAGCAATAAATATCAGTTGATAACGTGCCTGGAAGGCGCTGCCATCACTCAGCAATAATGGTATAGATAGCACACCGGCCAAAGTAATCGCCCCACCGACCCCGGCGAATGACGCAACCCATAACTCGCGCATGCTGTAATTGCCAAATTGCAGCGGACGCTTTTTCATAAAGCCTTTGCTGGCGTTTTTCATCAGCCACAGCCAGGTAAAATGCAGCACTAGCAGCGCAGCGTAAATGGATGCCACATCGGCGAACAGATACCAGGTCTGAATGGTTGGATCTAGCTCATCCTGCATGAGCGAGGTTTCCAAAATAACAGGGAGTTGCAGGCCCAACATGATGAACACCATACCGTTGAACACAAATTCCAGAATCGCCCAGACGCTGTTAGCACGCAGGCGCATTGCGGATCACACCAAACTGGCTTATGGTCATCCCTGCAGCTACCGCGGTCAGAATGCCTGAGCCGCCAATATTCTCGGCGATCAGAAGATAAGGGGCAAGCAGTAGCAATAGCAGGAAGACAATCTGTGTAGCCGGATCATCGCCGCTCCAGCGACTTATTAAGCGTAGGGATTTGCTGTAAGTCCAGGTGACTGCCACACCAACCAGTAAACCACCGATCGCCACCTTGAAGAACTCAGGGGTAGCGCCGCCGACGGTGAACACCATGGTGCCCATGGCCACCGCGATGGCAAATTTTAGCTACACCAGGCCGGAAGCATCGTTCATCAATGCTTCGCTTTCGAGCACACCCATGATGGGTTTATGAATAGGCCCTTTACCAACAATACCGGATAACGTCACGGCACCGGTTGGCGACAGCACTGCAGCTAGCGCAAAGGCAGCCACCAACGGAATGCCTGGTACCATGACATAAATCAGGTAGCCGACGCCGACGACAGTAATTAATATCAACACCAACGCCAAACCAAGCATTTCGCGCCCATAGTGCAAAAATTCACGCATCGGCATTTTCAGGCAATCGGCAAACAGCAGCGGCGGGATAAACAGCACCATAAAAAGTTCGGGGTCAAAATCGACATGCAGCCCGAAATAACGCTGTGCGCAACGCTAGTGGGGGCATTCCTGCTGGGATTATCAACGGTGCCAGTAGCTTTTCTGCGCCTTTTTCACCTTCACCAAATAACGGCGTGACTCGGCGGCTGGATGCTGGGTAGCCAGCATCTGATACACCTCGGCGGGTTGCATGCCGTTGATAATGCTAACCGCACGGCTTCTGGTGCTGGAAAATACCCGCAGCACACTGCCTGCGCCGCCGTTATAAGCGGTGATCACCGCATAGCGATGAGAGGCCGGGTTCTGAATACCGCCCAGATAGTTGTTCTGCAATAGTGCCAGATAAGCGGTACCGGTATCAATGTTGTTTTCTGGATCGAACAGGTAGCTGCGGCTCGGTTTGCCCCATTTACCCTGCATTTGGAACACATCTTTGCCAGCGGTATGCTGCACCACCTGCATCAGGCCCAACGCGTCTGAGCCGCTCACCGCATACGGGTTAAAGCTCGATTCTATCTGCATGATCGCCAGGATCAGCGACGACTCTACACCGTACTTCTCCGATGCCTTGCGTACCATCGGCAAGTATTTGTGCGCTCGTTTGTCCAGGTGATTTGACACCAGTTGGATGGTGATCGCGTAGATCACATGCAAGCCAGAGGTGCGTTTTTGTAGTTTAGTTTGCAGCAGATCATCGGCAAAGTGTGCTGCTCGCCATTCCCAGCGGATGGGCGATCCTTTGTTATCCAGAACTTGACCATAGAGGAACGGTTCTTGGCTCATCTGAATATCGTTGACATCGGAATAGAGATCGATAGAACCAGGATCGTCCCCCATCATCAAGGTGCTGATGATCGCCTGACGCAAATATGCAGCCGGATCGTTTGTAGCGATGGTTTCAATGGTAATAGTACCAGAATTAAAGTTGATATGGCTGCGGGTCTGATACTGCTCGGTGTATTTGACATAATCTTTCGGCCCGGCGATCAGAACCTCGTTCATGCCCCAAATATTCTCGATATTGTGGGCAAATTGGCCGATCAGTATATCGAAACCGTTGGTGTCTTTGATCCAGGCTTGATTGATTTGATCACTTTTTTTGCCGGAACAGGCGATCAGCAACAGCGCTATCACCAGCAAAGCTAACGTTTTTTTCATTTTATTAACGCCGTATAAGCTAAAAATTATACCCTAAATAATTCGAGTTGCAGGAAAGCAACAACGCAGCGACAAATCGGTCGGGAAGCGATTTGAACAGCGCATGCGCTGGGCCATAGGCTAAACCTCAGGAATGAGTTTCATTAATTCCCAGGCGCTAACACCCGTCAGTGACTGGGGTGAGAGAGGATAGCTCACGTACAGGCAACTTGATGTATCACGGGTATATAAAAGTAAAGCATGGCCACAACAATATTATTCGCTGGGTGGTGTATAGCCTTCGATGTGCACATCGTGCCCTTCAAACAGGAATTTGATCATCTCTTGCTCCAGCAGTTTGCGGTCATCAAGTTTCATCATGTTCAGTTTTTTCTCATTGATCAGCATAGTTTGCTTCTTCATCCATTCTCCCCATGCTTCTTTGGATATTTCGTCAAAGATACGCTTGCCGACATCCCCCGGATAAAGCTGAAAATCCTGCCCTTCGGCATCGCACTGTAGGAAGGTACAAAAAATGGTGCGGCTCATGCTAATTCCTCATCAATGGCGATAAATTTTGTAGTCTTGGAGACTGCTTTTCCAACAGTTGCAACAGGCGATCAACCGGTGCTGCCAGCCCGATCGATGGCGGCTGTGCTAAGTTATACCAGAGACCTGCTCCCTCATCCATGCCGCCACCCACCGCGCTAATTTCCAGCCACATCGGCACGATATCAAGATAAAAGTGACTAAATATATGGCGAAATGCACTTAGCTTTTCCATGCGGTTGCTTTTCACACCGCGTTGTTGCAGCCAGAAGGCCAAACCATCCCGTTCGCTGAACTGCGGGAAGCAGAACAAACCGCCCCATAGCCCAACCGCTGGGCGCTGTTCCAACAACACGCTTTCGCCGTGTTGCAGCAATAAAAAGTAGGCGGTTTTTTCCGGTAGGGTTTGCTTTGGCTTCTTGCCGGGGTATTTTGCCCAGTTGTGATTAGTATAGGCGATGCAACCAACGTTGAGTGGGCAAAGCTCGCACTTGGGTTTGGTGCGGGTACACACCATGGCCCCCAGATCCATCATCGCCTGGTTGAACTGGCCGACATCCTGAGCTGGGGTAACCTCTTCGCTGATCGTCCACAGCCGGTTCTCGACCGTTTTTGTGCCGGGCCATCCCTCCACCGCATAGCAGCGAGCCAACACGCGCTTCACATTGCCATCAAGGATCGGATAGTGCTGGCCGAGCGCCAACGACAATACGGCACCCGCAGTGGAACGGCCAATGCCGGGCAAAGCGGCAATGTCTGCATAGGTAGTCGGGAATTCGCCGCTATGCTGCACGACAATAGCCTGCGCCGCTTTGTGCAAATTGCGCGCGCGGGCATAGTATCCCAGGCCAGTCCATATATGCAGCACTTCGTCCAGCGGAGCCTCAGCCAGCGCGCGCACATTGGGAAAACGTGCCATAAACCGCTGAAAATAAGGAATGACGGTGGCAACCTGAGTCTGCTGCAACATCACCTCAGAGAGCCATACCTGATAGGCGGTTTTATCAAGCTGCCATGGCAGGGTTTTGCGACCATAGCGTTGGTACCAGCTAAGCACCACCGATGAGAACTGTTGTGCTTGCATCATGAGCAGATTCGATATCCGGCAAAAAAATGAATCAAGATTGCAACATAGAGTCAGGATGCTGTAAACCGGAACTTTCCAACACCGTAAGGCAAGCATTAAGATGAATACTTGCTAAAGCAAGGTATCTTTGCATAATGCGCCTTTTCCTAATTGGCAGCCAAATAGACAGAAAACACTATGATTAATGACGTCATCTCCCCGGAATTTGATCAAAATGGCCGCAAGATGCGCCGTATCCGTAGTTTTGTCCGCCGCCAAGGGCGGTTGACCAAAGGCCAGCAGCAGGCATTGGACAACTATTGGCCGGTAATGGGCGTAGAGTATCAGGCTGAACCCGTCGAGATCGCCGCATTGTTTGGCCGAAACGCGCCAACGGTACTCGAGATCGGCTTTGGCATGGGCGCTTCGCTAGTAACCATGGCAGGCAACAACCCGCAACAGAACTTTTTGGGGATAGAAGTGCATTTGCCGGGTGTAGGTGCTTGCCTGGCGGATGCCCACGCGGTCAAACTGAGCAACCTGCGTGTGATGTGTCACGACGCGGTTGAGGTGATGCAGAATATGATCCCGGAAAGTTCGTTGGACATGGTGCAGTTGTTCTTCCCCGATCCGTGGCACAAAGCGCGCCACAATAAACGCCGGATCGTCCAGTCCCCCTTTGTTAAGCTGGTGCTGCGCAAACTGAAAATGGGTGGCGTCTTCCATATGGCGACTGACTGGCAAACTTATGCAGAACATATTTTAGAAGTGATGAACGGAGTCACAGGCTACCGTAATCTTTCCAGTGATAATGATTACCTGACGCGCCCGGATACGCGTCCGCTGACAAAATTTGAATTACGTGGCCAACGCCTGGGACATGGCGTCTGGGATTTGATGTTTGAGAGGAGAAAATAATGGCTAAGAAACGCAGTCGTCGTTTACGCAAGAAGTTACACATAGAAGAGTTTCAGGAAATGGGTTTTTCGGTAGCATGGCGCTTCACCGAAGGCACTGCCGTTGAGGACATCGATAATACGCTGGACGCGTTTATCGACGAAGCGATCGAACTAAACGGTCTGGCGTTTGACGGCAGTGGCTACCTGAAATGGGAAGGTCTTATCTGCCTGCAACGGATCGGCCACTGCACCAATGAGCACCGCAAACAGGTAAAAAACTGGCTGGACGCGCGCAAAATGATCGATGTTAAGGTCAGCGATTTACTCGACATCTGGTGGGACTGAGACTTTTCACGCAGTTAAGGTTTAAGCTGTCTGGCGGGTCAATGCTGATCGCGTAAGGATCGGTTAAACGATCCGCAGCTGGGCGGCGTGATTTTGCCGTAGCCCTTCTTGCATGTCATCACCAGCCGCTGGCCTTGCTATCTGGACTGCCACCACACTTGGCCTAACATTAAGGACGGCTTTGATATAGCTGGCTTTGCCACACATTGGGCTATTGGCCGTTTACCCTTGGGCACGCGCACTGTCTGCCGGAGGCACTGCCCCAACGCCCCCTCCTAGCACCCGTGACCTTCACTTTGGGAAACACCATGCTGGAGTGAACCGAACCAGCGTTTATCTCACTGACTGATTGATAGATGCACACACTGCCCCTATTTAAAGGTTTAATTATTCCAGTCCGACGATGAAATATTTGTCACTCATGAGATGTATATCTTGGATCTTATCCCAGTAGGCGTACATTATTGCAGCCAGTTTGCAGCAACCGCAGCGTACAGGGAGTCCGTTAGGAGGGTGAGCACTGGGGAATGGCTCCCGTGTTGATCCTATAAACCTGGCATACACGGGAGACGTGAAGCTATACATGGTGCATCCTGGGCGGGCGCTAGTGATAGGGAAGCCTTAGGGCGACGTTAGAATACGCGCCAATCAGGGCAGTGACCACTGGCAGCGTTAAAGAGGCTTACATCAATATGAACAGTATGCAGGCCGGGAATGGCAGCGGATCGGCGGTTATTTTACGTAGCTAAAGGCATTAATGACATGTTTCACGCCGCTGATCTGGCTGGCAATTTGCGCCGCCGCCTGACCTTCTTGTCGCGTGACCAGACCCAACAGGAACACTTCACCATTCTCGGTAATGACCTTCACGTTGGTAGAATTAACCGTATCGCTGGTGAGCAGTTGCGAGCGTACTTTGGTGGTGATCCAGGTATCAGAAGAAGCCGTGCTCAGGCTGACCGGCTTGCCCTGACGGATCTCGTTATACACTTCGCTAGCACCTTCAATCCCCATGGCGATCTGTTTGGCACGGCGGGTCATATCGCTGTTCGGCAATTGCCCCGTCAACAACACTTCGCCATGATAAGCGGTAGCGACTACCCGGGCACCCTTCTTCAACTGCGGATCTTTACTCAGCGCGTTTTCAATCCGGGCTTCCAAGGTGCCATCGTCCACTTGGGTGCCAATGCTGCGCGGATCAGTGGCAGTTTTAGTGACGATAGCTGCGCTGCCGATCACCACACCAGCGATACAGCCTTGTAATAACAGTGCGCTGCACAGTACTGCAAATGGGGCTTTTAGCTTCATTCTCGTTCCTTAATCGTCCTGGTGGGGAAACAATATACTATCTATCAGT
Source organism: Serratia symbiotica (Periphyllus acericola) (assembly GCF_964019515.1). Lineage (NCBI taxonomy): Bacteria > Pseudomonadati > Pseudomonadota > Gammaproteobacteria > Enterobacterales > Yersiniaceae > Serratia > Serratia symbiotica. The sequence continues at coordinate 685,524 of NZ_OZ026452.1, forward strand.
TCGCAAAGGCAGTTTACGGTCAACATATGCATTTCCTGAATGCGTGCACTACGGTGCGATGGAATACGGATCTCAACATCCTGTGGGCCAAGCAAACCAGCCAGTTCCCCGCCGTCGTGGCCGGTAAGCGCAACAATCTTCATATCCCGCGTGACCGCTGCCTCAACCGCTTTCACAATATCACGGCCGTTACCACGGGTGGAAATCGCCAGCAAAAATATGAAAGTATGCAGGCCGGGAATGGCAGCGGATCGGCGGTTATTTTACGTAGCTAAAGGCATTAATGACATGTTTCACGCCGCTGATCTGGCTGGCAATTTGCGCCGCCGCCTGACCTTCTTGTCGCGTGACCAGACCCAACAGGAACACTTCACCATTCTCGGTAATGACCTTCACGTTGGTAGAATTAACCGTATCGCTGGTGAGCAGTTGCGAGCGTACTTTGGTGGTGATCCAGGTATCAGAAGAAGCCGTGCTCAGGCTGACCGGCTTGCCCTGACGGATCTCGTTATACACTTCGCTAGCACCTTCAATCCCCATGGCGATCTGTTTGGCACGGCGGGTCATATCGCTGTTCGGCAATTGCCCCGTCAACAACACTTCGCCATGATAAGCGGTAGCGACTACCCGGGCACCCTTCTTCAACTGCGGATCTTTACTCAGCGCGTTTTCAATCCGGGCTTCCAAGGTGCCATCGTCCACTTGGGTGCCAATGCTGCGCGGATCAGTGGCAGTTTTAGTGACGATAGCTGCGCTGCCGATCACCACACCAGCGATACAGCCTTGTAATAACAGTGCGCTGCACAGTACTGCAAATGGGGCTTTTAGCTTCATTCTCGTTCCTTAATCGTCCTGGTGGGGAAACAATATACTATCTATCAGTTCGCAAAGGCAGTTTACGGTCAACATATGCATTTCCTGAATGCGTGCACTACGGTGCGATGGAATACGGATCTCAACATCCTGTGGGCCAAGCAAACCAGCCAGTTCCCCGCCGTCGTGGCCGGTAAGCGCAACAATCTTCATATCCCGCGTGACCGCTGCCTCAACCGCTTTCACAATATCACGGCCGTTACCACGGGTGGAAATCGCCAGCAAAATGTCGCCGGTGTGCCCAAGTGCGCGCACCTGCTTGGCGTAGACTTCGTTGTGCAGTCTATCGTTGCTGATAGCAGTCAGCACCACGTTATCGGCGTTAAGGGCGATGGCTGGCAAGCTGGGGCGTTCGGTTTCAAAACGATTGATCATGCTAGCGGCAAAGTGCTGCGCGTTGGCCGCCGAGGTGCCATTGCCACAGCACAGGATCTTGTTACCGTTGAGTAAAGATTGAACCAGTGTCATCGCCGCGCGGGAGATGGCGTCTGGCATAGCCTCCGCTCCTGCGATCTGGGTTTGGATGCTTTCGGTAAAACAGGCTTTAATTTTATCCAGCACGTTTAATCCACTCAGTCAAAGGGTAAAACCCGATTAATCCGCATTGAAGGCGTTGGGTATCCAGGCTAACTAGCTACCGGTAATGGCCATAACATCAAAACGGCAAGATGATGTGTCAAAGCTAGCTCCGCGCCCCGTCAGCCAGACGGCGGCGGCGTGCAGCACCCGCCACCCGCTGCTGTTTACGGTAGGTAACACTGGCGGCCACACCGCCAAAGATATCATTGCGGCGGTAACGCACTTCGACGAACACCCAGGTTTGACCATCACGCATGATAAGGTCGAGTTCGCCGCCGCGCAGCGAAACGTTGGACGCGCAAAAAGTGAGACCAGCGCGTTCCAGATGACGCCGAGCAAACAGCTCATAGGCCGCCCCCGTAGCACGTTGATTCATGAGATCGGTTTGATTAACGTCAACTGGGCCGGGGTGGCGACGATATAAACTGCATCAATAATGCCACCACCGGATCCCCTTGGCTCATCGCTCGATGACACGCGAGGTGTCTCGCTGGCGATAGTCACATTGGGTAGCGTAGTAACAGAGGGAATCGGCATGCCAGTCAAGCGAAGGCCGCCGTTGTTTACCGCCTTACGCAGTTCATCGGCAGAGCCAATACCTTGCTGTAATACCATTTGGCCACCCAGCTTTTGCCACTCTTGATTAAAGGCTTTGGCGATACGATCGCCGAAGGAAGCGCGCGGCACCAAAAGCAGCGGTTGGCGTTGCTGCTGATCCCAGATATGGCGGGCGGCATCGCGCGCTTCATCCTCCGGCGACAGCGCAAAGTAACAAATGTTTGGATCATCATTCGGCTTTTCCGGGTGATTGAGTGCCAGTACGTTCAGCGTAGTATGGCTGCCAGAAAGCTGATCGACGTTTTCTTTCAGCAACGGGCCGACCACCAGTGTAGCACCATCCTGCTGCGCCTGGTTCAGCAACGCTGCCAACGGCTGGCTAGTGGTGTCATACACCTTAACTTGCACATTATTGGTAGCCTGCGATGGGTTGATTGACGCTATAGAAGGCACCGACTGATCTGCTGGCTGAGGCGAAGTACTGACCGCACCGCTTGCGTTGAGATCTGCGGAGATGACGGCTGATTGGTCAGGGTTAGTGGTTTGCAGTGCTTGCGGTGTCGGCGCAGGTGCGGAGACGCCGTTCTTCGCGGCTTCAAAACCCTGCAAGATGGCGTCGGCGAACATCTGAGCTTGGCCGCTCAGCGACAGCAACAAAGCGATGCTTGAGGTGGAGGCTTGGGTGAAGTTCAACACCGGATTCAACGGGGTCGGCAATTTTTTCGCCGCCGGATTATGCGGGTAGCGGTTTTGCCAGTCTTTGATGCCCGCCCGGAGCAGGTCTGGATCTTGCCGGTTATCCTGATAGATACGCAGCAGATCTAGCCATCCTTGCAGCACGTTCTCGTTGGCGTTGATCACCAGGCAATTGACGTTCTGCGGCGTCAATTGCAGCAATGTTTGCCAGGTCTGATCGAGATTGTTTTGGTGTGCCTGGCCGATCAGCAGCGGTTCTTGCGCAACATAGGCGCGGATCAGAGGCAGAGAAGAGGTACCCTGATTGGCGCCAATTTGCGCCTGATAGTAGCGCATCTGCTGATTAGCCGACAGCGAACCGCTATCCAGATGATCCTGAGTGCTACGAGCTCTGATGTTTCTTTTGCTGGCTACCTCTAGTTCAGCGGTCAGAAGTTGTCGTTCCGCCAATTGCACGCTGCTGAGGTTTTTGGGCAGTTGTTCCCACTGATCACTGGCCTGGGGCAATTTCCCCTCACGCAACAACGCGCGAATAGCAAGTAATTGCCAGTCAGCCTTGTTATCATCACTGCTTTGTTGAAGTTGCAGTAGATAGTAATCAGCGTTGGCGTTGGCCTCGTCTTGTATATTAACGGGCGGCGTTTGCGGTACCGGACTTGCACAACCCGCCAGCAAAAGGAGTGCTGCGATGACTGCGGTAAGTCGGACAGGCTTGGAATGCCCTGCTTTGGTAGCAACAAATGTTGAGGAAAGCATACGGTATCCAGTGGTATTTTTTTCAAGATGCACAATATTAAATCGGCAACCCGGATGAAACAATGAATCAGCAGCAACAATCCGTCATTTCTACATCAACGCTGTATGTGGTACCCACGCCTATCGGCAACTTAGGCGATATAACCTACCGTGCGCTAGAAGTACTGAAAAAGGTTGATCTGATTGCCGCAGAAGACACACGCCATACCGGCTTGCTGTTACAACATTTTGCGATTAGCGCACGGTTGTTTGCACTGCATGATCATAACGAACAGCAAAAAGCCGAACAACTGCTGGTAAAGTTGCAGGCAGGTCAGAGTATAGCGCTAGTCTCTGATGCTGGCACACCGCTTATCAACGACCCTGGTTATCACTTTCTACGCCGTTGCCGCGAAGCCGGTATCCGCGTGGTGCCGTTGCCGGGAGCCTGCGCAGCAACTACCGCCCTGTGTGCTGCTGGCGTCGCCTCAGACCGTTTTTGTTATGAAGGTTTCCTGCCAGCGAAAACCAAGGGGCGTAAGGATACGCTGATGGCGCTGGCAGAGGAACCACGCACGCTGATTTTCTATGAATCTACCCATCGCCTGGTAGAAAGTTTGCAGGACATGGTCATCTTTTGGGGGCCACAGCGCTATGTGGTGTTGGCACGCGAACTGACCAAAACCTGGGAGTCAATCTATGGTGCACCAGTCGGTGAAGTGCTGGCCTGGGTACAGGAAGACGAAATGCGCCGTCGTGGCGAAATGGTATTAATCGTCGAAGGCCACAAGGCGCAAGAGGATGTTATACCGCTTGATGCGCTGCGCACGCTGGCGCTTTTGCAGAAAGAATTGCCGCTGAAAAAGGCGGCAGCGCTGGTGGCAGAAATCCACGGCGTGAAGAAAAATGCGCTGTACAAGCACGCGTTAGAGCAACAAGGATCGTAAAGCAGTTGACCTATCGCCAACGCGGCGCTACCATCCGCGCCGGAGTTGACCAGACAGTCGCCGCTTCATTGCCGTCCTCTTCGGGGGAGACAGGTGAAGGGGAGGAAAGTCCGGGCTCCATAGGGCAGGGTGCCAGGTAACCCCTGGGAGGTGCAAGCCTACGACTAGTGCAACAGAGAGCAAACCGCCGATGGCTCGCGCAAGCGGGATCAGGTAAGGGTGAAAGGGTGCGGTAAGAGCGCACCGCGCGGCTGGCAACATTTCGTGGCACGGTAAACTCCACCCGGAGCAAGGCCAAATAGGGATTCACATGGTACGGCCCGTACTGAATCCGGGTAGGCTGCTTGAGCCAGTGAGCGATTGCTGGCCTAGAGGAATGACTGTCCACGACAGAACCCGGCTTATCGGTCAACTCCCACAATAAAAAAATCCCCGATTAACAATATGTTACGCAAGGATTTTGGTTGTTGTACGCTGAAATTTTCAGCCAGAGCACGATGCTAACTTCATTTTTTACAAGCTCAACTATCCTGGCTGGTGCTTCCTGACATCCTCTCCGGCCTAAAGGACGGGGATTCCTACAGCGTTCAGACCGAAAGCTGACTCACCTGGGTGGGTTCCTGCTTTAACGGGCGGGGTCTGACTGCACTATCCCTCCATTGGCGTTCGTGGTGTATCCACATATCTGACACACAAATTTACTTTGCGACAGGCGGTTTTCTTTCGCTGTATGACCGCAGCATGCACCCCGCTGGCTGGTATATGCCGCAGATACTGCTAGTACCTGTGCTCTTCGCCAGAGCTGCTTGTACTCAAGTTGACGACGCATTTCATACCATCCCTGACCAGTATCGAGCGGTTTAAGCCTGATCTAGCTCTGACGTTTCGCCCGTGCTGCTCTGCCGTGCCTGTTGCCGACTTTGACATGTTACTGACCTTCAAGTCTTCAATGACGATCATTGCGTGGTTTTTGCAGATTTCACTGGTGATTTTATGAAGGTAGTCGCGCCGAATATTGGCAATGTGCGAGTGTAGATGCTGGATTTTTCGCTTATGTTTCTGCCAGTTGGCGCTGAATTTTACCTTTCTGCTTAACTGACGCTGAAGTATTGCCAGCTTGTGCTGGCTTGTTTTGAAGCTGTTGACGGGCGGGTATACCGTGCCATCTGAAAGCGTAGCGAGTTTGGTGACTCCGGCATCCACTCCGACCATTGACGCTGAGTTATGAACGGGTTCAGTAACTTCGTATGCTGTCTGGATGCTGACGTACCATTTGCTGCATGACTGGCTGATGGTGACATTTTTCACTTCACCTATAATTTCGCGGCTGTTGCGGTAGCGTATCCATCCCAACTTTGGCAACGATATACGACTATTGGCTTGATTGAGCTTCACACCTTGTGGGTAGCGCAATGCACCATTCTGCACGCGTTTTTTTAAACGGGGGAATGCTGCACGCTTCTGGAAGAAATTATTGTAGCCGCGCTCTAAATCTTTCAGTGACTGCTGCAACGTCTGCAATGGAGATTCTTTAAGCCATTGTGTTTCAGGATCGGATTGGCGTTGTTGAATAAATCGAACTTTTGGCCAGGACGAGGATCCGATCACTCTCCTTCTGTCAAAATAGCGATATTCCGTGGCCCAGCAAAAGTTCAACATCAGCAACTGGAAGGCTTACAACCACGCCCTTACCACTCGGGGTTCACTCACTTGCTGGGGGGATGAAACGGCACTTCACGCCTGGTACTGCGATGGAGGCAAAACTTTCTCTGCGTGGTCGCCCACCACATTATTCCGATATGGCAATCACCAGCGTATTGATGCTGAAACGGATTTTCGGCCTGACACTTCGCGCCCTCCAGGGCTTTGTCGACTCCATTGTCACACTGATCAAAGTGCCGTTGAACTGCCCGGACGACACCTGCATCAGTAAGCGGGCGAAGTCCGGCCATGTCCCGTTTAAAACCGTAACGCCGGGTGAAATTGCGCACCTCGTTATCGACTCTAGCGGGCTCAACGTGTTGGGTGAAGGGGAGTGGAAGGTAAAAAAAACACGGTCAGGAAAAACGGCGGATCTGGCGAAAACTGCATTTGGCCGTAGATACAGAAACACATGAGGTCATCTGTGCTGACCTTTCCTTGAGCAATGTCACCGATACCGCAGCCTTCTCAGGTCTCATCCGCCAGAGGTACCGTAAAATCAAAGTCGCCTCGGCGGATCGGGCTTAGGATACGCGAGTGTGTCATGATGAGGCACCGAGAACACCGGCGAACATCACGCAGACCGCGCTGATTGCCGGAATGCGCCAAGCGATTGCGCCACTGCCATGGCGATAGGGGTGGTAACCGATTTCGGTATCACTGAAGCAGTGATTTCTGTTGTAGCGCCCAGCCACAGTGCAATGACGACACCGCTGATCATCGCGGTCATACTACCGATAAAGCATACCGCGATGATTGACTTCCAGCGGGCGCGGATCTGGTGCAGCTGCTAATACAGTGGGAAGGCCAGTTTCACTACCGCCGGTTGCAGCAAATCATTGAGAATTTTACTGCCCTGAAAATAGCGTGGGTAGGATGTCGGCCAGTAGCAGAAGCGGAATAATCACCGCTATGGAAACCCAGCGGCGTGTGAAGCCGCTGTGCCAGCCTGCGGGAGGCAAAATAGACCGCCAGCGTCAATGGCAGTGACCACCAGATTTCATGGATCATTTCCCTTCCTCCGTCTCGTCTGGCTTACTGACAATTCGGCGTTGGCGCTGGAAATAATGGGCGCTGTAACCGACCACAACCAGCACTAGCAGCGTGCTGACCAGGCAGGAAATGACCAGTGGGCCGAGGTTAGCGATGATCTGGGAGTAATATTGCATGATGCCTACGCCGATCGGCACGAACAGCAGCACCATGTAGCGGATCAGCAACTGGCAGCTGGGGTTGACCCATTTTGTTGGTAGGATTTGTAGGGAGAGCAGGGTGAACAGCAGCAACATGCCGATGATGCTGCTGGGAATGGCGATGGGCAGCAGTGCCGCCAAGGCATCACCGGTGAACAGACAGAAGTAGATAAGGGCGATTGCCCTTAGGTATTTCCAGCAGAGCTTAAACACCTTGGTTATACTCCATTGCCTGTTTAATTAACATATTTATCATACAATTAAGCCTAGGAGTAATGCCACCGCCCACACCATGAATTCTCGCTATGCGCTCGCTAGGGTAGCGGGTAATGAACGGCAGCATCACATGTGACCGAGGGCTAACCCCGGTGGACGAAAAGGCCAAGCATGCTTGGCCCTTGCAACAGGCAATAGCACAGTTATTTAACCGGCATGCCAGGTTGGGCGCCGCTGTCTGGGCTGAGCAGGAAGATTTCTTTCCCCCGTGAACCCGCCGCTATCACCATGCCTTCGGAGATGCCAAAGCGCATTTTGCAGGGTGCCATGTTGGCGACCATGATGGTTAAACGGCCTTCCAGTGCTTGCGGGTCTGGATAGGTAGCACGGATGCCGGAGAAGATCTGGCGTGATTCGCCCCCTAGATCCAGTTGCAGTTTCAGCAGTTTGTCAGAGCCTGCGACAAACTCGGCGCGGGTGATCAGCGCGATGCGCATATCCAACTTGGCGAAATCATCAAAGGTGATGGTACTCTGAATCGGATTATCAGCTAACGGGGTGCCCACCGGTTGGACAACGGTCATATCTTCTTTCGAGGCGTTGACCATGTAGTTTACCTGGTCGAGATCGATACGCTTAAACAAGGTGCTGAACACGTTGATCTGATGTCCCAGCAGCGGCTGCTGAAACGTATCCCAGCGCAGTTCGGTGTTGAGGAAGGCTTCGCTGCGCGTAGCCAACATTGGCAGCACCGGCTTCAGATAGGTCATCAGCACGCGGAACAGGTTGATGCCCATCGAGCAGATGGCTTGTAGGTCGGTATCGCGGCCTGCTTCCTTCGCCACTACCCACGGCGCTTGCGTATCCACATAGCGGTTGGCCAGATCGGCCAGCGCCATGATTTCGCGGATCGAACGGCTGAATTCGCGGCTGGCGTAGGCGTCACCAATATGCTCTGCCGCATCGACGAAGGTGTGATAGAGCGCCGGATCGGCAAGTTTATCGGCCAGTTGACCGCCAAAACGCTTGCTGATAAAGCCGGCGTTGCGGGACGCCAGGTTGACCACCTTGTTGACGATATCGGTATTCACACGCTGTACGAAATCTTCCAGGTTCAGGTCGATATCGTCGATGCGCGAAGACAGCTTAGCGGCGTAATAATAACGCAGGCAGTCAGCATCCAGATGCTGTAGATAAGTCCCAGCTTTAATAAAGGTACCGCGTGATTTAGACATTTTGGCACCGTCCACGGTCACGTAGCCGTGCACGAAGAGGTTGGTTGGTTTGCGAAAGTGGCTACCTTCCAGCATCGCTGGCCAGAACAGGCTATGGAAATAAACGATGTCTTTGCCGATAAAGTGATACAGCTCGGTGCTGGCGTCTTTACACCAGAACTCGTCGAAATCCACATCACTGCGCTTGTCGCACAAATTTTTGAAAGACCCCATGTAACCGATAGGCGCGTCCAGCCAGACGTAGAAATATTTGCCCGGTGCATCTGGGATTTCGAAGCCGAAGTAAGGCGCATCACGGGAGATGTCCCACTGCTGTAGACCAGACTCGAACCACTCCTGCATTTTGTTCGCCACCTGCTCTTGCAGTGCACCAGAACGGGTCCATTCTTTTAGCATTGCGCTGAACCCAGGCAAGTCGAAGAAGAAATGCTCGGAATCACGCATCACTGGCGTAGCACCGGAAACCACAGATTTTGGCGCGAGCAGTTCGGTCGGGCTATAGGTTGCGCTGCACACTTCGCAGTTATCGCCGTATTGATCCGCTGCTTTGCATGTTGGGCAGTTGCCTTTCACGAAACGGTCAGGTAGGAACATGCCTTTCTCTGGATCGTACAACTGGGAGATGGTGCGCTTCTTGATGAAGCCGTTTTCCTTCAGGCGAGTGTAAATCAGGTTCGACAGCTTACGGTTTTCATTACTATGGGTTGAATGATAGTTGTCATAGCTGATGTTAAAACCGGCGAAATCCTGTTGGTGTTCTTGGCTCATTTCCGCGATCATTGCTTCCGGCTTAATGCTCAATTGCTGTGCTTTCAGCATGATTGGCGTGCCGTGCGCATCGTCTGCACAGATGAAATAAACCTCGTGGCCGCGCATTCGTTGGTAACGAACCCAGATATCTGCCTGGGTGTGCTCGAGCATGTGGCCAAGATGGATGGAACCATTTGAGTAAGGTAGCGCGCACGTCACCAATAATTTTTTCGCGACTTGAGCCATAGTGAGAACTTGCTTTCTGTTAAATAAAAAGGGCCTTCGATGTTAACCGATTAGGCTCTTTGCGGCTAGGGTGGTTTCTTGCAAGTTATGTGCGCCAGCCGTGCGGCAGTTCTGGTATGCTTGCCACCAGTGACTCATTTAAAATCAAGGAGCCGGGATGAATGCGAAATCCCCGGAGCCAAGCAACTCCGAAGTTGTGCGTGCCCTGGTGACCGGTGTACTGGCCGCCTTTGAACACCCAACGGGCTTTGTTGAATAATCAGATTTGGAATAAAGAGTCCCCTGAATGGGCATCTTTCAGGCAAGGCGTACACTTTCTGGCATACCGGCGAGCGTCATCTTGTTTAATGCACAGATCATGGCCAGCGCCTCTGCAACTTGCCCATCATAATCTCGCAGCAACAGGTGACTACCAAATAGCTGTTTTACTCTGTACCTCGCTGTTGCCGCTATCGAACGTCGGTGGTATCCTGTGATACTTTTCCACCGTGTGTTGTCTCCGGTAACGCGCTGGTTCACCACCGATTGATTTCGCTCTGCATAGTCTGCCGACCAATAACGGGCTCCGCTGCTGGGCGGTATTAACGCCTTGAGCTTCTTGCCCCTTAACTCATCATCACACACTCGCGTATCCTAAGCCCGATCCGCCGAGGCGACTTTGATTTTACGGTACCTCTGACGGATGAGACCTGGGAAGGCTTCTATATCGGTGACATTGCTCAAGGAAAGGTCAGCACAGATGACCTCATGTGTTTCTGTATCTACGGCCAAATGCAGTCTTCGCCAGATCCGCCGTTTTTCCTGACCGTATTTTTTTGCCATCCACTCGCCTTCACCCAACACGTTGAGCCCGCTAGAGTCGATAACGAGGTGCGCAATTTCACCCGGCGTTGGTGTTTTAAACGGGACATGGCCGGACTTTGCCCGCTTACTGATGCAGGTGTCGTCCGGGCAGTTCAACGGCACTTTGATCAGTGTGATAATGGAATCGACGAAGCCCTGGAGGGCGCGAAGTGTCAGGCCGAAAATCCGTTTCAGCATCAATACGCTGGTGATTGCCATATCGGAATAATGTGGTGGGCGACCACGCAGAGAAGTTTTTGCCTCGCAGTACCAGGCGTGAAGTACCGTTTCATCCCCCCAGCAAGTGAGTAAACCCCGAGTGATAAGGGCGTTGTTGTAAGCCTTCCAGTTGCTGATGTTGAACTTTTGCTGGGCCACGGAATGTCGCTATTTTGACAGAAGGAGAGTGATCTGATCCGTGTGCCGGCCAAAAGTTTGATTTATTCAACAACGCCGCACCCAAAATATAAAGCCAAACGCTGTACAGAGGAAAATTAATAATAACAGAAAAGGCTGGTAGCCCAAAAGGCATGCTAAATCTGCTAGATAGCGTGCCTTTTATTTTCCTACGCCCACAAAAATTAACGCTCAATCCTCATTTATTCTCATGTATTCTCATGTATTCTTATGGTCATATATAGGCACCAGGCTGGACAGTATTGAGTTCGCTGCTAGGTTTCTGTGCGCTTCGTGTTCAGCAGCACTGCCGCTCAATTTCCCCTAGGGGAATAAACTTGGCTTCTAGCTAATCTCTCTTCAAGTTATAGTGCTCATACAATCCCATGAGAGAGCTGAAGATGAATCCCATGAGAGGGCTGAAGATGCCAGCTTGCGAAGCTGTCACCATACTCTGTAGCGCATCTGACCAAGCCAGCGCTCAGCCACTAGCGGTACCAGTTGCGCTGAATGCATGCATCGCGTTGCCGCACGATGCAAAGGCGGGTAACTAGAGAAAAAATACGACGTGCGGATGTTATTCATACGCGATAATCGCCATCAAGACGCCTTACTCTGCACCCTAAACTACATCGCCTGTACCAGATATCCGAACTACTGGTGCTGCCGTCGATAGCTGAAGAAAAAGATTACCTTTATGGATCAACATATTATTAAACTGATTTTGCTGCTTTGCAACCTATTTTTCTTGCCGCAGGCGGCGCAAGCTTCGTTGTTTGGCCAAAATGGCGGTAACCAGTACGTTCCCGTTGATCAAGCTTTTGCCTTCGATTTTAAGCAGCAGGATCACCAGCTGACTCTGAACTGGCAAATTCTCCCCGGCTATTATCTCTATCGCCAGCAAATTAAACTAGTGCCACAGCAGGTAACGCTGGAGGCTTTCACACTGCCAGAAGGGCTAAGCCATAAGGACGAGTTCTTTGGGGAAGTCGCCATTTTCAAACAACAGCTTAACCTAAGCATTCCACTAAAGCAGGCGGCATCCAATGCCAGCCTGAGCGTCACCTATCAGGGCTGTGCAGAAGCTGGCTTCTGCTATCCGCCGGAAACACTGCTTATCCGACTGGATGCCGTCACTGCTTTGCCGCTCGCGGCTCAAACAGAACCGGCCAGCCTGCCGTTCTCGCCGCTGTGGGCGCTGTTGATCGGCATCGGCATCGCCTTCACCCCCTGCCTACTAACGATGTACCCACTAATTTCCGGCATCATTCTTGGCTACGAAAGACCGAACAATAGCGGGCGCATTCTGGCACTGGCGGTGGTTTATGTGCAGGGCATGGCGTTGACCTATACCCTGCTGGGCCTAGTCGTCGCGGTTGCTGGGCTACAATTTCAGGCTGCGCTGCAACACCCTTACGTGCTGATCGGGTTTTCGGTGTTATTTTTCACTATAGCGTTATCCATGTTCGGGTTGTATTCGTTACAACTACCCTCTGCACTGCAAACCCGTCTGGCAAACTGGAGCAACACCCAGCGTGGTGGTTCGTTGACCGGTGTGTTCCTAATGGGCGCGCTAGCTGGCTTGATTTGTTCTCCCTGCACCACCGCTCCGCTCAGTGCCATCCTGTTGTACATCGCTCAAAGCGGTAACATGTGGGCCGGCGGCAGCACACTGTATTTGTACGCGCTCGGAATGGGGATTCCACTGGTGATCGTCACCCTATTCGGTAACCGCCTACTGCCACATAACGGGCCGTGGATGCAGTATGTGAAAGAGGGCTTCGGCTTTGTGATCTTAGCGCTGCCTGTATTCCTGATGGAACGAGTGCTCGGCGATGTATGGGGACTACGCCTGTGGAGCCTACTCGGCCTGGCCTTCTTCGGCTGGGCGTTCACCCTGAGCCTGAAAGCCTCACGCGGCTGGGCGCAGGCACTGCAACTCCTGCTGTTGGCAGCAACCGTGATCACCGCCAGACCGTTACAGGATTGGGTCTTCGGCGCTGACAACACGCAGAAAGTTCATCAGGCTCTCCTGAACTTCACCCACATCAATAGCATCAAGCAACTGGAGGGGGCACTGCAACAGGCACAGGGCAAACCAGTGATGCTGGATCTATACGCCGACTGGTGTATAGCCTGCAAAGATTTCGAGAAATATACCTTCAGCGATGCATCGGTACAGGCTAAGTTGGCTAACGTAGTATTGCTACAAGCAAACGTGACCGCCAATAACGCCGGACAAGCAGCGTTGCTGAAACGCCTGCAAGTCATCGGGTTACCAACTATTTTGTTCTTTAACGGTACTGGTCAAGAGCTGGCCGACCAGCGAATTACCGGATTTATGGATGCACCAACGTTCAACGCACATTTGCAGAAAACGGGGCAATAAGTACGGAACCGAATGGAAAGAAGCAGAATACAGCGCAAAGATACAGCATGAGGCTAGCCTAGTGGCCTGTTGCGCGCTATGACGTGCTACAAGGCGGTGTCCTCCGGTCATTGAGCATAATGTCGTCGCAGACCCAAAAGCCCGTAGTCAAGGCGGAGAGGGGTAGGGCATAACGGGCCAGACAACGCGAAGTAGCGCTTTTAGGGCGCGACCTGCTGCGCGAAATGGACGCCGATACGGTGGCACAGCAGATAAAAATGCTGCCTGAAGAAACTGTGGGTAAAGCACCAGACAGATCCTAGACGTATTGGCTGCTAAACATATATCTTGCAAGTGGGGCGCAGTACCGCAGAAACAGCGAGCTAAGCAGAGAGAACGGATCATGTTGACAGGACAAAGCGGTGATTCATACGCTCTCTGACTTAAAAACCAGCAACCGTATGCATTTTTATACTTTTAGCACATAAAACCGTTGACGCCTCCCAGCCAATACGTTTTAATGCGCCCCGTTGCCCGGATAGCTCAGTCGGTAGAGCAGGGGACTGAAAATCCCCGTGTCCTTGGTTCGATTCCGAGTCCGGGCACCATCCTCAGAGCCCTGTCATTAGCAGACGATATCCCTAACGGGCACGACAGTTGTTCCCAGCATGACGCTGGTAGTTTCTACCGACCATAGCTGAACACGGGACTGTAAGGCGTAGAGGATGTTACGTCCATCCTCCAGACTTCTTATGTCCATTAAATACACATCATAAACGTACTTACCCTCAGATCATTTCTATGTCAATCCTTTGTAAAGAACTAACTCGCTTTTTGCCATTTTTACAATCAGATTATTAGGTTTGACTTATGATTAGCCCTAGGCTACATCGATTTGTTCAAGCAAACTTCTAACCTTATTGATGTCGCTCTGTACGTACTGGAGTGTAACTGAAGGAGGGCTTTGTTGAATAAATCGGATTTGGAATAAAGAGTCCCCTGAATGGGCATCTTTCAGGCAACGCCTGGCGGCGCATCAGTTTCATATAATTTTGGGCGTTGTTGAATAAATCGAACTTTTGGCCGGGACGAGGATCTGATCACTCTCCTTCTGTCAAAATAGCGACATTCCGTGGCCCAGCAAAAGTTCAACATCAACAACATTCTTCCAATATGGCAATCACCAGCGTATTGATGCTGAAACGGATTTTCGGCCTGACACTTCGCGCCCTCCAGGGCTTCATCGACTCCAGTGTCACACTGATCAAAGTGCCGTTGAACTGCCCGGACGACACCTGCATCAGTAAGCGGGCAAAGTCCGGCCATGTCCCGTTTAAAACCGCAACGCCGGGTGAAATTGCGCACCTCGTTATCGACTCTACCGGGCTCAACGTCTTGGGTGAAGGGGAGTGGATGGTAAAAAAACACGGTCAGGAAAAACGGCGGATCTGGCGAAAACTGCATTTGGCCGTAGATACAGAAACACATGAGGTCATCTGTGCTGACCTTTCCTTGAGCAATGTCACCGATACCGAAGCCTTCCCAGGTCTTATCCGCCAGAGGTACCGTAACATCAAAGTCACCTCGGCGGATCGGGCTTAGGATACGCGAGTGTGTGATGATGAGTTAAGGGGCAAGAAGCTCAAGGCGTTAATACCGCCTAAAAGCGGAGCCCGTTATTGGTCGGCAGACTATGCAGAGCGAAATCAAGCGGTGGTGCACCAGCGCGTTACCGGAGACAACACACGGTGGAAAAGTATCACAGGCTACCACCGACGTTCGATAGCGGCAACAGCGAGGTACAGAGTAAAACAGCTATTTGGTGGTCACCTATCGCTGCGAGATTATGATGGGCAAGTTGCAGAGGCGCTGGCCATGATCTGTGCATTAAACAAGATGACGCTCGCCGGTATGCCGAAAGTGTACGCCTTGCCTGAAAGATGCCCATTCAGGGGACTCTTTATTCCAAATCCGATTTATTCAACAACGCCTTTTTTCGATGCCTCCTAGATTGCCAGATAAATCACTTTTCTCAATGAGTGATCTGTAGGGAACACTTTACGTTTCTTTATCGCCTGCCGGATCACGCTGTTCAGCGATTCAATAGCGTTGGTCGTGAAGAAAGCATTGCGGATATCCGCAGGATAACCGAAGAACGTGTTGAGATTTTCCCAGTGAGTACGCCAACTTTTGCTGATTTGCGGGTATTTTTCATCACAGATGCCTGCAAACTTGTCCAACGCCATCAGAGCCGCTTCCTCTGTCTGGGCCTAGTACACCGTTTTCAACCCGCTAGTGACCGCTTTGTAGTCTTTCCACGATACGTACTTCAATACGTACTTCAGGCTGTTACGTACCATGTGGATAATGCACAGTTGGATGTGGGTTTGTGGATAGACGCTATTTATCGCATCGGGGAAGCCTTTCAGGCCATCCACGCAAGCAGTCAGGATGTCTTGAAGACCCCGATTTTTCAGCTCAGTCAATACGTTGAGCCAGAACTTGGCCCCTTCATTCTCTGCCAGCAACATGCTCAGCATTTTTTTCGTGACCGAGGTGCTCGGTAAGCTCAGCATTCAAGGCGGTTTAGACGGTGAGCTTGGTCAGCATACGAGAAAACGCGTTGAGGTCAGCTTCAGTTTTAAGGCCTTTGGCCAATTCAGCAGCAAGTGCTTTAAGTTTCTTTTCGTCCATAATTTGCCTGTCTCCGTTGTCAGGAAGAACATATCAAAAACAAGCAATTACACAATTTAAATCACAGTCTCCCACATGTTGGACACTTTTCTTTAACTGGCGGCTGACATGGCCTAAGTTCGATACTGTACCGGACTCAAGCCGTTCAGTTTTGCCTTGATTCGTTCATTGTTGTAGTAATGGATTTATTCAACAAAGTCTATTGAGAGCCATGATACCGTTTGCACGATAAATACGCGACCAACTGCTGACAGTACAGCAGCGGCTATTTTAAATTTTGCAGTAGCTTTACGGGATGACTGCCCGTTATCCTGCATCCAGAGACGCACGGACTCTTTAAATTCAGCAGAGTAGGAACGAATCGGTATCATGAAGCCGTCTTCGCCACTGGCTTTCCAGTGCTCAGCCCAGCGCCGGACTGTACCCTGGTCAATACCAAACAACTGAACTGTTCTTTTCGCTCCGTTATCGCTGTTCAGATAGTGATGAACAACTTGTTGCTTGAATTCAGTAGAGTATTTTTTTCTGCCCATTGAAATACAAAACCCCTAATCGTTGGATGTCCAACTTTTGTGGTTCACTTCACAGTTTAGCGGTGTTTTTTTATAGTTTTTCGTTGAGACGCTTCAGCCAGTCTCCGCTGTTAATTCGCGGGTACCCATCCACACTGTGTTTATACAGGTAGATCCACGCACTCCCATAAGGCGTATGAATTAACTCACGCTTATAGTCCTTGGTATTGCTTTTCAGTTCGTCAAGCTCTGCCAGAATTGATGAGTTAATACGATACACCTCGCAATGTATCATGCCCTTTCCTGGGATCGCTGCCGGGTAATGACCCAGATTATAAATATGATAGCCTGCGAGTTCATGCTCGCCGAGCCATTGGGCGTTGGTCATCCAATGGCTATTCCCCTGTTTGCTCCGCAAGCTACCATAGACAATTATTCGCATCGCTAAAAATCAAACTGATAGAGCAAATCTAATGCCTGATCGAGACCAGAGACTGCTTCAAGATACAACTTAGGCATCAGGCGGTAACGCAACGTCAGCGTGGCCAGCGAGTCGAAAATGCCCACCCCATATTTTACCTGTAAGCCAGGGAGAACATAGCCACTTACCACAACCTGAGAGCTGTCGCCAACCCCTTGGGTATCAAGAGCCAAATCAATCACGCCAAACGCTTCGCCAATTTTACCCACAAGTTGACCACTTTGCGCCACCCCGATACCAATTAACATTGAGGTCATAGCGTTGCCGTCGGCACCGGAATTGTGCAATCCCTGGCCGCGTAACAGGTAGGACAACGCTTCCTGTTGCGATTTGACTGGGGCTGAGAATACTTCCAACTTAGGCGCATCTGCCGAGCCAGTGACACGCACCCCAGCAGTAACATCGTCCTCGGTAGACTTAGGGTTACGGATCGCCTCAATGTTAAGCATTGGCTGATCTGGCAGGCCGGAAAATATCAACTGGCCTTTACGGACAATCAGATCCTGCCCATAAGCATGGAAACCGCCTGAAGGGATATCAATCTGTCCATTAAGACCCAGCCCTTTCTTGTCTTGCACCACTTTCAAGTCGCCCTTCAGCCCAGCTTTCAGACCAAAAGCGTCCAGCCGAACATCGTCACCGATGTGGATCATCAGGTTGCTATTGATCGGGATTGAGGCGGTTTTCGGTTGGATCGGTTTCAATTGGTCATTGAGCATCACCTCATCAGAAGAAATGCCTACCGCGCTTTCCGGCAGTTCCTGCACCGTAATACGCGCCCAGGGGATATCTACCGAACCATTGAGCGAAAAGAGCTGAGACGTGGCTTCAAATACCAGATCTGGCGAGACGTCAATGCGGATCATCGGCGGCACCGTTACCCGCAGCTTATTGCCTTTGGCAGTAATGCGCGCGCGCCATGCGTCGAGTTCACGCCAGTCGGCATCACCCGTGAGGTTAAGCTGCCCAAGTGTGGGACTGATCATCCCTTCCAGCGTCGAGGTCATGCCGTTGAAGTTCATTGCTAGTCGACCATCCGTCATGTCAAACGGCATCGAATGCCCCTGCACATTCACCTTATCCAGCGTCAACCGACCAAACACCCGGGGTTTCTGTGCACTACCACCCAGGCGCAGGTTGGCATTCAGCATGCCTGCTGCTTTTTCGCCCCGCATTAACGCTGGGTTAATCATCGCCAACGAGATATCAGTGATGTTGACGTTGCCGCTGATATTACGTCGTACCTGTGGGTCTGCCACTTGAATATGGCCGTCAAACTGGCCGTTTTCGTTCAGTTTGATCAGCCAATCAGCCTGCGCACGGCCATTGTTCAGCTCAGCATTAAGCGTCAATGTATCGAAAGCGATCGGCAGCGCGTTACCCTGCATCTGCTGCACCACTTTGACACCGTTACCCACCAACGAAACCTTGGCTTCCGGCAATGCGCCGCCCGGTTTCCAACTGACGTTGGCTCGCCCGGTAAACACGCCACTCAGTGTAGTTTCTTCACCAAGGAACGGCTTGAACACTGCAAGATCAAAGCGGTTAAGCACCAGGCTGGCTTCGCCGCTTTGGCCTGCTTCGAGGGTTTTCGGCACACACAATTCAGCATTCTGGTTCTGCCAGCAGTGCGGGCCAATACTGATTTTATGTGCGGTATTCAAGTAGTCCAGCGTGATGGCGCGGGTATGGTGACATTCGCCAACCAGGGTATCGAAACGGGTATTATTCAGGTTGCCATGCCAGCGCTGCTGCTGACGATCAAAGCTGCCTTGCAGTGCAAGTTGGCCGGAAACTGGCTTGCCGTCAACCTCTAGTTGCATCTGATGCTGCTTCTCACTGCCCTTGGCGTTGAGGGTCAGCAATCTGACTTCCGACGTATCCTGTTTCAGTTGTTCAACACGAACCGCCAGTTGACCCTGTATCTGGTCAGTAGAGCGCACATCGCCATCGATCTTCACCCGATTGATGCGCAGTGCCTGCCACTGTAAGCCAAAGGCCGTTAGATCGGCCAGCAACTGCGGTGCCTGTAGGTTGCCACGCAGTTTGAACAATCCCTTCAAGGTACCGCCTAACCCCGGTAGTATGCCATCAAGGCGCGGCGCGTCTATATTAGCATCCAAGTTCCAGTTCTTCTCATCCAACTGGCCTGCGACATTCAGTTGGTTGCGCCCCAACGTCAAACCGATGCCAGGGATTTTCCATTGCCCGGCGGCATTGCCGCTCAACATGCCACGCGCCGTGACCTTATTGTGTTTCACGTTGCCGTCCAGTTGCAATACCGGCACCTGTAGTTGCCAGTTGCCGCCGTGCAAACTGCCACGGGTAATGATCTTGCCGTCCAGCTTCGCCGACCATTCCGGCCATTGCTTGGCGCTGTTGATGCCACTCAGCGTCAACTGCGCATTCCAACTGATTGCGTTACTCCAATCCACCAACGCGGTGAGATCGGTATTGCCCTGTAGCGCCGCCAATCGCAAGCGCTCCAGTTTGAACTGTTCGATGTTGCCTTTGCCATCTAGCATCAACGCCGCCGGTGGCAAATCATGGCCGCTGATATTGGCGTGGGTAGACAGTGCGTAGTCGGTCGCCTTGCCGTTAAAACGCAGGCGGAAATCGTTGACCTTATATTGCGATTCGCCGATCAGCGGCCATTTCAGTTGCTTGCTCTGCAACGTCATCGCCATGGGCAGACCCACCTCGGCCAAACGAGCCTGCAAGTCAAGCTGCGCACCCACGGGACCGGACAGGTTGAGCGCCACCTTCAGTACTTCACGCAATCCGCCACAGAGGTTTAGCGTGATCTTCTCGCCCTTTAGCGGCGAGATGTCCAGCGTGCTGTTAGCCACAATATTTATCGGAAAATCACCGTTCAGCGCCGCCTGCCCTTGTGCAGACAGCGTGCCCTGTGGCAACTCGACGTCGAAATTATCTAACTGGATGTGCTGATCCTTGGTGCTGGCCTGGAGCAGTAGGTGGGTGATCAGCACATTGGTATCACCAACCAAACGCAGGTGTTCACCGTTAATTTCCTTAACGGTGATATCCAGCGGCAAACGAATTTCCGGCAAATCCGGCAGCAACGGTTTGGCGAATAAGGCTTTCAGAGTTTCTCCTAGCGGCGGTTCTGCCGATTTCGCTGTCTTATCGCCCTGCTCACCAACCTTTTTCGTCACTTCTACCCCTACCCCTGATAGTACCGTTTGCGGCCGCGGGTTGTGCGAGGTTTTCGGCAACGCGATCAGCAGCGAGTTGATTTTGGTAGGCATCAGCGTCAACGCGTGCGCTTGCCATTGCGTCCCAGTGCGCAACTCAGCCAGCGAAATCGCCGTACCATCGACGCTGACTTTGACGTTATCCAGCGCCAGCATACGCAGGATAATCGGGTATGGCGTACTGAGATGAGTGGCGGGTGTCCTGGTTTCTTTAGCCGGTGTGGACGGCACCATCTCTTTGGTGTTAATCACCACATCAACATCCTGCGCAGTTAAAGCATTGACGCACAGCGAGCGGTGTTTAAAACAGGACAGATCGAGCGATAGATGGAACTGCCCAACAGTCATCGCCGTGCCTGGCATCTGGTACTTCACGCCTTTCAGCGTCAGATCACGCCAGCCGCCGCTGACGCTGTCGATGTCCAACCCTGGCACCCAGCGCGCTGCGCCGTTGATCGCCATATGTAGTCCGTTGGTGGTGCCGAGAAAAAAGGCTCCCCCCCCTATCAGCAACAACAGAACACCCATGGCTCCGAGACAAATCTTTTTCACCAGGCTCATAGCTCAGGCCCCAAACCGATGTAGAACTGTACTCCATGGGTCTCTTTGTCTCCCACAGGCGCGGCAATATCCAGCTTCACCGGCCCCAACGGCGACTGCCAGCGCACGCCTATGCCCGCGCCGGTTTTAACATTGCTCTTTTTGATGTCGTCCACCGCTTCGCCGGAATCAACAAACACCGCACCCCACCACTTGCCGGTCACGTTATATTGGTATTCCAGCGAACCGGTCAGAATTTTGGAAGCACCGATAACCTTACCCTCGTTGTCACACGGTGAAATACCTGTGTACTTATAGCCGCGAATACTGCGATCTCCTCCGGCGAAGAAGCGCAGGTCCGGCGGCACTTTGTCGAAGCCATTTGTTTCGATCCACCCCACCTGCCAACGTACCAAGAAGCGGTGTTTGTCGGCCAGAGTGCGGATCCAAACGTTCTGCGCCTGCATTAGCGCAAAGTCCACGCCGTAACCCCAAGTGGTATTGGACACATCAATGGAATAGCGCTGGCTGTCACCCCAGGTTGGCATCAAACCGCCACGCGAGCGAGTGCGGTTAACGCTGACACCGGGGTACAGCAGCATGGTGGTGTTGGTGACAGTACCCTGGGTAAAGTGATCCAGACGCCAGGTCAGGTTCACAACCCGCTGCCAGCCGCTGGAAAGATCCCAGTTACGCGACACCACCACTTTGGAAGTAACGGACTTGGTATCGTTGAGATCGACGTTCTTGAAGCCCCCCTGCAACAGGAAGTATTGCTCAAGCGGGTTCTTCAGCAGTGGGATTTTATAGGTCAAATCTAGCTGCTGCTCCGGTGCCGAAACGCGAGCACTGCTTTCCAGACTATGGCCGCGATCATTGAGCCAGGGTTTTTTCCAGGGACCCTTCACGCGCGGACCAACATCGGTGGAATAACCGACCCCAGTCTCGATAGTATTGCGGGTGCGCGGCGTGACCCATGCATATAGCGGCAACACCCTATTTCCTTTTGAAGTTTTGAAGTCAGGAAACACCACTACCGAATTAAACCAGCTGGTGGCGGACAAACGCCGATTCAGTTCGGCTAAGTCTTCCGAGCTGTAATAATCTCCCTGATGAAAGGGCACTAAATTTTGCAGATAGTCTTCTCGGATTTGCGAACCTTCAAACTTTACCTCGCCAAAACGGTAGCGCGATCCGCTGTTAAAATCGATATCCCAAAAGGCTCTATGCAAATCTTCAGCCACGCCGAGCTGGCTATCAAGCATGTCTGCATCAAAGTAACCCTTACGCAGCGCTAGGCTGGTCAAAGAATTTTTAAAGCTGTCGTACTTGCCGTGGTTGAGGATCTCGCCAAGGGTCGGACGGCCTTGCTTTACCAGCGTCAGGTAATCCTCATCGGTGAGAGCGTCGCCCTTCAGCACGATATTGTCACCGGCAATGTGCACCGGCTCACCGGGGTTCACCTTAGCATGTAACACCTGGCGCGATAGACCTCGCCGATCGTCCAGCGTAAAATCGATGGTTGGATTGTAGTAACCTAATGCCCTCAACCCCTGACGTACCGCTTCGTTCACGCGCGCCCGTAAATGACCATCGTTACCGACCTCTTCAGGCGTTATAGAAGACAGCCGACCCCGGACGTTTTTCTCCAGCTCACCACTCAGACCTTCCACCTTGATCCGCACATTCGCCGCGTAGGTCGCAGTTGCCACAAAAAAAAATAAAACAAGCACATGAATGGATATCGTAGCACGCATTCCCCTTGTTTATTTTACCTTTCTATTGGTATTTGCTCTGGGCTATCAGGCAGGCAGCCCATATAGCCCTATTCCAGGCGCTGCCATGCATGAAGGTTTGGCTGTCACTGTTCACCTGGCGCATTCTTCACTTTTGGCATACAAAATACTGCGTTAAGCTTACACATAAACCCAACCAATCGCTTATTGTGAGCAAAGACGCGGTTGGATACAACTCTAGGGCCAATTCTTACCCTGATAACAGGAGTGCATTGTGGTGCGATTTTTTAATAAATCACTCACCGCCGATGGGATGTACGTGCTATCAGGCCGCACCACACCCATGCCGGTGACTAGGTTAAACGTGGTCACCGGGCATTCGATGACCCAGGTGCCAAGCGGCATGGCATTGGCGATCTTCGCCATGTGCTGTTTCTGGGGCGTGTAGCGTCTGTTCTGGCAGAACCGGGCGTTTACAGCACTGCCGCTGGCTACAGCGGCGGTTATACGCCGAATCCAACCTACAGTGAGGTGTGCAGCGGCCAAAACGGCCATGCCGAAGTAGTGTGCGTAGTGTTCGATCCCAAAATCATCAGCTACAAACAATTGCTACAGATGTTTTTGGAAAACTACGATCCGACGCAGGGTATGCGTCAAGGCGGCGAAATTGGCACGCAGTACCGCTCAGCGATTTTCACGCTGAACCAGGAACAACACACCGAGGCCGAGCGCAGCCAGCAACGTTTCCAGCAGGCGATGGAGTCAGCGGGCGACAAACGCGTCATTACCACTGATGTGGGGCGTTGTTGAATAAATCGAACTTTTGACCGGCACGAGGATCAGATCACTCTCCTTCTGTCAAAATAGCGACATTCCGTGGCCCAGCAAAAGTGCAACATCACCAACTGGAAGGCTTACAACAACGCCCTTATCACTCGGGGTTCACTCACTTGCTGGGGGGATGAAACGGCACTTCACGCCTGGTACTGCGAGGCAAAACCTTCTCTGCGTGGTCGCCCACCACATTATTCTGATATGGCAATCACCAGCGTATTGATGCTGAAACGGATTTTCGGCCTGACACTTCGCGCCCTCCAGGGCTTCGTCGATTCCATTATCACACTGATCAAAGTGCCGTTGAACTGCCCGGACGACACCTGCATCAGTAAGCGGGCAAAGTCCGGCCATGTCCCGTTTAAAACCGTAACGCCGGGTGAAATTGCGCACCTCGTTATCGACTCTAGCGGGCTCAACGTGTTGGGTGAAGGCGAGTGGAAGGTAAAAAAACACGGTCAGGAAAAACGGCGGATCTGGCGAAAACTGCATTTGGCCGTAGATACAGCAACACATGAGGTCATCTGTGCTGACCTTTCCTTGAGCAATGTCACCGATACCGAAGCCTTCCCAGGTCTCATCCGCCAGAGGTACCGTAAAATTAAAGTCGCCTCGGCGGATCGGGCTTAGGATACGCGAGTGTGTGATGATGAGTTAAGGGGCAAGAAGCTCAAGGCGTTAATACTGCCCAGCAGCGGAGCCCGTTATTGGTCGGCAGACTATGCAGAGCGAAATCAAGCGATGGCGAACAGGCGCGTTACCAGAGACAACACACGGTGGAAAATTATCACAGGCTACCACCGACGTTCGATAGCGGCAACAGCGAGGTACAGAGTAAAACAGCTATTTGGTGGTCACCTGTCGCTGCGAGATTATGATGGGCAAGTTGCAGAGGCGCTGGCCATGATCTGTACATTAAACAAGATGACGCTCGCCGGTATGCCAGAAAGTGTACGCCTTGCCTGAAAGATGCCCATTTACGGGACTCTTTATTCCAAATCCGATTTATTCAACAACGCCACGCAGATTGTAAAACTCTGACGCTGTCAGCGCCATAGTGAGAATATTACCCTAGCTAGATGCTCATTCCACACTAATATTCTTTATTTTTTCATGTCGATAACATAAACCCAACATCTATAAATAAAAAAAATGCTATATTTTCCTTTTCCCCTGGCCCGGTTGTCACTGATAATGTGCGGCGTTCATGTCTACAAACTGACTTAACACTTATGCTGCATTTGTTTACTGGGTTAGATTTCGATACTAGTCTGATGTTGATTCTCGCATTGTTGTTCGTGTTGTTTTATGAAGCCATCAATGGCTTTCATGATACGGCCAATGCGGTTGCTACAGTCATCTATACCCGTGCCATGCATTCGCAACTTGCGGTCATTATGGCGGGTTTATTCAACTTTCTTGGCGTGATGCTCGGTGGTTTGAGTGTTGCCTACGCCATTGTCCATTTGCTGCCTACCGACCTGTTGTTGAACGTCAGTTCAGCGCACGGATTAGCGATGGTGTTCTCCATGCTGCTGGCGGCGATTATCTGGAACCTCAGCACCTGGTATTTCGGTCTGCCAGCCTCCAGTTCCCATACGCTGATTGGCGCAATCATCGGTGTCGGTTTAACCAACGCCCTGATGAACAATACATCGATAGTAGATGCGTTGAACGTTCCGAAAATGATTGGCATTTTCCTGTCATTGCTCATCTCGCCGTTGGTCGGCATGCTGGCCGCCGGGCTGATAGTGTTCGCCTTGCGCCGCTATTGGTGTACCACCAAAAAACGCCAGCGTATCCACATGACCCCTGCGGAACGTGAAAAGGTCGACGGCAAACGCAAACCGCCGTTCTGGACTCGTATCACACTGATCCTGTCAGCGATTGGTGTCAGCTTCTCGCACGGTGCCAACGATGGCCAGAAAGGTATCGGTTTGCTCATGTTAGTGCTGATCGGCATTGCTCCGGCAGGTTTCGTCGTCAATATGAATTCCACCGGTTATGACATCACCCGTACGCGTGATGCGGTCTTCCACCTACAGCAGTATTACCAGCAGCACGGCGATGCGCTGCCACAGGAGGTGTCCTTGACGCCTAGTGTGCCAAGCAGGGATGAAGACGCTGTGTTAAACCAACCCCTTGAGTTCCACTGCAACATCTCCCGTGCTATGGCGACGATTGAGCTAACTTTGGGGCAGTTGCACAATTTGCAGAGCTACAGCCAACTAACGGTAAAGCAACGCAGCCAACTGCGTCGCCTGCTGATGTGCATCACCGATACGGCGAACGACGCCAAGCTACCTGAAACCTCTGAGGCTGACCAGCGCTTCCTAAAGAGCTTGCGTCAGGATCTGCTAGAGACCGTCGAATATGCGCCGATGTGGATCATCGGCGCGGTTGCTCTGGCGCTGTCACTCGGCACCATGGTCGGTTGGAAACGCGTTGCCACCACCATCAGCGAGAAGATTGGTAAGAAAGGCATGACCTACGCCCAGGGCGTGTCGGCCCAGATGACCGCCGCTTTATCAATCGGCATAGCCAGCTATACTGGCATGCCGGTATCCACCACCCACGTGTTTTCTTCGGCGGTTGCTGGCACGATGATCGTGGACGGTGGCGGTGTGCAAAGCAAAACCGTGAAGAACATCCTATTAGCCTGGTTACTGACTCTGCCAATCTCTATGCTGCTTTCCGGCTGCCTGTACTGGATCGCCCTGAAGTTTGTTTAAACGATTCATCTCATAAAAAAGACGGCCAGGAGGGCCAGTCACTTAGACCCTACCAGGTAGGCGTCCATTATTACAGCCAGTTCGGACACCGACAGTGCGCAACAACCGGCGTATACAGTGAGTAGGTGGGGATTGTCCGCACTACCCAAGGCCAAAATAGCCTAATGGGATAGGTTCTTAAGGTGATCGGCATTTTTAGAGGCTAAGGTAATACTGGCCTCGTAATAAAAGTGCTTCAAATGACCCAGTATCGCTCCCGGCGATACCCCTGGCAGGCTGTTTGTAAGGGTCAACTAAAACCGGACACTGATTTAGGCACATTGTAATCGAACATGTTTGCCTCCTAGGATACTTTGGTCAACATCGCCAAAGCCTGATCTTCACGACCGACAATTACGTCGTCACGACCGACAATTACGCTCCAGCGCTGCGATTCTATAATGATAAACACCAGCATCAGGAACAGCACGCTAGGGATCACTTCCGAACCCATCATCCAACGCCAGCCCATTTCTACCAGCCAGGCTTCGCTGGCGATTTTGAAGTTAACGTAGAAGATCACAATTTGGCCGAACACGATGGCGAACTGCTGCATGCTGAGCACACGACCACGCATATCTTTTGGTGAGACTTCCGATATGTACATAGGTGAGATGGTGGCGGCGATACCCACTGCCAACCCCCCGATGATGTGGTAAATTATAAACCAGGTGAAGGTAGTCGCCAGGGCCGCGCCGCCAGCATCAGGGCTTTTTTACGGCCATAATGCGCAGCCAACGGCCCGGCACCAAAAGCGCCAACGACACAGCCAATAACTATGTTGGAAACTGCCCAGCCAGTTTCGATTGAGCTGAGGTCAAAATAGGTTTTAAGGGTATCGTTCACACCAGAGATCAAGGCAGTATCGTAACCGAATAGAATGCCGCCGAGAGCTGCAATACCGCAAATTCGTAGTATATACCCGGTATTATGCTTACGCTGATGTGACATATTTTGCTTCGATTTTTATCCTGGCTTCCATCCACGCAGTAGGTTTTAGGGAAGAGCGAGGCGGAAGGGTGTGAACCGTGCCTGTCATCCAGGCGGTGGTATTCGAATGAATCTTCGCTAAAAGAGAGCATTTATTTCATCATTAGGGAATAATAAAATATTTATTTTTAGATCAAGTTCAAAAAAACCGTAAACAGCCAACAGGCATTGCCAGGCTATCCCTTTGCGTCAGGCTTTGTCATATTGCTAGATTGGCTGACTATTTCTGTATAAAAGTCAGGGATAATTCCCGCTGGCCTGTGGATAAGTGGAATGGCGGCTTTTTCCCGACATGTCATGGCATTGTATAAAAGCGTGGCAAAACTGCCACCTCCCGTACTAAAAATAAATTTTCTAAAATAATTTATTTAAAATATTTTTTTCAATGAAATAGAGTTTGCTTCATTCGGTCAGGATTGAGCCTGCTTGTGTGCCTCTCCAGCAAGCAGCGTGATGAAAACGCTACCGCCTGCGGACAGGGCCGCAGGCGATCTGGCGACAGCGGCCTTAAAAGAGGGTGAGATATGAAAACCGTGGGTAACTTTATTGGTGGGCAGGTGTGACTGAGCAGCAGCAATCAAACCGTCGACGTGCATAACCCAGCTACCGGGAAGGTTGAACGCCGTGTCACACAGAGCACTGCCACGGAAGTGAAGCAGGCCATTGACGTGGCCCACCAGATTTTTGCCGACTGGTCGCGCACCACACCACTGCGCCGGGTGCGCATTATGTTCAATTTTAAGGTGCTTCTGGAACAGCATCATGACGAACTGGCGACGCTGATCATTAGTGAACACGGAAAGGTTTACTCCAATGCGCTGTGCGAATTGACCAGCGGTATTAAAGTGATCGAGTTTGCCTGCGGTATTCCGCATTTGATCAAGGGAGAGTATTCGGCTGACGTCGGCAACGGCGTTGACAGCTTCTCGCTAATGCAGCCTCTGGGCGTGGTTGCGGGTATCACCCCGTTCAACTTCCCGGTGATGGTGCCGATGTGGATGTTCCCTATCGCACTGGCCTGCGGTAACACCTTCGTGCTCAAGCCGCAAGCGTTGGCACCTTCGGCTGCAGTACGGATGGCAGAATTACTCAAAGAGGCTGGCCTACCTGACGGCGTGCGCTAACGAAGATGCTGCGCAATTGTGTACAGACTCACATATTCAGGCGGTGAGCTTTGTCGGTTCGGCCGCCGTGGAGGAGTATATCTACACGACGGCCAGCGCCCATGGTAAGCGGGTACAGGCCTTCGGCGCGGCGAAAAATCAGGCCATCATCATGCCGGATGCCGATCTCGACGCAACGGTAAAGGCCCTGATGGGCGGTGCGTTCGGCTCTGTAGACGAACGTTGTATGGCGCTACTAGTCGTGGTGGTGGTCGGTGACGACACGGCTGATAAACTGATCGCCAGGTTAAAACCGTTGATCACCCAACTGCGCGTTGGCCCGGGCATTCAGCAGGGCGGCGAAGAAAATGAAATGGGGCCGCTGGTCTCCTCAGCACACCAAAAAAAGGTATTGGGTTATATCGATCTGGGCGTGGAAGAAGGCGCAACGCTGGTGGCCGACGGCCGTAATTATCAGGTGTCTGGCTACCCCAAGGGTTACTATGTTAGCGGCACCCTGTTTGACCACGTTAAACCGAATATGCGTATCTATCGTGAAGAGATCTTCGGACCGGTGCTGGGCATTGTCCACGTGCTTGACTACCAGACTGCCATCGACACGGTGAACAGCCATGAATCTGGCAATGGCAGCGCCATCTTTACCCGTAACGGCCACTACGCGCGCCAGTTCGTGCAGGAAGTGCAGGGCGGTATGGTGAGGGTCAACGTGCCGGTGCCGGTACCGATGGCATTCCACAGCTTCGGCGGCTGGAAGCGCTCGGTGTTCAGTGCGCTGAACGTCCATGGTACCGACGGTGTACGTTTCTACACCCACATGAAAACCGCCACCGTCCAGCTGGACTACCGGGCAGCAAACTGTGTCTGAATACAGCATGCCGATGCTGGGTTAATACACTTTAGGCAACAGGGGACGTGATTAGAATGGGAGTAGTAGCCGTTGTCGTTTTTACCGAATAGCCCATTTACAATAGAATCACTATGTCTTCATTGCTTGCCAAGCGTTAGCAGCCAAATACTCAAGGCCGCATCCAGCACGTCACCCCAGAAAATGCCGACTGGCGCTTTGTGGGGTTTGATGTCTATCACCTTAGGGCTGGTCAGTCGCTGCCGTTGGAAAGCGGCAATAAAGAGCTGTGCCCGGTATTGGTCGCTGGCACTGCTTCCCTCACCACCCTACCTGCGCAATACCCAAGAATCGGCAAATGCATGAGTCCGTTTGAGCGCATACCGCCTTACGCGGTAGACGTGCCGCATCACGACAAGATTGAAGTACGAGCGGAAGGCGCCTTGGAATTGGCGGTCTGCAGCGCACCAGGAAATGGGCACCTGCCGTCACGCTTGATCACCCCGGCGGAGGTCGGCGTTGAATATCGTGGCAAAGAGCGTAACCGGCGTCTGGTGCACAATATTTTGCCGGACAGCGAACCGGCCGACAGCCTGCTGGTAGTGTAGGTTTATACGGATGAAGGCAATACCAGCTTGTATCCCAGCCACAAACATGACCAGGAAGACTCGCAGAATGAAATCTATCTGGAAGAGACATATTATCACCGTATCCAGCCAGAGCAAGGTTTTTGCACGCAGCGGGTATATACCGACGATCGCTCACTGGATGAGTGCATGTCGGTGTTTAACCGCGATGTGGTCAAGGTGCAGCGCTGCTACCACCCGGTGGCGACATTAGCCGGTTACGACAGATATTATCTCAACGTAATGGTCGGCCCAGTACGGCGGTGGAAATTCACTTGGGAAAAAGACCATGCCTGGATTAACACCGACAGTTATCCAGCAACCCAATAATTATTGCGATGTTAAATATTTCCGACGTTACTCAGGTGAGCGTCACTCTATCAGGGGGAGAAGGTCGGAGGTGAATGATTTCACGTCGCTATATCTCCTCTCTGCCAAAGCGGAGAGGATGATTTATTACTCTTCTTTGGCGTTATTCAATGCCAACGATACCGCCAGGGTCTGCGCCAGACACATTGAAGCGACCTGGGAGCGGAAACCATCCACCTGGCCTTCACGCACCACAAAGCACACATCGCTGAAGGTGGACAGCCGACTGACCTGGCTGTCGGTAATGGCGATCTGCTGCAAACCGTACTTGGCACCCCATTCCACCAGTTCCTGCGCGTACGGCGAATAGCTGATGGCGATCACCACGTCATTCAGCTTCACCATGCTGAGCTGTTCGGTAAACATGCCGCCCAGTCCGTCAATCAGGAACGCCCGGCGCTCCAGATGGAGCAACGCATAGGTGAGGTAGGAAGCGACGCTGAATAAACGGCGCAAACCAATCACGTAGATATTCTTGGCGTTGTTCAGCAACTCAACCGCCGGATCCAACTGCTCGGAGCTGGTTTGCATCACCAATTGGTGCAATGACTAGGAATTGATCATATTGAAAACATTAATAATTTCCGCCGGCTTTTCCGGTATGACGTGTCCGTCGGTAGAGGTTCGACGAAACAGGCGCGCACGTTCGGTGTAGTTGACCGTTTCTTCCATCAGGTGCTGGCGAAAAACCTGTTTCATTTCGTTGAAGCCGCTAAAGCCAAAGTTGTTGGCGAAGCGGATCAGGGTAGAGGGTGGGACGCTGGCCTGCACGGCTATGGAGGCGATGGTATCGAAAGCAATGCTATTACTGTTATCCAACATGTAACGCGCCACCTGTTTCAAACGCTTGCTCAGTGTTTCATAGCGATGGCGGATCTCGTCCTGTAACAGCGAAAGTTGAGTTGGGTTTTCATCCATTCGGCTCGCAGTGTGGGCTAAGGCGTATCCGCCTAACGCCTGAGTTATTAACAGGTCATTCTAACAGATGGATTAGAAATTTCATTTCACCAAAAAGCGATTGATTAGATTTCAAGTAGCGTTACTTCAAAGAAAACAGACAAAAAATCCCCTTAAAGCGGCGAAAAGCCATTTAATGGGAGGGTTCGGCAATCATGGCTGATGAGGCGTAGGGCGGTATTGACGCCAGAAACCAATCAGCGTCAGTTAATTTTGTTTCACCTGCTCGATTAAAGCAGCATCATCCAGCTCTCCCTGCAGCTAGCGGCGTGAAAGCTGCCCAAATATGGTGCGGCCGACCGCAAAACCTTTTACCCAGCGAGCCTCTACAGCAGCCGCGAAACTGGCTTTCAACGTTTCTTCCGACGCATCCTGCCCCAGGATCAACACCCCACGGCAGAACGGATAGTTAGCGTCGATCAAAGCACCGACCTGCTACCAGTTCTCGGCGCTCAACGGAGGCAATTTCCACCAGTCCGGCTTAATAACTAACAGATAAAAGTGCTGCAACATATCCAGATAGTAACCTTCGTCTTTATCGGCGTTACTTTCCCGGCAGGATAACCTCCAGCAGCAGTTCATGACCGGACTTGCAGCAACCGCGATATACCTCGCTAATCAATCCATCCTGTTTGCGGCGCAGTTCGGCGACGTCATATGGGTGGTAAAACACCAGGCATTTCACTACATGTTCCTGAGGCTAGTCGATAAGCTGCGAGCTGATATTGCCGTGCTCCAGCCGCAGTGTACGTGACTCAGGCAGCTCGACCGGCCGACCGATCCACTAGCCCTGGCCGGTGATCGCGTGCAACGCCGCCTGACCATAGGTGGTATCCGCCATAATGCCGCTGTTGCCCCGCAGCCCTGCTGCCTCTGCGGCTTGTTGCGCCGCTGTCAGCAGCAGGGTTTTTAGTACGGGGATGCGTTCTTCGCTGACGTTGGCTTCTCGCGCCATATCCACCAGTTGTTTGCGGTGATCGAATGCGAATACGCACAGTTCCGGCCACTGCTGCTTACGGGTGGTGACCCGGTGCAGATGGTTAAGCCGCTCATCGCAGTCCGGGCGTTGCGCTTCCTGTTCGCGTTGCAGATAGTCATCCAGTTCCTGCTTACTGGGCATTGCCGGGGCGCAGCCATTGCGCGAAACGACTAATGCGCCGCAGGCATTGGCATAGTGTCAGGCCTGATCCCAGCCTTCATCGTTAAGATGGCAGCGAAGCAAGCCGGAAATAAAGGTATCGCCTGTGCCCAGCACGTTCAGCACCTCAACGCGTACACCGGCATGCAGTTTTACCTGCAGCCAGTCGGTGGCGATCTCACCTTTCAATACCGAACTGCTCTACTCCACGTTTACAGACCAGCGTGGCCTGGGTTGCTTTACGCACGTTTGTCAGTGCGCTCAGGGTGTCGATGCTGCCGCCGACAATATGAAAATCTTCTTCGGTGCCGACAATCAAATAAAAGTGATGCATTACATACTGCAGTTCGCGGGTCACCTTTGCTGACTCGACAAAGCGGGTTTTACCATCACACAGCGACGTTAGGCCCCACAGTACCGGCCGGTAGTCGATATCCAGCACAGTGAGCAGGCCATGGCGACTGGCGTATTACAACGCCTTCAATACCGTAGCGCGGGTATTCTGATGTCAAAGATGGGTGCCGGTAATGGATAGCGCACGCGAAGACGCTATGAAGGATTCGTCGATATCGTCCGGCTTCAACGCCATATCCACGCAGTTTTCACGGTAGAAAATAAGCAGGAAGGTTTCCTGATCTTGAATGCCAAGGATCACTAGGCCGGTAAGGTGCTGGGGATCGGTGATCAGGCATTGGGTATCGGCACCGACGCGTTGTAGTTCTTCGCGCAGGAAACGGCCCATATGTTCGTCGCCGACGCGGGCCAGCATACTGGCCTTCAGACCCTGGATGGCGGTGCCGTAGGCCACATTGCCGGAATGGCCGCCGATATATTTGGAGAATATGCTGGCCTCTTCCAGACGCGTGCCGATCTGTTGTGCATAGAAATCGATGGCGATACGCCCGAGATAAATGACATCAAGCTGTTTTTCTTGTGTAGCCATACCCGTTTCATTCTGTATTAAGGGCGTTGTTGAATAAATCGAACATTTGGCCGCCACGAGGATCCGATCACTCTCCTTCTGTCAAAATAGCGACATTCCGTTGCCCAGCAAAAGTTCAACATCACCAACTGGAAGGCTTACAACAACGCCCTTATCACTCGGGGCTCACTCACTTGCTGGGGGGATGAAACGGCACTTCACGCCTGGTACTGCGAGGCAAAACCTTCTCTGCGTGGTCGCACACCACATTATTCCGATATGGCAATCACCAGCGTATTGATGCTGAAACGGATTTTCGGCCTGACACTTCTCGTCCTCCAGGGCTTTGTCGACTCCATTGTCACACTGATCAAAGTGCGGTTGAACTGCACGGACGACACCTGCATCAGTAAGCGGGCAAAGTCCGGCCATGTCCCGTTTAAAACCGCAACGCCGGGTGAAATTGCGTACCTCGTTATCGACTCTAGCGGGCTCAACGTGTTGGGTGAAGGCTAGTGGATGGCAAAAAAACACGGTCAGGAAAAACGGTGGATCTGGCGAAAACTGCATTTGGCCGTAGATACAGAAACACATGAGGTCATCTGTGCTGACCTTTCTTTGAGCAATGTCACCGATACCGAAGCCTTCCCAGGTCTCATCCGTCAGAGGTACCGTAAAATCAAAGTCGCCTCGGCGGATCTGGCTTAGGATACGCGAGTGAGTCATGATGAGTTAAGGGGCAAGAAGCTCAAGGCGTTAATACCGCCCAGCAGCGGAGCCCGTTATTAGTCGGCAGACTATGCAGAGCGAAATCAAGCGGTAGCGAACCAGCGCCTTACCAGAGACAACACACGGTGGAAAAGTATCACAGGCTACCACCGACGTTCGATAGCGGCAACAGCGAGGTATAGAGTAAAACAGCTATTTGGTGGTCACCTGTCGCTGCGAGATTATGATGGGCAAGTTGCAGAGGCGCTGGCCATGATCTGTGCATTAAACAAGATGCCGCTCGCTGGTATGCCAGAAAGTGTACGCCTTGCCTGAAAGCTGCCCATTCACGGGACTCTTTATTTCAAATCCGATTTATTCAACAACGCCCCTTTACACTCCCACAATGATTATCTGGACTGACTAACTTGGTTTTAAATATCTTCGCTGATAAGATCAGTATTCAGCTGCTAATTGCTACGATATCGTTATAATACCCGACCTTGATCCTGTTCTAAGAGAAAATTCCCCCCTTAACAGATAGATGACAAATCGGTGACATCGGGTTATTTTCTACGATGTTGGTTTTATTGCCGGAGATACCAGCACAATGTCGAATAATTCTCACATTTTGCTTCTAAACGGCCCCAATCTGAATCTGTTGGGGACGCGTGAGCCAGAGAAGTACGGCAGCACAACACTAGCAGAGATTGTTAATGAATTAGAAAACCAGGCGTCCGCACTGGATATAATACTGAGTCATCTGCAATCCAACGCCGAGTCTCTGCTGATCGATCGCATTCATCAGGCACGCGGCAACACGGATTTCATTTTGATCAACCCGGCTGCGTTCACGCACACCAGTGTGGCGCTACGCGATGCATTGCTGGCGGTGCAGATCCCCTTTATCGAGATCCATCTGTCCAACGTGCACGCTCGTGAGCCTTTCCGCCATTACTCTTACCTCTCTGACGTAGCGGTAGGCGTGATCTGTGGGCTGGGTGCAAATGGCTACACTTTTGCTTTACAGGCAGCGGTTAACTGTCTGTCAAATACCCACTAAATTGCTACACAAAAAGAGTACGGAATCACACTCATGGATATTCGTAAAATCAAGAAACTGATCGAACTGGTTGAAGAATCAGGCATTTATGAACTGGAAATCTCTGAAGGCGAAGAATCCGTTCGCATCAGCCGTGCCGCACCAGCGCAGGCTTACCCAATGATGCAGAAGGCATATGCACTACCGGCACAGCAACAGCCAGCTCTGGCTGCAACAATAGGCAGCGTGTCAGGTGCAGAACCCCCTGCGTTGATGAGTGGTCATATCGTTCGCTCCCCTATGGTTGGTACCTTCTACCGCACGCCAAGCCCCGACGCGAAAGCCTTTGTGGAAGTTGGCCAGAGCGTGAATGTCGGCGATACGCTGTGCATCGTTGAAGCAATGAAAATGATGAACCAGATCGAGGCAGATAAATCTGGTGTTGTTAAAGCTATTCTGGTGGAAAGCGGCCAGCCGGTTGAATATGACGAGCCACTGGTCGTCATCGAATAACGAGGCGTTTCATGCTTGATAAAATTGTTATCGCCAACCGTGGCGAGATAGCACTACGTATTTTGCGTGCCTGTAAAGAGCTGGGCATCAAGACCGTGGCAGTTCACTCCATAGCCGACCGCGATCTGAAACACGTACTGCTGGCTGATGAGACCGTGTGTATCGGCCCGGCACAATCGGTAAAAAGTTACTTAAACATCCCGGCTATCATCTCTGCGGCGGAAATCACCGGTGCAGTGGCGATCCACCCTGGCTATGGCTTCCTGTCCGAGAATGCCGACTTCGCCGAGCAGGTTGAACGCTCAGGCTTTATCTTTATTGGCCCAAAAGCGGAAACTATCCGCCTGATGGGCGATAAGGTTTCTGCGATCAGTGCCATGAAGAAAGCCGGGGTACCTTGTCTGCCTGGTTCCGATGGCCCGCTGACCGACGATATGGATAAAAACCACGCCTTTGCCAAACGTATTGGTTACCCGGTGATCACCAAGGCATCCGGCGGTGGTGGCGGCCGTGGCATGCGCGTTGTGCACAGCGATAAAGACCTTGAGCAGTCTATTAACATGACGAAAGCAGAAGCCAAAGCGGCTTTCAACAACGAAATGGTTTATATGGAAAAATACCTGGAGAACCCACGCCATATTGAAATTCAGGTATTGGCTGACGGCCAGGGCAACGCTATCTATCTGGCTGAGCGTGATTGTTCCATGCAGCGCCGCCACCAGAAAGTGGTAGAAGAGGCACCAGCACCAGGTATCACTAGCGACATGCGCCGTTATATCGGCGAACGTTGCTCGAAAGCCTGCGTGGAAATCGGCTACCGGGGTGCAGGTACTTTTGAGTTTCTGTATGAAAACGGCGAGTTCTATTTCATCGAAATGAACACCCGTATTCAAGTTGAACATCCGGTTACTGAGATGATCACCGGTGTGGATCTGATCAAAGAGCAGTTACGCATTGCTGCCGGTCTGCCTCTATCGATCAAACAACACGATGTGAAGATCCATGGCCACGCGGTGGAATGCCGTATCAACGCCGAAGATCCAAATACTTTGCTGCCAAGCCCAGGCAAGATCACTCGTTTCCATGTGCCAGGTGGTTTCGGCGTGCGTTGGGAGTCTCATATCTACGCTGGCTATACGGTGCCACCGTACTATGACTCCATGATCGGTAAGCTGATCACTTACGGTGAAAACCGAGATGTGGCAATTTCCCGCATGAAGAATGCGCTGGCCGAGTTGATCATTGATGGCATCAAAACCAACATTAAGTTGCAGCAAAAGATCATGAACGATGAAAACTTCCAGCATGGTGGCACCAACATCCACTATTTGGAGAAAAAGTTAAACCTATAGGAAACTGAAGACAGAAGGCCGGTTGATTGTATCCCCCAAAATTAGATGGGGGAACGTTAAACGGTTGGAGTGTTAGAAATTCTGTGTCATTCAAGTCAATATATAATCAAAAAGGAATGACACATATCCTAACCCTTCAATTTCGATAACGCCCTGAAAGTACGTCAGGATATGGTCAGGCCTTGACGGGCAAAGATGGTATTTTAACTCCGTTAATCTAGCCGTTGATGGAAGCTGCTTTGGCCGCTGAACGTGACTCCCATCTAGCTCACAACCTTGAAGCCAACCGTAAAAACGGTTCGACAAAATAAACAATCAAAACACTCACAGGCGCTTTTAACTGGCCACGCCTCGGGAGCGCAACAGCTCTTTTGAACATCAGCGGGGCTTTGTTGAATAAATCGAACTTTTGGCCGGCACGAGGATCAGATCACTCTCCTTCTGTCAAAATAGCGACATTCCGTGGCCCAGCAAAAGTTCAACATCACCAACTGGAAGGCTTACAACAACGCCATTATCACTCGGGGCTCACTCACTTTCTCGGTGGATGAAACGGCACTTCACGCCTGGTACTGCGAGGCAAAACCTTCTCTGCGTGGTCGCCGACAACATTATTCCTATATGGAAATGACCAGCGTAATGGCAATCACCAGCGTATTGATGCTGAAACGGATTTTCGGCCTGACACTTCGCGCCCTCCAGGGCTTCGTCGATTCCATTATCACACTGATCAAAGTGCCGTTGAACTGCCCGGACGACACCTGCATCAGTAAGCGGGCAAAGTCCGGCCATGTCCCGTTTAAAACCCCAACGCCGGGTGAAATTGCGTACCTCGTTATCGACTTTAGCGGGCTCAACGTGTTGGGTGAAGGTGAGTGGATGGCAAAAAACACGGTCAGGAAAAACGGCGGATCTGGCAAAAAATGCATTTGGCCGTAGATACAGAAACACATGAGGTCATCTGTGCTGACCTTTCTTTGAGCAATGTCACCGATACCGAAGCCTTCCCAGGTCTCATCCGTCAGAGGTACCGTAAAATCAAAGTCGCCTCGGCGGATCGGGCTTAGGATACGCGAGTGAGTCATGATGAGTTAAGGGGCAAGAAGCTCAAGGCGTTAATACCGCCCAGCAGCGGAGCCCGTTATTAGTCGGCAGACTATGCAGAGCGAAATCAAGCGGTAGCGAACCAGTGCCTTACCAGAGACAACACACGGTGGAAAATTATCACAGGCTACCACCGACGTTCGATAGCGGCAACAGCGAGGTATAGAGTAAAACAGCTATTTGGTGGTCACCTGTCGCTGCGAGATTATGATGGGCAAGTTGTAGAGGCGCTGGCCATGATCTGTGCATTAAACAAGATGACGCTCGCCGGTATGCCGAAAGTGTACGCCTTGCCTGAAAGATGCCCATTCAGGGGACTCTTTTATTCCAAATCTGATTTATTCAACAACGCCCATCGGGGAAGCCTTTCAGGCCGTTAACGCATGCGATGAAAATGTCCGTTCAGCCCGCAGTTTTTAGCTCTTTCAGCACGTTCAGCCAGAACTTCGCGCCTTCATTTTAGGCCAGCCAAATGCCCAGCGCGGAGAACACGGATTTGTTGATGATGCGGCTGTCCTGCCGGACTTTCAGTAGGATACAGTTAAGATCAACAGTCGGATAGACTGCATCCAGTGGTCGGTTTTGCCATTTGACAACCGGCTCTATGACGACATCGGTGAGGTTTTTCTTCACCAGCTGCGGTTCAAAGGAACCGTCACGATCGCGCGGAGTACGCAGCTCCAGCGGGCCATCGCCAGTGGTAACGGTTTTGGTGGAATAGCCGTTGCGGGCATAAGAGCCGATCTTGGACTGATTTTTTTCAGCAGCCGATCGAACTGGTTGAGTTCCTCAGGGGTTTTGAGATTTTTGGCCAATTCGTTAGCCAGAGCCTGAAACTGTTTTTCGTCCATAAACTAACCTGTTTTTGATGTTGGATTGAATAGATTAAAGCTGGCATTAGCGGATAATGTCTTACGACACTCTCCGCTATTAGTAAGGCGGATAGAGCTGATAGCTATCCTCATCCATCTATATAAAACATACCGAAGTATGGTGCTGATCTATTAATGAGGGATTTCTGGGGATCCTCAGCGCTAAAGGTGCGGCTTATCAGTCCAGTCGGTGCCATGCATGCGGCGGTTACTCGTCGTTTCCGCCGCCTAGATTGCCTGCATTGAGTAGTTCAGCCAGGTTGGCTGTTGCTTCTTCCGCGCTGACCTGCGGAACAATCGGTGTTTCATCCTGCGCACGACGACGCATACGATCCTGATGATAAGCGTAACCCGTACCGGCTGGGATCAGACGGCCCACGATGACGTTCTCTTTCAGACCACGCAGTTCATCACGCTTGCCAGCAACCGCCGCTTCGGTAAGAACGCGCGTCGTTTCCTGGAACGATGCTGCAGAAATGAAGGATTCGGTCGCCAGGGAAGCCTTGGTGATACCCAACAAGTCACGTGAGAAGGTTGCCGGGATCTTACCTTCAGCTTCAAGCTGACTGTTGGCAATCTTAACGCGTGAAACTTCAGCTTGCTCGCCTTCCAGGAATTCGCTCCCCCCCGCACTGACAATGGTGCCTTTACGCAGCATCTGACGAACGATAACTTCGATATGTTTATCGTTAATCTTAACACCTTGTAGACGGTAAACTTCCTGCACTTCGTTAGTGATATAGCGGGTAACAGCATTCACACCACGCAAGCGCAGAATGTCGTGCGGAGACTCTGGGCCGTCGGAAACAACGTCACCACGTTCTACAATTTCCCCTTCAAATACGTTGAGCTGACGCCATTTCGGGATCATCTCTTCGTAAGCATCGCTACCATCCAGCGGAGAAATTACCAGCCGACGTTTGCCTTTGGTCTCTTTACCGAACGAGATAATCCCGCTGATTTCAGCCAGGATTGCCGACTCTTTCGGACGACGTGCTTCGAACAAGTCCGCAACGCGTGGCAGACCACCGGTGATATCTTTAGTACCGCCGGATTCTTGAGGAATACGCGCCAAGGTATCACCCGCACCGATCTGAATGCCGTCTTCTAGTTGCACAATCGCTTTGCCTGGCAGGAAGTATTGAGCAGGCATATCAGTACCTGGGATCAACACGTCTTCGCCTTTGGCATCAACGATTTTCAGCGCCGGACGCAAATCTTTACCGCTACCGGTACGCTCTGAGCTATCAAACACTACCAGGGAAGACAAACCGGTCAGTTCGTCGGTCTGGCGAGTAATGGTCTGGCCGTCAACCATGTCAGCGAAACGAATGAAACCACTCACTTCACTGATAACTGGCATAGTGTGTGGATCCCAGTTAGCCACCGTTTTGCCGCCATTAACTTCTTCACCGTCACCTTTGCCCATCACTGCACCGTAAGGCACTTTGTAGCTTTCTTTGGTACGGCCAAACTTGTCGATCAGCTTCAACTCGGTATTACGAGAAGTAATCACCAGCTTTCCCGCTGCATTCATAACGAACTTAACATTGTTCAGCTTCAGACTACCTCTATTCTTAACCTGAATGCTGGACTCTGCTGCCGCACGTGATGCCGCACCACCGATGTGGAAAGTACGCATCGTCAACTGGGTACCCGGCTCACCGATGGATTGTGCCGCGATAACGCCGATGGCTTCGCCCTTGTTGATGATGTGACCACGCGCCAAGTCACGACCATAGCAGTTGGCACACACACCAAAGTCAGTTTCGCAGCTCACTACTGAACGAACTTTAACGCTATCGACAGAGCTCTCTTCCAACAGATCACAAGTCTTCTCATTCAATAGGGTATTGCGTGGCACCAAAATATCAGCCGTACCCGGCTTGATGATATCTTCCGCTGTTACACGACCCAGAACGCGTTCACGCAGTGGCTCTTTAACATCGCCACCTTCAATAACCGGCGTCATCAGGATGCCGTTGTGCGTACCGCAGTCATCTTCAGTTACCACCAGGTCCTGTGCAACGTCTACCAGACGACGAGTCAAATAACCAGAGTTAGCGGTTTTCAGTGCGGTATCCGCCAAGCCTTTACGCGCACCGTGCGTCGAGATGAAGTACTGGAGTACGTTCAGACCTTCACGGAAGTTGGCGGTGATTGGCGTTTCAATGATCGAGCCGTCCGGTTTCGCCATCAGGCCACGCATACCAGCTAACTGACGGATCTGAGCAGCAGAGCCACGCGCACCGGAATCAGCCATCATAAAGATGCTGTTGAAAGAAACTTGCTGTTCCACCACGCCATCACGGTTAACTACTTCTTCGACCGATAGGTTTTCCATCATCGCTTTCGCAACACGCTCGTTCGCCGCAGCCCAAATATCGATCACTTTGTTGTAGCGTTCACCCGCAGTAACCAGACCAGACTGGAACTGCTCCTGGATCTCGGCAACTTCGGTTTCTGCCTCTTCGATGATCTCCGCTTTCTTAGCCGGAATAACCATATCATCGATACCCACTGAAGCACCAGAGCGAGCCGCATAGGCAAAACCGGTGTACATTATCTGGTCAGCAAAGATAACGGTCGGCTTAAGACCCAAGATGCGGTAACAGGTGTTCAGCATCTTGGAAATCGCTTTCTTGCCCAGAGTCTGGTTAACGATCAAGTATGGCAGACCTTTTGGCACGATCATCCACAGGATAGCTCGACCAATAGTGGTATCCACGATGTTGGTCTGTGTCGTCCATTCGCCTTCGGCGGTTTTGACGTCTTCGGTAATACGCACTTTAACCCGCGCATGCAGTGACGCCAGACCGGCGCGGTAAACACGCTCAGCTTCTTTCGAACCATT
The DNA here is from genome assembly GCF_964019515.1 of Serratia symbiotica (Periphyllus acericola). NCBI lineage: Bacteria > Pseudomonadati > Pseudomonadota > Gammaproteobacteria > Enterobacterales > Yersiniaceae > Serratia > Serratia symbiotica. The sequence continues at coordinate 727,058 of NZ_OZ026452.1, forward strand.
TAGCACCATGCCTTCGCCTTTGGCGTTAACACAGTCGCGGGTCATATAGTACAGACCCAATACCACGTCTTGCGAAGGAACGATGATTGGCTCGCCGTTCGCGGGTGACAGGATGTTGTTGGTAGACATCATCAGCGCACGCGCTTCTAACTGGGCTTCTAGCGTCAGCGGTACGTGAACAGCCATCTGGTCACCATCGAAGTCGGCGTTATATGCCGCACAAACCAGCGGATGCAGTTGGATCGCTTTGCCTTCGATCAGAACAGGTTCAAACGCCTGGATACCCAGACGGTGCAGGGTTGGTGCACGGTTCAGCAATACCGGGTGTTCGCGGATCACTTCGTCCAGGATATCCCAAACTACAGCCTCTTCACGCTCAACCATTTTCTTGGCGGCTTTGATGGTGGTGGCTAAGCCACGCAGCTCCAGCTTACCGTAGATGAACGGTTTGAACAGCTCCAGCGCCATTTTCTTCGGCAGGCCGCACTGATGCAGACGCAGGTAGGGACCGACGGTGATGACAGAACGGCCAGAGTAGTCAACACGTTTACCCAACAGGTTCTGACGGAAACGACCCTGCTTACCTTTGATCATATCGGCCAAAGATTTCAGAGGACGTTTGTTAGAACCGGTAATCGCACGACCGCGACGGCCGTTATCTAGCAGGGCATCTACCGCTTCTTGCAGCATACGCTTTTCGTTGCGCACAATGATGTCAGGCGCAGCCAGATCCAGCAGGCGTTTCAGACGGTTGTTACGGTTGATCACGCGGCGGTACAGATCGTTAAGATCTGATGTCGCGAAACGACCTCCATCCAGCGGAACAAGTGGCCGCAAGTCTGGCGGCAGTACCGGCAGCACGGTCAGGATCATCCACTCCGGTTTGTTGCCAGACTCCACGAACGCTTCCAGCAACTTAATACGCTTGGTCAGCTTTTTGCGCTTGGTTTCGGAGTTGGTTTCGTTTAAATCTTCACGCAGTTGCTCGCACTCGACTTCCAGATCCATGTTTTTCAACAGGGCCTGAATAGCCTCGGCACCCATTCTGGCGTCAAATTCGTCGCCGAACTCTTCCAGCGCATCCAGATATTGCTCTTCAGTCAAGATCTGACGGCGCTCAAGGTTGGTCATGCCGCCTTCAACCACCACGTAGGATTCGAAGTACAGCACGCGTTCGATATCACGCAGCGGCATATCCAGCAGTAAACCGATGCGCGAAGGCAGCGATTTCAGGAACCAGATGTGCGCAGTCGGCGAAGCTAGCTCAATGTGGCCCATGCGCTCACGGCGCACTTTGGTTTGGGTCACTTCAACGCCGCACTTCTCACAGATTACACCGCGGTGTTTTAGGCGCTTGTACTTACCGCACAGACACTCGTAGTCTTTTACCGGCCCAAAGATACGGGCGCAGAAAAGGCCGTCACGCTCAGGTTTGAACGTACGGTAGTTAATGGTTTCCGGCTTTTTAACTTCACCGAACGACCATGAACGGATAATGTCTGGTGAGGCCAGAGCAATCTTGATCGCATCAAACTCTTCGGTCTTAGTTTGCGCTTTTAAAAACTTCAATAAGTCTTTCACGGATTGGCTCCTGTCGGAGTTAAACCTGTTGGGTATCCACAACCGCAGTAGATACCCGTGTGACCTGAAAAACCACCCTCAGGCACCCTAAGGCCGGGAGCCTGAGCTGGAAACCGATTACTCGTCTTCCAGTTCTATATTGATACCGAGCGAGCGGATTTCCTTCAACAGTACATTGAAGGACTCCGGCATGCCTGGTTCCATACGGTGATTGCCATCCACGATGTTTTTGTACATCTTGGTACGGCCATTAACGTCATCCGACTTAACGGTGAGCATCTCTTGTAAGGTGTAAGCTGCGCCGTAGGCTTCCAGTGCCCACACTTCCATCTCACCGAAGCGTTGACCACCAAACTGAGCCTTGCCACCCAGTGGCTGCTGCGTCACCAAGCTGTAAGAACCGGTTGAACGGGCGTGCATTTTATCGGCAACCAAGTGGTTCAGTTTCAGCATGTACATGTAACCGACAGTAACCTGGCGTTCGAACTGCTCCCCAGTACGGCCATCGTACAGCGTAATCTGACCAGAGGTTGGGATGCCGCCCATTTCCAGAAGTTGTTTGATTTCCGTCTCTTTCGCACCATCGAACACTGGCGTTGCGATCGGCATTCCATTTTTCAGGTTCTCTGCCAGACGCAATACTTCATCGTCAGTGAAAGTGTTCAGGTCAACTTTCTGGCAAACGTCATCACCCAGATCGTAGGCCTTCTGGATGAACTCACGTAGTTTGGCCAATTCCTGTTGCTGCTTGAGTATTTGGTTGATCTTCTCACCAATGCCTTTTGCAGCCATACCCAGGTGGGTTTCCAGGATTTGGCCAATGTTCATACGTGACGGTACGCCCAGTGGATTCAGTACGATGTCTACCGGCGTGCCGTTTTCATCGTAAGGCATATCTTCGATCGGGTTGATCTTGGAAATAACACCTTTGTTACCGTGGCGACCTGCCATCTTGTCACCCGGTTGTATCTGACGTTTAACCGCCAAATAGACCTTAACGATTTTCAACACGCCGGGTGCCAAATCATCGCCTTGAGTGATCTTGCGACGCTTGGCTTCCAGCTTCTTCTCGAAATCGGATTTCAATTCGTCATATTGCTTCGCCAACTGTTCCAGTTGGTTTTGCTTTTCTTCCTCAGTCAAGCCCAGTTCCAGCCAGCGATCGCGTGGCAGCTTACTCAATGTCTCAGCTTCAACACCGCCAGCAACCAGCACCGCGTGGATACGTGCAAACAAGCCTGCTTCCAAGATCTGCAATTCTTCAGTCAGATCTTTCTTCACCTGTTTGAGCTGCATCTCTTCAATTTCCAACGCACGCTTGTCTTTTTCCACGCCATCGCGGGTGAAGACTTGCACATCGATAATCGTACCAGAGACGCCGTTGGGGGCACGCAGTGAAGAGTCTTTAACGTCGGAGGCTTTCTCCCCGAAGATCGCACGCAGCAGCTTCTCTTCCGGTGTCAGTTGAGTTTCACCCTTCGGCGTTACCTTACCAACCAGAATATCGCCACCGTTCACTTCAGCACCGATATAAACAATCCCGGATTCATCCAGTTTGGAGAGTGCAGCTTCACCCACGTTAGGGATGTCGGCAGTAATCTCTTCAGGCCCCAGCTTGGTATCACGAGATACGCATGCCAGTTCCTGAATGTGGATAGTGGTGAAGCGATCTTCTTGCACCACGCGTTCGGAGACCAAGATGGAATCTTCAAAGTTGTAGCCATTCCACGGCATGAAAGCAACACGCATGTTTTGACCCAGCGCCAGTTCACCCAGATCTGTAGATGGGCCATCCGCCAGCACGTCGCCGCGCTCAATTGGCTCCCCCAGATTAACACAAGGCATCTGGTTGATGCAGGTGTTCTGGTTGGAACGCGTGTACTTAGTCAGGTTATAAATATCGATACCTGCTTCGCCTGGATACATCTCGTCTTCGTTAACTTTGATAACGATACGGGAAGCATCCACGTACTGGATCACTCCGCCGCGTTTAGCTACGGCGGTAACGCCAGAATCAACTGCTACAGCACGTTCCATACCGGTACCGACCAGCGGCTTGTCCGCACGCAGGGTTGGTACCGCCTGACGTTGCATGTTCGCACCCATCAATGCACGGTTGGCATCATCGTGTTCCAGGAATGGGATTAGTGAAGCACCAACTGAGACAACCTGCTGGGTGGATACGTCCATATAGTCAACCTGGTCACGGCTGAACAGGCTTGATTCGCCTTTGCTGCGACAGGTAACCAGATCTTCCACGAAGCGGCAATCATCATCCAAGTTGGAATTTGCCTGAGCGATAACAAAGTTGCCTTCTTCAATAGAAGACAGATAGTTGATTTCATCGGTCACCACACCGTCACGCACGCGGCGGTACGGGGTTTCCAGGAAGCCATACTCGTTAGTCTGTGCGTACACGGACAAGGAGTTGATCAGACCGATGTTCGGCCCTTCCGGCGTCTCGATTGGGCATACGCGGCCATAGTGAGTCGGGTGTACGTCTCGAACTTCAAAGCCCGCACGTTCGCGAGTCAGGCCACCTGGACCCAGTGCGGAAATACGACGCTTATGTGTGATCTCGGACAACGGGTTGTTCTGATCCATAAATTGAGACAGTTGGCTGGAGCCGAAGAACTCTTTCACAGCCGCCGAAATCGGCTTGGCGTTGATCATATCTTGAGGCATCAGGGTGTCCAGATCGCCCAGAGACAGACGTTCTTTAACCGCACGCTCAACACGCACCAGGCCGATACGGAACTGATTCTCAGCCATTTCGCCAACAGAACGGATACGACGGTTACCCAAGTGGTCGATGTCGTCTACTTCGCCTTTACCGTTACGGATATCAATGAGCTTCTTCATCACTTCAATGATGTCGTTTTTGCTCAAGATGCCCGAGTCTTCGTTCTCGTCACGCAGCAGAGAACGGTTGAACTTCATACGGCCAACCGCAGACAGATCGTAGCGGTCTTCAGAGAAGAACAGATTCTCGAACAGGCTTTCGGCAGCTTCGCGAGTTGGCGGCTCACCAGGGCGCATCATGCGGTAAATTTCTACCAGCGCGCTCAAGCGATCGCTGCTCGGATCGACGCGTAAAGTCTCAGAGATATAGGCACCGTGATCCAGATCGTTGGTGAACAGCGTTTCGATACATTTGTGTCCCGCCTGGCTCAGTTTGGCCAGCAGATCCAGAGACAACTCCATGTTGGCGGTACAGATCAGTTCACCGGTATTGGTATCAATATAGTCCTGCGCGACCACTTTGCCCGCGATGTACTCAACCGGTACTTCAATCCTGTAAATTTCGTCTTTTTCGAGCTGACGGATATGACGCGCGGTGATGCGACGGCCTTTCTCTACGTAGATTTTGCCGCTTCCTTCGATATCGAAGGAAGCAGTTTCACCACGTAGTCGCTCTGGAACTAGCTCCATTTGCAGCTTGTTACCATGGATTTCAAAAGTGATTTTGTCAAAGAACAGGTCAAAGATCTGTTCAGTGGTGTAGTTCAATGCACGCAGGATGATGGTCGCTGGCAACTTGCGGCGACGGTCAATACGCACGAACAGGTTGTCTTTAGGGTCAAACTCAAAATCCAACCATGAACCACGGTAAGGGATGATGCGTGCGTTATACAGAACTTTACCCGATGAGTGAGTTTTCCCTTTATCGCTGTCAAAGAATACACCAGGACTGCGGTGCAACTGAGAGACGATAACCCGCTCAGTACCGTTGATAACAAAGGTACCGTTTTCGGTCATGAGCGGTATTTCGCCCATATAGACTTCTTGTTCCTTGATGTCTTTAACCGTACCTTCCGGGGCTTCACGCTCATAGATTACCAGGCGCAGTTTTACGCGCAGCGGTGCAGAGAACGTTACACCACGGATCTGGCACTCTTTGACATCGAACACCGGCTCACCAAGACGGTAGCTAACGTATTGCAGCTCCGAATTGCCACTGTAGCTTTGGATAGGGAAAACAGAACGGAAGGCGGCTTCTAGGCCATACTGCCCCTCTGGATCTTGCTCGATAAACTTCTGGAACGAGTCAAGCTGGATAGAAAGGAGGTAAGGTATGTCCAGAACTTGTGGACGCTTACCAAAATCCTTACGAATACGTTTTTTCTCGGTATAGGAGTAAACCATAGGGTTCCTCAGCTCGCTGGAAAGTCGAACCACTTTGTCCGCCCTAATAGGGAACGGCTCATGCAACACGATTTTGTCGACCGGAAAGCGGGAACACTTTCCGTAATACCTCTTTTCTATCACGCTTAAATCATTTCATTGCGGCGTGCGACAGATTTCACTGAAGCAAAAGGGACAGTATATTAAGTCGTCGATAGAAAAAGATATTAGGGTTAGCCAGTAGCCAAACTGTGGAAACTCTACCGACGCCCAACAGCGCAAAAGGGCTGGTGACCTTTTGGTCACCAGCCATCAGTCTGTTAAGACAGACTGTACTCTGAAAAGTTAATCTTATTTAACTTCAACAGAAGCACCCGCTTCTTCCAGAGATTTTTTCAAAGCATCAGCATCGTCTTTTCTGATGCCTTCTTTCAGTACTGCTGGAGCAGATTCTACTAGGTCTTTAGCTTCTTTCAGACCCAGACCAGTTGCGCCACGTACTGCTTTAATAACAGCAACTTTGTTACCGCCAACAGCAGAAAGTACGACGTCGAACTCAGTTTTTTCTTCAGCAACCTCGGCTGGGCCAGCAGCAATGGCCACGGCAGCAGCAGCAGAAACACCGAATTTTTCTTCCATAGCGGAAACCAGCTCAACAGCATCCATGACGGACATAGCGGCAACGGCTTCCAAGATTTGGTCTTTAGTGATAGACATAAAAATTGTTCCTAAAATTCAGAAATAGTTTTAATACGTTAGCAAAGGCTAAGAAAGAGAGTGTCTTATGCCGCTTCTTTCTGATCGCGTAGTGCAGCCAGAGTGCGAACCAGTTTGCCAGCAGCGGCTTCTTTTATGGTTGCCATTAGGCGAGCGATCGCTTCATCGTAAGTAGGCAGCGTCGCCAGGCGGTCAATTTGTGCCGCAGGGATCAGCTCACCTTCAAAGGCCGCAGCTTTAACCTCGAATTCTACATTCGCTTTTGCGAACTCTTTGAACAGACGAGCAGCAGTGCCCGGGTGTTCACTAGAGAATGCAATCAAGGTAGGACCGACAAACATGTCTTCCAGGCATTCGAATGGAGTGCCCTCAACTACGCGACGCATCAGGGTGTTGCGAACAACACGCATGTAAACGCCAGCTTCACGACCTGCTTTACGCAGTTCAGTCATTTTATCAACGGTAACGCCGCGATAATCCGCAACAACCGCAGACAGCGCGCCTTTGGCTACTTCGTTGACTTCAGCAACAATCGCTTGTTTGTCTAGAAGATTTAATGCCATAAGCTTTTTGCTCCTGGATTAGCCGGGGAATATCCCCGTGAACTCACTTTACTCAATACCTGGTGAAAAATAAGGCGTTGAGCACTTTAATACGGTGAGCAGAATCCAGTAAAGACCATAAAAAAATTCTCTACTCTGTCACCGTCTACGCAGGAAGGATTAAGTACCTTTCTATACACCTGCGGTCTTGGACGGAGGCCTGGATGGGCCAGGCTCTCCAACCGAAAATTATTTTCGCTTCACTATGGAAAGGCTAATAGCGAAACTTTGGGGCGTAGGATTCTAGACAAATCCCACCCCCAAGTCAAAGCGATAATCGCGAGGCGATCAGTTTGCTACAGCAGTCAAGCCGCTTTGATCGATAGCAACGCCAGCACCCATCGTGGTGGAAAGGCTAACTTTCTTGATGTACGTACCTTTAGCCTGAGATGGTTTTGCTTTTTTTAGCGCAACCAGCAGGGCCTCGAGGTTTTCTTTTAGCTTGTCTGACTCGAAATCAACCTTACCGATAGTGGTATGGATTATGCCATTTTTATCGTTACGGTAACGAACCTGCCCGGCTTTAGCGTTTTTCACCGCTTCAGCAACGTTCGAAGTCACAGTACCTACTTTCGGGTTTGGCATCAGGCCACGTGGCCCCAGGATCTGGCCCAGTTGACCGACAACGCGCATTGTATCCGGAGAAGCAATAACAACGTCGAAGTTCATTTCGCCTTTCTTGATCAAGTCTGCCAGATCGTCCATACCTACCAGCTCTGCGCCAGCGGCTTTAGCTGCTTCGGCGCTAGGGCCTTGAGTAAATACTGCAACGCGAACGCTACGACCAGTGCCATGTGGCAGAACGGTAGCGCCACGGACGTTTTGATCAGATTTACGCGCGTCGATACCCAGATTAACGGATACATCAACGCTTTCTACGAATTTAGCGGTGGCCAGCTCTTTCAGCAGAGCAACGGCTTCAGTGGTTTCATACTGTTTAGTCGCATCAACTTTGTCACGGATCACACGCATGCGCTTGGTCAGTTTAGCCATCTCTTAATCCTCCACCACCAAACCCATGGAACGAGCAGTACCTTCGATGGAGCGAGTCATCGCTTCAACGTCTGAACCAGTCATATCCGCAGCTTTTGTTTCTGCGATTTCACGTACCTCAGTACGCGTCACTTTACCGACTTTGTCTTGGTTCGGCTTGCCAGAACCAGACTTGATACCCGCCGCTTTTTTCAGCAGAACTGCTGCGGGCGGGGTTTTAGTCACAAAAGTGAAGGAGCGATCAGAATAAACGGTAATAACAACCGGGATCGGCAGACCTTTTTCAACGCTGTCAGTCCTAGCATTGAACGCCTTACAGAACTCCATGATGTTAACACCTTGCTGACCCAGAGCGGGGCCAACTGGTGGGCTTGGGTTAGCCATACCAGCTGCAACTTGCAGCTTAACGTAGGCTTGTACTTTCTTGGCCATTTAAACTTCCTCGATTTGGGTAGTATCGCCTCTTAAGAGGCTCCCCGTGTTCACCTAGCTCAGAACCATCAAGCAGGGCATCTAAAAACAAGAGGCGCAAGATTGTAGTTGAATTTCATGCCCCTGACAAGTGGGAAAACGCCGCCAGCCATTGATCAGCTCTCAACCTTTTTCAACCTGGCTAAAGTCCAGTTCCACCGGTGTCGCACGGCCAAAGATAGAAACAGAAACTTTCAGGCGGCTCTTCTCGTACTCCACTTCTTCGACCACACCGTTAAAGTCAGCAAACGGGCCATTGTTAACGCGAACCAGTTCACCTGGTTCAAACAGTGTTTTTGGACGCGGCTTATCACCCACCTGTTGCAGGCGATTCATGATCGCATCTACTTCTTTATCGCTGATCGGTGCCGGACGGTCTGAAGTACCGCCGATAAAGCCCATGACGCGTGGAACGCTACGGACCAAGTGCCAACTGGCGTCATTCATTACCATCTGCACCAATACGTAGCCAGGGAAGAACTTGCGCTCGCTCTTACGACGTTGACCACTACGGATTTCAACCACTTCTTCCGTAGGCACCATCACTTCGCCCAACAGCTCTTCCATATCGTACAGTTTGATATGTTCACGCAGCGATTGTGCTACACGACCTTCAAATCCGCAAGACACCTGAACGACGTACCAGCGTTTTTTTGGAGCTTCAGACATTTTAGAACCTCAGGCCAGTAATAAACGAGACCAAACGAACCAGAACACCATCCAGCCCCCACAGAATCATTGACATAACGGCAGTTACCGCAGCAACAATCAACGTAGTATGTAGCGTTTCCTGACGAGTTGGCCAAATCACTTTACGCACTTCGGTTCGCGCTTCGCGCGCAAAGGCAACTATGGCTTTGCCTTTGGTAGTCATCAGCGCCACTGCACCTGCAACGGTGATGGCCAGCACAACTGCCAACTCACGCAATGGCAGGCTTAAATCACGATAGTAATAGTTACCGACGATAGCCACAACCAACAGAATGGCAACGATCAGCCACTTAACCGCTTCCAGGCAGCGCCCGTGCCCTTGAGCCTCGGTATTCGCACTCATAAACCAACCTGTTACAATAATCCAAACCAAACCAGACCGATCAAATACCGTTTTGCCAGTATCTAGGCATATACGCTATGACACATTAGCCAAAAATTTTAAGAGCCTATCTCACTAATGATTGTGCAAGATCGCTGGTGAGGTGTGTTCTTGTTCACAGCGTAGAAGTAGGGCATCAAATAATGCCCCTTTTCCGTGCGTCGCGTCAAACGTTATCAGCGATTAGGCGATAACTTTAGCAACAACACCGGCACCAACGGTACGACCACCTTCACGGATGGCGAAACGCAGGCCGTCATCCATCGCGATTGGGTGTATCATGGTGACTTTCATGTTAACGTTATCACCTGGCATGACCATCTCGACACCTTCTGGCAGCTCAATGGTGCCGGTTACGTCAGTGGTACGGAAGTAGAACTGCGGGCGGTAGCCTTTGAAGAATGGCGTGTGCCGACCACCTTCCTCTTTACTTAGGATGTACACTTCTGAATCAAACTGAGTGTGAGGCTTAATGGAGCCTGGTTTAGCCAGAACTTGACCACGTTCGATATCTTCACGCTTGATACCACGCAGCAGAACACCCACGTTCTCGCCGGCACGGCCTTCGTCCAGCAGTTTGCGGAACATTTCAACGCCGGTACAGGTAGACTTAACGGTGTTTTTAATACCAACAATTTCAACTTCTTCGCCAACTTTGATGATGCCGCGCTCAACACGACCAGTGACAACGGTACCACGACCAGAAATGGAGAATACATCTTCGATCGGCAGAAGGAACGGCTTGTCTATAGCGCGCTTTGGCTCTGGGATATAAGAATCCAGTGCTTCGGCCAGCTCGATGATTTTAGCTTCCCACTCCGCATCGCCTTCCAGCGCTTTCAGCGCAGAGCCACGAATCACCGGCAAATTATCACCAGGGAAGTCGTAAGCAGACAGCAGTTCACGAACTTCCATTTCTACCAATTCCAACAATTCTTCATCATCGACCATATCGCACTTATTCATGAATACGATGATGAAAGGAACGCCAACCTGACGACCCAGCAGAATGTGCTCACGGGTCTGAGGCATTGGGCCGTCAGTCGCAGCAACTACTAATATAGCACCGTCCATCTGAGCAGCACCGGTGATCATATTTTTCACGTAATCGGCGTGCCCTGGGCAGTCAACGTGTGCGTAGTGGCGTGTCGGGGTGTCATATTCAACGTGAGAAGTGTTGATGGTGATACCACGCGCTTTTTCTTCTGGTGCGTTATCAATTTGGTCGAAAGCGCGTGCGGAACCGCCGTAAGTTTTAGCCAAAACAGTGGTGATCGCGGCAGTCAGGGTGGTTTTACCGTGGTCAACGTGGCCGATAGTACCGACGTTAACGTGCGGTTTTGTACGTTCAAACTTTTCTTTAGACATCGATTGTCCCTCTAAGACACGGATAAATCGGTGGTATCACCACATCAACCAGGCATTTGCTCATTGAATTCAGAACAGAAAGAAAATCATAGGCAAGAAGAGTGGCACAAGTGATGACTAGTAGGCAGATTCCAACTGCCGACCTCACCTTTACCAAGGGTGCGCTCTACCGGCTGAGACATATCAGCACATCTTGGAGCGGGCAGTGGGAATCGAACCCACATCATCAGCTTGGAAGGCTGAGGTAATAGCCATTATACGATGCCTGCATCCTGGAACTTGGCTACCAGATTTTTCTGTAAAATTTAGGGGTAGAGCAAGATTGTTGGTCACTTGGCTCTTATATCTTTCGAGCCGACTGTATTTATCTCAGCAAAACTGAATCTCGCTAAAGACTTTTTGCCTTTCCCTTTCGCATTGAACTAGTTTCTGCGAGATTTACTGCTCTTCAGTCAATTGCCAAAGGCAAGATTTGGTGGTGGGGGAAGGATTCGAACCTTCGAAGTCTGTGACGGCAGATTTACAGTCTGCTCCCTTTGGCCGCTCGGGAACCCCACCAGCTTTTAATTATTGCAACTTGAATGGTGCCGGCTACCGGAATCGAACTGGTGACCTACTGATTACAAGTCAGTTGCTCTACCAACTGAGCTAAGCCGACATCAAGTGAAGATTATTTTAGGTAGAGCTGTCGGCCTATGCAACAAAAAAATTGCGTTACGCACACTTTCGCTCATAAATTAGCCAATTTAGCATACTGTCTTACAATTCATTATCCACGACGTACAAACATTCATCAATCGCAGTCATCACTCTATACAATTTTGCTCACCTTTTACCAGCGTTGCACCACCTCTTATCCGTGTTGGTCGTCCCAAATCGATTAAGCCGGGGTGCCAAACCGTTAGCGGGATCAATACACCAGAAAAGTGAAATCTACCCTGTGCCAAAGCATTAACGGCCACCAAGCCCCACCTCTGTTGTCACTGCCGCACGATTTAATATTCTGGCTCAGTTATTGATTTTTTCATGATTCCCCCTTCATCTAGGTGAAATGACCTATGAAAAGTGTGTTGATAAACGCCACCACGCTGCCCATTTACCACGATATACTGTCCCACCTGTTGACTGATGCGGTCACACATGGCACTTCGATGGACTATGACACGCAGATCCTGCATGAAGATACCGAAAGCTATTTCCACAACCTGAAACAGACGCTCAACAGGGGGAGAATGCTGCTAGGAATCGCTAGAGACGAACGCAGCGTCATCGATACTATGCAACTGGCACTGTGTCCAAAACCCAACGGTCCCAGCCGTATGAAGGTTTAAAAGCTGTTGGTTCATAGCCACGCGCAACATAACAGCCTGTTATACCGGCTCCGCATCAGAAACGCTGTACCACTGCTGTCTGGTAGATCTGCCCGACTACGCCGCCATCCCGATGGCTACTCTCACCCGACGGTGATTTATTATCAATGTTAACCAGCTTTCCCGCGCCATCACCAACTAAATACCTGCGCCAAATAGTAGATCACTGAAGAAACTCAATCCGGTTTGAGCGATCTGATCAATCGCCAAACATCACAGCCCCTCACAACCGGACTGAGTAATGCCGATCATAGCACCCATCCCCCGAAATGAACGACGTCAGATGCAAAAAATTATCCAGAAAACACCAGATAAAAATTATGCCAGACGCCTTATCGCCATGTTGATGTTACACCGTGGCAACACGCTGACTTACCTAGGTAAAACCTTATGTGCCGCCCGTTCCTCTGCCGGACAATGGGTTAATTTGTTCACATTGGGCGGCTATGAAGGATTAGCAAGCCTTTCACCTAGACGCCCCCGAAAATGGCCCACAGAGGCGATGTTGAAGATGCTTGATTTGCTCGTTCAGCATTCCCCACAGGACTTTGGCTATCTGCGTTCTCGGTGGAATACTGAGATGTTAAAGATTAAAATTAATAAATTATTTAACTCGACGTTACATCCTGGCTCACTTCGGCGCTGGTTGCCGAGAGCTGGTATTCTGCTGCGTAGAGTGGCTGCAACTTTGCACATCCGAGATCCTTATAAAGAGGAAAAACTGGCGGCTATTGAGGCGTTGTTGAATAAATCGAACTTTTGGCCGGCACGAGGATCAGATCACTCTCCTTCTGTCAACATAGCGACATTCCGTGGCCCAGTAAAAGTTCAACATCACCAACTGGAAGGCTTACAACAACGCCCTTATCACTCGGGGTTTACTCACTTGCTGGGGGGATGAAACGGCACTTCACGCCTGGTACTGCGAGGCAAAACCTTCTCTGCGTGGTCGCTCACCACATTATTCCGATATGGCAATCACCAGCGTATTGATGCTGAAACGGATTTTCGGCCTGACACTTCGCGCCCTCCAGGGCTTCGTCGACTCCATTGTCACACTGATTAAAGTGCCGTTGAACTGCCCGGACGACACCTGTATCAGTAAGCGGGCGAAGTCCGGCCATGTCCCGTTTAAAACCCCAACGCCGGGTGAAATTGCGCACCTCGTTATCGACTCTAGCGGGCTCAACATGTTGGGTGAAGGGGAGTGGATGGTAAAAAAACACGGTCAGGAAAAACGGCGGATCTGGCGAAAACTGCATTTGGCCGTAGATACAGAAACACATGAGGTCATCTGTGCTGACCTTTCCTTGAGCAATGTCACCGATATGGAAGCCTTCCCAGGTCTCATCCGTCAGAGGCACCGTAAAATCAAAGTCGCCTCGGCGGATCGGGCTTAGGATACGCGAGTGTGTGATGATGAGTTAAGGCGCAAGAGGCTCAGGGCGTTAATACCGCCCAGCAGCGGAGCCCGTTATTGGTCGGCAGACTATGCAGAGCGAAATCAAGCGGTGGTGAACCAGCGCCTTACCGGAGACAACACACGGTGGAAAAGTATCACAGGCTACCACAGACGTTCGGTAGCGGCAACAGCGAGGTATAGAGTAAAACAGCTATTTGGTGGTCACCTGTCGCTGCGATATTATGATGGGCAAGTTGCAGAGGCGCTGGCCATGATCTGTGCATTAAACAAGATGCCGCTCGCCGGTATGCCAGAAAGTGTACGCCTTGCCTGAAAGATGCCCATTCAGGGGACTCTTTATTCCAAATCCGATTTATTTAGCAAAGCCGCCTCAAGACTCTGTAGCGAGTGCAATCATCAACAGAGGTGTACTGTTACAAGCCGGGGCCAATTTTACAGGTATCCATCTTAACCCGATCACCAGGAACAGGGCGTTCGTCGCGAATGAAATCAGCTTTACGCCGAAATTTAACAACTGTCTTAACCTGATGCTGGCAAAGAACATTGTGGATCGTAGCTATCGCCAGAGAGAAGGAATGAAGCCGCTTTAACTCACTCTGAATGCGTCTTGCTCCTAGATTTCGCCGGGAAGGTAACTCCAGAATCAGAGCGACTTCGCCAGCACTGGTTTTCGTTGATGGAGAGTTTTTAGGGCGACGACTGTGGCTTTCCAGTCCTGCCCTGTTCCAGATACCTTCGCCACTATTTATGCAATCTTGGGCGGGAAATGCCGCAGTGACGGCATACAAGTCCCGCATCACCAGATATTTCATAAAGTTTAACCCACTGTAGCCGCTGCTAAATTTCCTTGTTCATGGTGAGTCGTGATAGTGCAAAGATGTCTATGAATCACACACCTAATGGAATAGGTTCTAAATTCCATCTTAGATCTCGATACTCTGAAGGCTCATACTATTAAGCGACATTTTTGCGTAATTCAATAAGTTATCTTCTTAACGTACGTTCTCGTTCCGTTGGCCCTCAAACCCCCAAATCAATTTGACTGGTATACTCCTTTAGGGCAGGCAAGATGTCAGCGCAACGTGTTCTAGCTGCTGGATTATTTGGCACTATACTCTGTATTGGCATGATTCAATATGGAAGGAGTATGCTTATTGCTTACCAACACATTCTCATTGCGGTAGATCTATCCCCAGAAAGCAAAATTTTGGTAGAGAAAGCCGTAACTATGGCGCGACCATATAACGCGAAAGTCTCTCTGATCCACGTAGATGTTAATTATTCTGACCTATACACTGGCCTGATTTACGTCAACCTAGGCAACATGCAGCAACGCATCTCCGAGGAAACCCACCAGGCATTGACCAAACTGTCGCACAATGCTGGCTACCCAATTACCGAAACTCTCAGCGGTAGCGGCGATTTGGTACAGGTACTGGTGGATGTCATCAAGAAATACGATATGGATCTGCTGCTATGCGGCCACCATCAGGACTTCTGGAGTAAGCTGATGTCTTCTGCACGCCAACTGATCAACAGCGTACATATCGATATGCTAATCGTGCCGCTGCGCAATAATGAAGAAGAGATGGAGCAGGATGTGCTGCAACCGGCATCAAAGGTGATTTTGGGCGTTGTTGAATGTATGTGTGATTTCCGTGTGCCTATTTTCGACAACGCCTGTTTTTGCCGCCGATAAAGATGAGATCATCGTGGTTGCCAAAGTGACCGGCATTCCATGGTTCAACCGCATGGAAGTAGGTATCAACCAGGCGGCGAAAAATCTCGACGTCAACACCTGACAGGCCAGCCCCTCTATACCAACCCCAGCCGCACGGGTCAAGGTGATTGAGGATCTGAACGCCAAAAAAATCAACACCATCATCCTAGTGCCGAACATTGCCGAAGTGTTGGAGCCGGTGCTAGAAAAGTGCGCGACAAAGGCATCGTAGTGCTGACTTATGGATCTCTAGACCCTCAGGTCAGCCAGTGGGATCGGCAGCGAGAAGTACGCGCAGGCCAACTAAAAGACATGGGTGACAAAGGTGGCTATGCGATCTACGTTGACGCACTGACCGTACCGCTGCACAACGCCTGGGCCGATTCAGCCATCAACTATCAGAAAGCAAAATACCCGAAAATGTTTGAAGTCACCTCGCGCCTTCCGGTGGCGTCTCGATCGTCGGACTGTGCGCTGCTGGCCGTACCGAGCTGCGCCTCAGCCTGTTCGGCATGGCCCGCCCCGATAGCGGGAGATCAGGGTGGGGGGCCAGCCAGTGCAGCTGCACAACAGTCGCGAAGCGGTGCGTCACGGCATCAGCTAGGTGCCGGAGGATCGCCGAGGCGGTGAATGGATAAATCATTACTGGCCCGTCTGCGCGGCAAAGGTTATAGCGGCATGTAGATATCGAAGCGGTGGCTTTTAGTCAAGGTGGCGGCATGGGCTGGCACGTTGCCCAGCGGTGGCGCGTAGTCCGGGCGTTTCACTACGATGCGCTTGGTCGCCAGCCGACGCGCCGGAGCTAGCAACCCATCGGCGTCATCGTCGCTGCCTACCAGCGATTGAAATACCCGCATTTCTTTCTTCACCAGCGCGCTTTTCTGCTTATGTGGGTACATCGGATCAAGGTACACCACCTCTGGTCGCGGGGCGAGATCGGCCAGCGCCGTCAGGCTGGTGGCATGCACCAACGTCAAACGCTCACGCAGCCACGGGCCAATTACCGCATCCTGATAGCCGCGTTGCAGGCCGTCATCCAGCAATGCGGCCACTACCGGGTGGCGTTCTAGCATTCTTACCCGGCAAGCCAATGCTGCCAGCACAAAGGCATCGCGCCCCAAGCCAGCAGTGGCGTCTACCACATCCGGCAGTCCGCTACCCTTTAGGCCGACCGCTCTAGCCACCGCTTCACCACAGCCTCCACCAAAACGACGCCGATGCGCCAGAGTTCCGGACACGAAATCGACGTAGATCGCGCCCAGTTTAAGTTCGTCACGCTTGCGCAGTTCCAATCGTTCCGGGGTCAGCACCAGCGCCATCGGCGCATCGTCGTCCGAGGTCAACTGCCAACGCTGTGCCAAAATAGATAAGGTGCCGGGATCGACACCTGCTTCACAGCTTAAGTACACCCTCACCTGCCGGGTTATCCTATAAGACCGTAATGGCGTAGCATGGCATCCAACTGCGGTTCGTGGCCACGGAAGCGTTTAAACAGTACCATCGGCTCTTCCGAACCACCGCGCGACAGGATTGTGTCAAGGAAGGATTGGCCGGTTTCGGCGTTGAAGATGCCCTCTTCTTCGAAACGCGAGTAAGCATCAGCCGACAGCACTTCTGCCCACAGGTAGCTGTAGTAGCCCGCCGCGTAGCCGCCAGCGAAAATATGGCTGAAGGCATGTGGAAAGCGGCCCCAGCTTGGTGAAGGTACTACCGCCACCCTTTTATTAACTTCCGCCAACGTTGGCAAGATTTGCGCGCCGCTTGAAGGGCTGTATTCGAAATGTATGAGGAAATCGAACAGCCCGAACTCTAACTGACGCAGGATAAATAGCGCCGCCTGATAGTTCTTGGCTGCCAGCAGCTTATCGAGCATTTCTTGCGGCAGAGGTTCGCCGCTTTGGTAATGGCCGGAGATAAACGCTAATGCTTCCGCTTCCCAGCACCAGTTTTCCATAAACTGGCTTGGCAGTTCGACCGCATCCCACGGCACCCCGCTGATACCCGATACCCCAGCGGTGTCGATTTGGGTCAGCATATGGTGCAGGCCGTGGCCGAACTCGTGGAACAGCGTAGTCACTTCGTTATGGGTAAACAGCGCCGACTGGTCGCCCAGCGGACGGTTAAAGTTGCAGGTTAGGTAGGCGACCGGCTTTTGCAGCGTGCCGTCTGCCTTGCGCAGGCTGCCGGCACAATCGTCCATCCAGGCACCACCGCGTTTGTTTTCACGCGCGTACAGATCAAGGTAGAAGCTGCCGCGCAGTTCGCCGTTGGCGTCGAATAGATCGAAGAAGCGCACGTCAGGATGCCAGGTATCCACCCCGCTGCGCTCTTTGGCAGTGATGCCGTAGATACGTTTCACCACCTCGAACAGCCCTTCGACCACCCGTTGCTCCGGGAAGTACGGGCGCAGTTGCTCGTCGCTGATGGAGAACAGGTGTTGTTTTTGTTTTTCGCCATAATAGGTAATATCCCAGGCTTCTAGTTCGTCCACGCCGTAATGTTGTTTGGCAAAGATGCGCAGTTGCGCCAGTTCCTGCTCGGCCTGCGGACGGGCGCGCTTGGCCAAATCGTTCAGGAAGCTGATCACCCGTTGCGGGCTTTCCGCCATCTTGGTTGCCAGCGATTTGTCAGCGTATGTCTCAAAGCCAAGCAGTTGGGCCAGTTCGTGGCGCAGCGCCAGCGTTTCCGCCATCACTGCACTGTTATCCCATTTGCCGGCGTTCGGCCCCTGATCCGAAGCGCGGGTAGCGAAGGCGCGGTACATCTCTTCACGCAACGCACGGTTGTCGGCGTAGGTGAGCACCGGCAGATAACTCGGCATATCCAACGTCAGCAACCAGCCTTCTTGCTCTTTGGCTTGTGCCATTGCCTGTGCCAAGACTCTGGCCGGCAAGCCACTCAGTTCGGTTTGGTCAGTAATCAGTATGCTCCAATCCATGGTGGCATCGAGCACGTTGTTGCTGTAGGTAGAACCCAGTTCGGATAGCCGTGCGACGATCTCACCGTAGCGCTGCTGTTTGTCCGCCGACAGGCCGATGCCCGATAGCTCAAAGTCACGCAGCGCGTTTTCCACCGATTTGCGTTGCGGTGCGCTCAGTTGGCTGAAGGCCGCCCCCTCTTTCAAGCTACGATAGGCTTGATAAAGCCCTTCGTGCTGGCCTACCCAGGTGCCGTATTCCGATAGCAGCGGCAGTGCCTGCTCATAGGCAGCACGCAGTTCCGGGCTGTTTTTCACCGAGTTCAGATGCCCAACCGGCGACCACATGCGCGATAGGCGATCGTCCGACTCCGCCAGCGGCTGACACAGGTTATCCCAGGTGAACGGCCCCGGCTCCGCGACCACGCTCTCTACAGCAGCACGGCAGTCTGCCAATTCGGATTGTATCGCAGGCACGATATCTTCAGGGCGGATCGCCGAAAACGGCGGTAGGAAAAACGGGGTCAGCAACGGATTCGTCATAGAGCAGTCCTGATTAGTGTTATCGCCCACCATAGCGGGCAAGCCATAAAATGCAGATGAAAGATTAACATGGAGCTATGCAACAGGAAAATCAATGCCCGGCGTTGTTGATAGTGCCTACGGCAACGCAGTTCATTTTTTTCCAGCTAGACAGTTTATACTGCACAGATTATCAGCCTTATTGAAAGCTCCGTCTGCGGAGTACAAGGAATTGCCCCCGCCATGTTAAGTTATAGCCATAGTTTCCACGCTGGCAACCACGCCGATGTGCTCAAACACAGCGTCCAGAGCCTGATCATTGAGTCGCTTAAAGAGAAAGAAAAACCCTTCTTCTATCTGGATACTCACTCAGGCGCGGGGCGCTATCAGTTGCGTAGTGAGCACGCCGAACGCACTCGCGAATACCAGGAAGGTATCGGCCTGCTATGGCAACGCAAAGATCTGCCAGAAGAACTGGCTGCCTACATGAGCGTCGTGCACAATTTTAACCGCTCCGGCACGCTGCGCTACTATCCCGGCTCCCCGCTGATCGCCCGCCAACTGCTGCGTCCGCAGGATAAGATCTACCTGACCGAACTGCACCACAGTGATTTCCCGCTGCTAAGCAGCGAATTTCAGAAAGATGAGCGCGCCAAAGTGCAGCGTGCCAACGGTTACCAACAGTTGAAATCCCAATTGCCGCCACCATCACGCCGTGGGCTGATCCTGATAGATCCACCCTACGAGATAAAAACGGATTATCAGGAGGTGATTAAAGGCATTCAGGAAGGCTATAAGCGCTTCGCCACCGGCAGCTATGCGCTATGGTATCCAGTGGTAATACGTCAGCAGATCAAACGCATGCTGAAAGAGCTGAAGGCCACCGGTATCCGCCGAATTCTACAAATCGAATTGGCAGTGAAACCCGATAGTGACCAACGAGGCATGACCGCTTCCGGTATAATCGTCATTAACCCGCCGTGGAAGTTGGAACAGCAGATGCGCACCGTGCTACCATGGCTACACAATGCGTTGGTTCCCTCCGGTATAGGCCACTATTTAGTGGACTGGGTGGTGCCGGAATAATGGCATCCAGGCGCAATACGCCGTGCCTATTGCAGCCATCGATGCAACCTTTGCGACAAACCCACATTAAGCTTTAAACTCTTTCCTCTTCGAATTTCACAACTCATGGAAATCACAGATGACGAAACATTACGATTATCTAGCAATTGGCGGGGGAAGCGGTGGTACCGCATTGATCAACCGGGCAGCCATGTACGGCCAAAAATGCGCACTGATTGAAGCCAAGGAACTGGGCGTCACCTGCGTCAACGTGGGTTGTGTACCGAAAAAATTCATGTGGCATGCGGCGCAGATCGCCGATACCATCCATCAATACGGCGCGGATTATGGCTTTGAAACTACTGCGCCTTTGACTGGAAGAGACTGGTCGCCAACCGCAGCGCATATATCGACCGTATTCATCGTTCCTACGACAATGTACTCGGCAAGAATCAGGTTGATGTGATGAAGGGCTTCGCACGCTTTGTCTATGTCCATACCGTAGAAGTGAACGGCGGCCGCCACCGCCGATCACATCCTGATCTCCACTGGCGGCCGCCCAAGCCACCTGGATATTCTGGGTAAGGAATACGGCATCGACTCCGATGGCTTCTTTAAACTGGATTCCATGCCAAAACGCGTCGCCATCGTGGGCGCTGGCTATATCGCTGTCGAGATCGCCGGGGTGCTGAACGCACTGGGCGCGGAGACACATTTGTTCGTGCGTAAGCAAGCACCGCTGCGCGCCTTCGACCAAATGCTCGTCGAAACCATGGTGGAAGTGATGAGCACCGAAGGGCCATGTCTATACACTGAATCAGTGCCGAAAGCGCTCGTCAAAAACACCGATGGCAGCCTGACACTGCAACTGGAGAACGGCCAAGAATTTATCGTTGAAAGCTTGATCTGGGCTATCGGCCCCCAACCAGCGACCGACAACCTGAACCTGGCCGTCACCGGGGTGAAAACCTCAGATTTGGAATAAAAGAGTCCCGTGAATGGGCATCTTTCAGGCAAGGCGTACACTTTCTGTCATACCGGCGAGCGTCATCTTATTTAATGCACAGATCATGGCCAGCGCCTCTGCAACTTGCCCATCATAATCTCGCAGCGACAGGTGACCACCAAATAGCTATTTTACTCTGTACCTCGCTGTTGCCGCTATCGAACGTCGGTGGTAGCTTGTGATACTTTTCCACCGTGTGTTGTCTCCGGTAACGCGCTGTTTCGCCACCGCTTAATTTCGCTCTGCATAGTCTGCCGACCAATAACAGGCTCCGCTGCTGGGCGGTATTAACGCCTTGAGCTTCTTGCCCCTTAACTTATCATCACACACTCGCGTATCCTAAGCCCGATCCGCCGAGGCGACTTTGATTTTACGGTACCTCTGACGGATGAGACCTGGGAAGGCTTCGGTATCGGTGACATTGCTCAAGGAAAGGTCAGCACAGATGACCTCATGTGTTTCTGTATCTACGGCCAAATGCAGTTTTCGCCAGATCCGCCGTTTTTCCTGACCGTATTTTTTTACCTTCCACTCCCCTTCACCCAACACGTTGAGCCCGCTAGAGTTGATAACGAGGTGCGCAATTTCACCCGGCGTTGGGGTTTTAAACGGGACATGGCCGGACTTCGCCCACTTACTGATGCAGGTGTCGTCCGGGCAGTTCAACGGCACTTTAATCAGTGTGACAATGGAGTCGACGAAACCCTGGAGGGCGCGAAGTGTCAGGCCGAAAATCCGTTTCAGCATCAATACGCTGGTGATTGCCATATCGGAATAATGTGGTGGGAGACCACGCAGAGAAGGTTTTGCCTCGCAGTACCAGGCGTGAAGTACCGTTTCATCCCCCCAGCAAGTGAGTAAACCCCGAGTGATAAGGGCGTTGTTGTAAGCCTTCCAGTTAGTGATGTTGAACTTTTTCTGGGCCACGGAATGTCGCTATTTTGACAGAAGGAGAGTGATCTCATCCTCGTCCTGGCCAAAATTTCGATTTATTCAACAACGCCGTGCAGAGATGCAAGTATATTCTTAAAAAATTTTTGGCATAGTAAACGTGCAGGCATAGTGATATCTCGTTGAATTAGTTGTATAATCAATAAGATCATAAATCTCTTTGCCAGTCACTTTTTCTGGGGATACCTCAGGGGTTGCCACCATTTTTGCAACACTGATTTTGATTAAAATCGTTCTTGTTGCTCTTTACAAAGGTGCGGACAAATTGCGAAGAAATCAGCTTCGCTTTATGCCCTACGACAAGCGATAAAATGAGCACCGGCGCAAGCTTCCACTACGACGGTGGCCGATGTACATCCAGTCAGAAACTCAATATGTTTGGTACGAGTAAGCTTTTTGCGCAGTAATGCCTTGCCTGATTTATCCTGACAATGAATGTGAAAAGAATATTTGCCGAGATCGAAACCAATAAGCGTGACGTTTTGCATGATAGCCTGCTACATAAAAGAAACACCCTGCCAGCGTACTGCTCACAGGCTAGTGGGAACCTTCTCATTAACCGCCTCAGGCGGTTTTTTCCAGTGACATCGTAATGTTATTTGCTCTTAAGCGAACCTGCCGCCAAACCCGCGAGCATAATTAGGCCTTACCAGTGGCTTTGGGAATCTTCATCATCGAACAATAACGTGACCTGTTCACTTTGGTGTTTTTGGCGGATTTCCTGCGCGACGTAGGCGATAGCTTCACCGCTACACATGCCTTGCGCCATCAATTGATGGATGCGCTCCACCGCTTCCTGCTGTTCTGAATGGCTCAGTGATAGGATACCTGCAAGCATGTGTTTATCTCCAGTCAAATAGCTTTAAAGTATACATATACGCCTTAAAGCGGTAGAACCCAATTGCGGGTTATTTAGGCGGGCCACACGCAACCAGGCATGCGCGCAGCGACTGACTATGGCAGAATAGCCAGCAACGACAACCAGGTTGATTAAAGTTCATGAATATCTCCACCCCAAACATAAAGTCCTTGCCCTATACCCGTAGCGCGCTGGTGGAATACTTCACACCGCTTGCCCGGCAACCATGGGCGATGCTGCTGCATTCGGGATTCGCCGAACATCCACACAATCGTTTCGATATTTTGGTGGCAGACCCCCTAACCACGCTGACCACCCACAGCGCGCTTACTGAAATCCACCAGGGTGGGAGCAGCAGGCAATCATCACAAGATCCCTTCAGCCTGCTGCAACAACAGTTGGATACCCACCGGTGGCAGCCACAATTTCGTGCTGGCCTGCCGTTTCAGGGCGGTGCTTTGGGGCTGTTCGGCTACGATCTTGGCCGACGGATTGAGCAACTGCCACAGCATGCTGTGGCAGACATCGCGCTGCCAGATATGGCTGTGGGCATTTATGACTGGGCGCTGATCGCCGATCACCAACAACAAAAGCTGACATTACTCAGCTATCAGGATGTGGAACAGCGCTGGCACTGGCTCAAGCAACAACCGGTAACAACTCCGCCCCCCTTCGCCCTGACCAGCGGCTGGCAAGCCAATATGACACGGCAACAGTACGGTGAGAAATTCCAGCATATTCAACATTATCTGCGCAGCGGTGATTGTTACCAGATCAATCTAGCTCAGCGTTTTTCTGCCACCTATCATGGGGATGAGTGGCAGGCTTTCCAACTGCTGAGTGCCAGTAACCGTGCGCCGTTTTCCGCTTTTATCCGCCTGCCGAAAAACAGCGTGTTGAGTGTCTCTCCTGAGCGTTTCCTGTGGTTGGAGCAGCAGCAGATCCAAACCCGGCCTATCAAAGGCACCTTGCCGCGACTGGCCGATGCGCTACAGGATGCTGAACAAGCGCGTCGTCTGGCTAATTCCGCCAAAGACCGCGCTGAAAACCTAATGATCGTCGATCTACTGCGTAACGATATTGGCCACGTTGCATTACCGGGCAGCATGCGCGTGCCTGAGCTGTTTGCGGTTGAACCCTTTCCGGCGGTGTATCACCTGGTGAGCACCATCACAGCGGCGCTGCCAAACACTACGCCAGCTAGCGAACTGCTGCGCGCTTGCTTCCCCGGTGGTTCAATCACTGGCGCGCCCAAGGTACGGGCGATGGCCATCATTGAAGAGTTAGAGCCACAGCGCCGCAACGCTTATTGTGGCAGCATCGGCTACCTGAGCGCCTGCTGTACCATGGACACCAATATCACCATCCGGACCCTGGTCACTGAAAACGGGCGCATTTATTGCTCCGCAGGCGGCGGGATTGTGGCAGAAAGCCAGGAACAGGCAGAATATCAGGAAACCTTTGACAAAGTTGGCCGGATCTTGCCACAGCTTGGAGATCATTGCGCCTCAAATTAGCTTGCTGGCTCACAGAGTTTTAAAAAAACTATAAACCCGCTCTTAAACCGTATCAAAGACCGGTCAAATGATGCTATCTTCAGATAGCTTATCGTCAAAATAAGGATAAATAAGGATTAAGTGGGCGCGATTAGGCTTTATTGAGGGTGTATTGGGTTAGTTGCTTACAACCGGCCAATAGGCCGACGAACATCAGGGCAGCAGCGCCCAACAGGATCTTCTTCATTTGTGCTTCATAGCGACTGCCAGTAAAAATACCACATATAATTGATTAAATTATCATTATAAAGTCTTACTGGTTATGGAAGAAATGAATATCGGGCAGTGATTAGGGGGATAAGGCGCACTCACCAGTATGTCAGTACGCTATTAGGCAGGCTGAGGAGACTATTATTGTGTTGGTACTGAGTTGAGAACCTCGATAAGGGTGGATACGCACCTGCTCAAGATCGATCTGGTCACGCTCGTTGGCAGCGTTGACGATCTGCAATTGCTTGATGATTGCGCTTTTAAGGGAGGCATTTTCGGCGATGACCTGAGCCAACGCCTTCTCTAACCAAGGTTGAACGTGCGCACATCATGCGCAGGTTCAATATCATCTTTTCCAGCAACTATGGTAATTGCATATCTTCAGCCATAGGCTAAATACCTGCACCAAATAGTAGATCACTGAAGGAACTCAATCCGGTTTGAGCGATCTGATCAATCGCCAAACATCACAACCCCTCACAACCGGACTGAGTAATGCCGAACATAGCACCCATACCCCGACATGAACGACGTCAGATACAAAAAATTATCCAGAAAACACCAGATAAAAATTATGCCAGACGCCTTATCGCCATGTTGATGTTACACCGTGGCTACACGCTGAATTACCTAGGTAAAACCTTATGTGCCGCTGTCGGACGATGGGTTAATTTGTTCACATTGGGCGGCTATGAAGGATTGGCAAGCCTTTCACCTGGACGCCCCCGAAAATGGCCCACGGAGGCGATGTTGAAGATGCTTGATTTGCTCGTTCAGCGTTCTCCATAGGACTTTGGCTATCTGCGCTCTCGGTGGAATACTGAGATGTTAACGATTGAAATTAATAAATTATTTAACTCAACGTTACATCCTGGCTCACTTCGGCGCTGGTTGCCGAGAGCCGGTATTGTGTGGCGTAGAGCGGCTGCAACATCCCGTCTTTTACGAAGATGAGGTAGACATCGATATGAACCCTAAAATAGGTGCTGACTGGCAGAAAAAGGGTCAACAAAAACGCATCACGACACCGGGACAGAATGAAAAGCATTACCTCGCGGGTGCCCTTTATGCAGGAACCGGAAGAGTTGATTATGTCAGTGGAAACCATAAAAACTCGGGTTTATTCATTAGCCTGTTACGCAAGCTGAGAAGCACATACCGAAGTGCCAAAACCATTACGCTGATTGTCGATAATTACATCATTCATAAGAGTAAAGAAACGTTGAGCTGGTTGCGGCGCAACCCGAATTTTATTGTCATTTATCAGCCAGTTTACTCTCCATGGGTAAACAGGATAGAGCTCCTATGGTTGGCTTTATATGAGACAGTCACACGCAATCACCGTTGCCGGACGAGATGGCAATTGCTAAAAAATATGGGTCATTTTATGAAAGCCGCCTCACCGTTACCAGGCAATAAACCTGGCTTAACGAAAGTGGAGCGGTATTAGGCGCAGGTATTTAGTGCATAAACGAGATTCTTATCGCCTGGCGGATTACTATGCTGAAAATCACCTGTTTCTCAAGCCTTGGGAGCCGGTACGTGATAACAGCCACTGCTACCATACGGTTGGCATGTGTGGCTAGATGATCACCGAGATGCAAAAACAAGGCAGTGCCTACTATCTCCTTATATTTGATGCGCAAGAACATGAGGTAAGAGACGCAGCGAATTTTAGCAATGTGTTGCGTGATGCGTTTCATGCCTGTTTCCTCGGTTATTCATTGGGTGAAAAATGGCAAGGGCAGGGGCTAATGTACGAGGCATTGCAACCCGCCATCCGTTATATGCAGCGCCATCAGCACATGCATCGCATCATGGTCAACTACATGCCGCACAATCATCGTAGCGGCGCACTGCTCAACCGCCTGGGGTTTGAACCTGAGGGGTATGCCAAGGATTATCTGCTAATCGACGGGCAGTGGCAGGATCATATATTGACGGCGCATTAACCTAACCTATAAAGAATGGTTACCGCCACGCTAGCGTCATCTGGGATGGTAGCTATTCTGCTGCGGATACGTAAACTTACCTGGTAGTTTCATTCACGCCTGCTGATGCAGGCGTCGATATTTATTGTACAGAGCAGAAAACGACATGAACCTACTAAAATCACTGGCCGCAGTCAGTACTATGACGATGTTTTCACGGCTGCTGGGTTTTGCGCGTGATGCTATCGTAGCGCGCGTTTTTGGTGCTGGTATGGCAACGGACGCCTTTTTTGTGGCGTTCAAGCTTCCTAACATGCTGCGCCGCATTTTTGCTGAAGGGGCGTTCTCCCAATCGTTTGTGCCGATCTTGGCCGAATATAAAAGTCAGCAGGGTGAACAGGCGACGCGCACCTTCATTGCCTATGTATCCGGCATGTTGACGCTGGTATTGGCGCTAGTGACGGTATTGAGCATGTTGGCTGCACCCTGGGTGATCTACATCACCGCGCCAGGTTTTGTCGATACACCGGACAAGTTCGCCTTGACTTCAGCACTACTGCGCATCACTTTTCCTTATATCTTGCTGATTTCGCTCGCTTCGCTGGTAGGTGCAATCCTCAATACCTGGAACCGCTTCTCGATCCCGGCCTTTGCGCCGACGCTGCTTAATGTCAGTATGATTGGGTTTGCGCTGTTTGCCGCTCCTTACTTCCACCCACCGGTGTTGGCGCTGGCCTGGGCGGTGGTGGTGGGTGGTGTATCGCAACTGGGCTATCAGTTGCCGCATCTGCGCAAGCTAGGCATGCTGGTGCTGCCGCGCCTCACATTGCGTGAGGCGGGGGTATGGCGCGTAATGCGCCAGATGGGGCCTGCGATCCTCGGAGTGTCGGTAAGCCAGATCTCATTGATCATCAACACTATCTTCGCCTCGTTTCTGGTGTCCGGCTCGGTATCCTGGATGTATTATGCTGACCGCCTGATGGAGTTTCCTTCCGGTGTGTTGGGGGTGGCATTGGGGACTATCCTGCTACCGTCGCTAGCAAAAAGTTTCTCCAGTGGTAATCAGGATGAATACTCACAGCTGATGGACTGGGGATTGCGTCTGTGCTTTCTGCTGGCGTTGCCGAGTGCTATCGCGCTGGGCATTCTGGCTAAACCGCTGACCGTTGCGCTGTTTCAGTACGGCAAATTCAGCGCCTTTGATGCGGCGATGACTCAGCGCGCGCTGGTGGCTTACTCGGTGGGGTTGATGGGGTTGATCTTAGTGAAAGTGTTGGCACCGGGCTTCTACTCGCGTCAGGACATCAAAACGCCGGTTAAAATTGCCATCATTACGCTGATTATGACTCAGGTGATGAACCTGACGTTTCTCAGTTCACTCAAGCACGCCGGATTGGCGTTATCGATAGGTTTGGCGGCTTGTTTGAACGCTGCGCTTCTATATTGGCAACTACGCCAGCAGAAAATTTTTCAGCCGCAGCCGGGTTGGGCGGTTTTTATCAGTAAACTGGGAATTGCCGTGCTGGTTATGGCGGGGGTGTTGATGAGCGTGATGTTGCTTATGCCGTGTTGGGATCAGGGCAATATGCTGGAGCGTCTATTGCGTTTGGCCGTAGTTGTGGTTGCCGGGGTGGTGGCCTATTTTGCGGTGCTGGCGGGGCTGGGTTTCCGTCCGCGCGATTTCGCCCGCCAGGTCGCTTGATTTGGCGCTATCGCGTAACTTTCTTTATTGTCTTATAAGCACCTACGGCCAAATGGAACTTACTTCGTTGATGCTGGAGTCTACGGTTTTAATATCATTAACTAAGGTGAAACCGTAAGTTCATGTTCGAATGCTCCCGCTATTCCCAGCAACAATAAACGGGCCGTTGCCACGGATCGGGCTCGTTTTGCTATTTGGAATTACCGTTTCAGGAACAATTAATTCATCTGAAACAACCAGTATTACTGTGAAAAAAGGGGACTATATCAGAAGTATGAAACGGTAAATTTTGCGGTCCCCGGCGTTGTTGAATAAATCGAACTTTTTGGCCGGCATGAGGATCCGATCACTCTCATTCTGTCAAAATAGCGACATTCCGTGGCCCAGCAAAAGTTCAACATCACCAACTGGAAGGCTTACAACAACGCCTTTATCACTCGGGGCTCACTCACTTACTGGGGGGATGAAACGGCACTTCACGCCTGGTACTGCGAGGCAAAACCTTCTCTGCGTGGTCGCCCACCACATTATTCCGATATGGCAATCACCAGCGTATTGATGCTGAAACGGATTTTCGGCCTGACACTTCGCGCCATCCAGGGCTTCGTCGATTCCATTATCACACTGATCAAAGTGCCGTTGAACTACCCGGACGACACCTGCATCAGTAAGCGGGCGAAGTCCGGCCATGTCCCGTTTAAAACCCCAACGCTGGGTGAAATGGCGCACCTCGTTATCGACTCTACCCGGCTCAACGTGTTGGGTGAAGGGGAGTAGAAGGTAAAAAAACACGGTCAGGAAAAACGGCGTATCTGGCGAAAACTGCATTTGGCCGTAGATACAGAAACACATGAGGTCATCTGTGCTGACCTTTCTTTGAGCAATGTCACCGATACCGAAGCCTTCCCAGGTCTCATCCGTCAGAGGTACCGTAAAATCAAAGTCGCCTCGGCGGATCGGGCTTAGGATACGCGAGTGTGTGATGATAAGTTAAGGGGCAAGAAGCTCAAGGCGTTAATACCGCCCAGCAGCGGAGCCTGTTATTGGTCGGCAGACTATGCAGAGCGAAATTAAGCGGTGGCGAAACAGCGCGTTACCGGAGACAACACACGGTGGAAAAGTATCACAAGCTACCACCGACGTTCGATAGCGGCAACAGCGAGGTACAGAGTAAAATAGCTATTTGGTGGTCACCTGTCGCTGCGAGATTATGATGGGCAAGTTGCAGAGGCGCTGGCCATGATCTGTGCATTAAATAAGATGACGCTCGCCGGTATGACAGAAAGTGTACGCCTTGCCTGAAAGATGCCCATTCACGGGACTCTTTATTACAAATCCGATTTATTCAACAAAGCCCGGCTCTACGCCACACAATACCGGCTCTCGGCAACCAGCGCCGAAGTGAGCCAGGATGTAACGTCGAGTTAAATAATTTATTAATTTCAATCGTTAACATCTCAGCACTCCACAGAGAGCGCAGATAGCCAAAGTCCTGTGGAGAACGCTGAGCGAGCAAATCAAGCATCTTTAACATCGCCTCCGTGGGCCATGAACGGGCGGCACATAAGGTTTTACCTAGGTAAGTCAGCGTTGTAGCCACGGTGTAACATCAACATGGCGATAAGGCGTCTGGCATAATTTTTATCTGGTGTTTTCTGGATAATTTTTTGCATCTGACGTCGTTCATTTCGGGGGATGGGTGCTATGATCGGCATAATTCAGTCCGGTTGTGAGGGGTTGTGATGTTTGGCGATTGATCAGATCGCTCAAACCGGATTGAGTTCCTTCAGTGATATACTATTTGGCGAAGGTATTTATGGCAGTGCTCACCCTCCTCACGGACTCCCTTGTACGCGCCGGTTATCGCGCGCTGTCCATATCCAAACGGTGCTGCTGCTGAGCTTCAGCGCATCTGCATTGCGGTGCCTTGATGGCCTCTGGAATATAGAGAAATATCTTCAGTGATCAGAAAAAATGATTCCTTACGGGCGACAACTGTCTTTCTGATCCAGAGCAGGTATTATCGCACCTTCCATACATTTATTAACTGAACAGTTTATATGAGAACACCATGCCATCAATTACACTCACTCACCTCAAAAATATTAAACATCGCGGCGAGAAAATTACGATGCTCACCTGCTACGATGCCATCTTTGCGCATGAACTAAGCTCCGCAGGTGTTGAAATGCTGCTTATCGGCGATACTCTGGGAATGATCCTGCAGGGGCATGACAGCACACTTCCGGTAACGCTGGCTGACATGGTTTATCACACCGCCTGCGTCAGACGCGGGAACAACGGCAGCTTTATTATCGCCGATCTTTCTTTCATGACCTGCTCTTCACCCAAACAGGCTCTGCACAGTTCGGCGCAACTGATGCAGGCCGGTGCTCAGATGGTCAAGCTGGAAGGGGGAGCATGGCTCTGTGAGACGGTGCGTCAGTTAACGCGTAACGGTATTCCTGTTTGCCCACACATTGGGTTGACGCCTCAGTCCGTGAACGTTTTGGGCGGATTTAACGTACAGGGACGGGATCAGATACAGGCGGAGGCTTTGATCGAAACTGCGAAAAAATTTGAAGGAGCGGGTGCCGCGATGTTGCTGGTTGAAGCCGTACCCCCATCCCTGGGCAAAGCATTGAGCGAGGCGGTAACAATACCTGTCATTGGTATCGGTGCTGGTCCTGATACTGACGGTCAGGTTTTGGTTCTGCACGATATGCTCGGTCTGAGCATGACCGGCCGGGTACCTAAATTCGTGAAGAACTTTATGAAAGGTCAGGAAGACATTCAAGGTGCGATAAAAAGTTATATTGCAGCAGTTAAAGACGGTATTTTCCCAGCGCCGGAACACTGTTACGCAGTATAACCGGCACACATCAGGCTGTTCCTGTGAAGCACTTGGCTAAACATCTGTCCGCAAGCTTGTGGGGACTGTTCAATAACGGCATAGAGGGGGGGTGGGCGATTTACTGGACTTATTTATGTATTCTTACGAGGAGCGTTTGCGCAGTAATGTTCTCCCCTGAGAGAGTTTATCGTATTCAGTAAACCCAACCCTGACCAATTATTCCACCAACGACTGCATGCAGGAAGCTTGCATACGGCTCAAAATTGTTCCGTCAATGCGAGTTCACCGGATACTTACGTCAGAACTCATTTGATTGCTATTGAGAAGCACTCGACCATCAGAACTTGCTTAGGCAATAATGGAGGTTCCGCCGTATCCTAACAGTTGAACCGGGGCGAAGGTCGCCATGCCGTGGCAAGAGCCATCTGCTACGGTCAGTGTGGTGAAGATCAGAAAACGTTACCGAGAGGGATAGGAAGATCAGTTGGGTGCGCTGGATCTGGTGACAAACGCAGTGGTACTGTGGAATACGCTTTATATACAGGAAGCTGGTTATTCCTGCTAAATACCTGCGCCTAATACCGCTCCACTTTCGTTAAGCCAGGTTTATTGCCTGGGAACGGTGAGGCGGCTTTCATAAAATGACCCATATTTTTTAGCAATTGCCACCTCGTCCGGAAACGGTGATTGCGTTTGACTGTCTCATGTAAAGCCAACCACAGGAGCTCTATCCTATTTACCCATAGAAAGTAAAATGGCTGATAAATAACAATAACATTCTGGTTGCGCCGCAACCAGCTCAACGTTTCTTTACTCTTGTGAATGATGTAATTATCGACAATAAGCGTAATGGTTTTGGCACTTCGGTATGTGCTTCTCAGCTTGCGTAACAGGCTAATAAATAAACCCGATTTTTTATGGGTCACACTGACATAATCAACTCTTCCGGTTCCTGCAGGCTTTATTGAATAAATCAGATTTGGAATAAAGAGTCCCGTGAATTTGCATCTTTCAGGCAAGGCGTACACTTTCTGGCATACCGGCGAGCGGCATCTTGTTTAATGCACAGATCATGGCCAGCGCCTCTGCAACTTGCCCATCATAATCTCGCCGCGACAGGTGACCACCAAATAGCTGTTTTACTCTGTACCTCGCTGTTGCCGCTATCGAACGTCGGTGGTAGCCTGTGATACTTTTCCACCGTGTGTTGTCTCCGGTAACGCGCTGGTTCGCCACCGCTTGATTTCGTTCTGCATACTGCCGACCAATAACGGGCTCGCTTCTCGGCGGTATTAACACCTTGAGCTTCTTGCCCCTTAACTCAGTCCAGTTGTCAGGGTTTGTGATGTTTGGCGATTGATGAGATCGCTCAAACTGGATTGAGTTCCTTCAGTGATCTACTATTTGGCGCAGGTGCAGGTATTTAGCGTAATGGATAAATATAGGTGGGATAAAACAGGGGGGGTAGTACTGGCCCCTGAGGAGAACTTAGGGTGCTGGGGCCGGAACGGCATCCTGCGTTGTATCGCTGTATTTAGCAGGGGCGAGTAAGCCAAACATGCTCATGAACTCTTGCAACGACATCTTGCTACCGTTGAAATCAAGCTGATTATCTGCATAGTCTAAGCTGCTACTGATCACATTGTCCTTCTGGGTGGCAAGTTTAAACATCTGGCTCATTATCGCCAGCACCTGCACCTGCTGCTGTGCGAGCTTACGTGCATCTTCTGCGTATGTAGCCCTGTAACCGCGCGGCCTGCGTCGTGGTTTCGGCCGCCATGGTGAGCGGAATAGTCAGGTGGGCGTCCAATTTTTTAATCGAACGGGTGATCAGTTGATCTAACGACCCGGCTTGCGACGGAGCAGTCAATGCAAGATCCAGCGTGAAGCGGCTCTCGCCCTGGCTGTTTTTACAGCTTAGCGGCGCTACGCTGATGGTCGGATTGTTCTTCAGAAGCAGCGGAAAGTTTTTTAGCAGAATATCGGTGGTTTGCAGCTCATAAGTGGCGGGCCCCACGCCCTGGACATGCTGCAACAGATCCAGAGCCTGCTGATTATAGTGATTAATAAATTATTTCAAAGACTTATATTCAATCTTGTCGATTTTTAACGTCAGTTTACCGGTTCCGAAATCGTTGCCCTGGATCTTCAGCGCGTCCAGGGTGTAATCGATCTGCCCACCAATGTTGTTGCCTTGCTCGCTAAATTTGCTCACCAGGTTAAAGCCGTCTAACGCTACGGTGTCCTTGCCATCGACGGCCAGTTTGAAGTGCTGTATGGTTATTGTCTGATCGCTGAGGTCTATATCGAACTGGCTAGCATGACTGGCACACTTGAGGCTAACACCATGAACGCTGATTTTCTTGGTCTGGCCACACCCATTTTGGGCGCTGAATAATGGCGCTAGCGTTATTGGCATCAAGCACAATGGCGGTCATGTCACGCGATACGTCGGCATTTAGGGTACCTACCGCCACTGAATTCCAGCGAGGAGTTACCTATTGGGTATTCCAACGGGGTGATGTTGATGGCGGAAGACGTGTCACTGCTGTAGGAGATACGATAGGTGGCGTTGAACGGTGATTTCCCCTTGGTGATATCAAACAGGTTCCTTACCGCCTTGGTGTTCTCCAATTCGATATGCGCCGATGCCATGCTTGGCAGCAGGTTGAACTTTTTCAACTGAGCAAATAGAAATGGGCCGTTCTCAATGGTTGTAAGGAAGGCCACTTCATAGCCGGGCTTCAGCGCTATGGCGTCGGTGGACGCGCTACCAGCAGAGCGCAGCACATAGCGGATTTTGCAACTAAAAATGCCACGCTGAACATGCTAATAGCTCAGTTTAGCACCAGTCTTGGGCAGGAAATCCTGTAACTAACGATTGGTGTTATTAACCACTTCGTCCATACGTTGCTCGATCAGTTTGCCAGTGAACCAGGAAGCTCCAGTCCATGCTGCGCGAGCAGCAACAATGACTAACGATTTTTTCATACGTTGTGATCATCCTTTATAAACCCTTTCTATCTCGCCTAAATACCTGCGCCAAATAGTATATCACTGAAGGCACTCAATCCGGTTTGAGCGATCTGATCAATCGCCAAACATCACAACCCTTCACAACCGGACTGAGTAATGCCGATCATAGCACCAATCCCCCGATATGAACGACGTCAGATGCAAAAAATTATCCAGAAAACACCAGATAAAAATTATGCCAGACGCCTTATCGCCATGTTGATATTACACCGTGTGGACGCCCCCGAAAATGGCCCACGGAGGCGATGTTGAAGATGCTTGATTTGCTCATTCAGCGTTCTCCACAGGACTTTGGCTATCTGCGCTCTCGGTGGAATACTGAGATGTTAACGATTGAAATTAATAAATTATTTAACTCAACGTTACATCCTGGCTCACTTCGGCGCTGGTTGCCGAGAGCCGGTATTGTGTGGCGTAGAGCGGCTGCAACATCCCGTCTTTTACGAAGATGAGGTAGACATCGATATGAACCCTAAAATAGGTGCTGACTGGCAGAAAAAGGGTCAACAAAAACGCATCACGACACCGGGACAGAATGAAAAGCATTACCTCGCGG
The DNA here is from genome assembly GCF_964019515.1 of Serratia symbiotica (Periphyllus acericola). Lineage (NCBI taxonomy): Bacteria > Pseudomonadati > Pseudomonadota > Gammaproteobacteria > Enterobacterales > Yersiniaceae > Serratia > Serratia symbiotica. The sequence goes on from NZ_OZ026452.1 coordinate 761,686, forward strand.
GTGCCCTTTATGCAGGAACCGGAAGAGTTGATTATGTCAGTGGAAACCATAAAAACTCGGGTTTATTCATTAGCCTGTTACGCAAGCTGAGAAGCACATACCGAAGTGCCAAAACCATTACGCTGATTGTCGATAATTACATCATTCACAAGAGTAAAGAAACGTTGAGCTGGTTGCGGCGCAACCCGAATTTTATTGTTATTTATCAGCCATTTTACTTTCCATGGGTAAACAGGATAGAGCTCCTGTGGTTGGCTTTACATGAGACAGTTACACGCAATCACCGTTGCCGGACGAGATGGCAATTGCTAAAAAATATGGGTCATTTTATGAAAGCCGCCTCACCGTTACCAGGCAATAAACCTGGCTTAATGAAAGTTGAGCGGTATTAGGCGCAGGTATTTAGATGAATAGGCAAATAGGCGCAACATAAAAACGCCCTCTACGTTTAATTGTGTGAGCAACTCGACAATATGCCAAGAAATCACGGTAGCTGGTTGTAAACGCGAGCTATACGCCCGTTACCGCTCGCGTTGACTGGCGATTCAAACGCGCCGATAAAGCAGGATCTACCCGGCTTTAATACCCATTGTTGTCCTTGCTTTTCTAGCACTGCCTCACCGTTAACGCAAAATACGATGGCTGAGCTGTTTTGCACAAATGCCTGTGGCGTAGCAGTCAGCTCATGCAGCGAGAAGGCAAAATCCTCTACCGGGATGGGGAAAAACAGTTCGTTACCCCGCTGTTCAGGTTGAACCAATAAAGCAGACGCAGGATGTGGACGGAATTGCAGGTTAGCCAGCAACTGAGGAATATCGATGAACTTCGGCGTCAGGCCAGCACGCAGCACGTTATCCGAGTTGGCCATCACTTCCAGCGCTACGCCTTTGAGGTAAGCGTGCGGCGTTTCGGCATGCAGGAACATCGCCTCACCTGGTTCAAGCTGCACGAGGTTCAGAAGTAGGGGTGAGAATAAACCACTGTCTTGCGGGTAAAAACCAGCGATAAAGCGTAGGGTATCCCAGGGTTCACCCTGTTGGTTATTTAGTGCAACTTTTAACACGCCAAGCGCCCGCGATTTCTGTTCACCACTGATTGCCAACAGGCTAGCGAATAAGCTGGACAAATGTGCGATATCCTGATGATCCAAGAAGGTAGGGATATCCTGGTGTGCGTCGGCGATCGGTTGCAGCAAAGAGACGATATCGTCCAGAGTGCGAAAGCCATTCATTGCCAGGAATGGCGTTAGTGCGAACACCAGTTCTGGCTTGTGGTTCGGATCTTTAAAGCTGCGTTCTGCGGCATCCAACGGAATGCCGACGGCATTTTCTTTGGCGTAGCCGTCTTCGGCGGCGATTTTTCTGGGGTGCACTTGAATCGACAGCGGTTGATCGGCGCACAGCACCTTGAACAGGAATGGCAACTCGCCAAAACGGTTGGCGATGTCGGCTCCCAACTGCTTTGACGGATTTTCATCGATCAGTTCGCGCAGTGAGCGCAGCCCACCATTACCGTCCGCTACATAGGAAGGGCTTTTAGGGTGAGCCCCCATCCATAGCTCGGCCATGGGTTGTTGGTTGGTATTGGTGATACCGAAGAGTTGAGTTAGCGCATCATAGCTGCCCCAGGCATAGTTCTGCACCGAGTTAGTCATCTTTTGCATCTTGAAAAGCATCCTTATGCGTTCATAGTCGCATCAACGATTGTTAATTTTATAATTTTTATCATTAAAATTTTTTACACACGCCTAATTAAACCGTCACTTTGCAGCGGCTGGCACGCTCAAATAATAAAAGGTAAGTCTGTGCCATTAAACTTGGCAAAGTATAGCGTGGTAACCATCGGTGCAACAAATTCCTTAAAGTCAGAATAGCGCATGCTTTTTCAGCATGCCGCGCAACTGGTGATAGGTTAGTCCCAGCAGTTGTGCCGCCTTACGCTGGTTAAATTTTGCTTGGTGCAGTGCCGCTTCGATCAGCAATTTCTCCTGCCCATCTTGCCAAGCCTCTAAATCCAGCGGCAGAGAGGGCTGCGCATCGCAGTAGCCTACTTGTGGCAGTTCGCGATGGGTAAAAGGATTGATGACAATCTTATCAACCAATTTGCTGCTACTGGTGCCGTGACGGTATATCGAACGTTCCACCACGTTTTTCAACTCACGCACGTTTCCTGGCCAGTGATAACCCAGCAGGGTATCTCTGGCACCTTTGGTGAAACCGGGGAACAGCGGCAACGACAGCTCGCGGCATATGTGGATGGCGAAGTGTTCGGCCAGCAGCATAGTGTCTTGATGACGCTGACGCAGCGGCGGTAACTGCACCACGTCAAATGCCAACCGATCCAGAAGGTCAGCGCGGAATTTGCCCGCGGCTGCTAATGCGGGCAGATCGGCATTGGTGGCACACAACAGGCGGACATCTACCTGTAGTGTCTGGCTACCGCAGACACGCTCTAATTGACCATATTCGATCACCCGCAGCAGCTTTTCCTGCACCGGCATCAGCGCGGTAGCTAACTCATCAAGAAACAGCGTGCCGCCATCGGCGCGTTCAAAGCGCCCCAGATGACGTTTCTGCGAACCGGTAAAGGCACCGGCTTCGTGGCAGAACAGCTCGGAGTCCAGTAGATTGTCGTTCAGCGCTGCACAGTTGATCGATATAAAAGGAGCCCTGCCAACGGTTTGACAGATAGTGCAGGCGGTGGGCGATCAGCTCTTTGCCTGTGCCACGTTCGCCGATCACCAGCACCGGTTTTTCAGTTTCGCGAGTTGAGAGACTTGCTCCAATACTTCGATAAAGACGTTTGCCTCGCCCAGTAGGTTGTCTAACTGCTCGATCATGATGAAATTCGCCAATATTTGGTGAGAAAAAATAATTTATACTAGCATTATTAAGAGTCAAAAGTAAATAGTATTTATAATTCAATAAATTAAATATTGGCATGGATTTTGATTATCTCTGATGGAACTTTACACAGCGTTTCAGACGCCATTAAAAACCAAGAGGATATGAATTATGGGTATTTTTTCTCGTTTTGCCGACATCGTGAACGCCAATATCAACACCCTGCTGGACAAAGCAGAGGATCCGCAGAAATTGGTACGCTTGATGATTCAGGAAATGGAAGACACACTGGTTGAAGTACGCTCCGCCTCGGCACGCGCGCTGGCACAGAAGAAACAGTTACTACGTCGCATCGAGCAGGGTGAAAACCAACTGAACGACTGGCAGCACAAAGCCGAGTTGGCGCTGCGCAAAGATAAAGAAGATTTGGCTCGCGCAGCACTGATTGAAAAGCAAAGGGTCGCTGACCTGATCGCCACGCTGACGTATGAGCTATCCATCGTGGAGGAAACGCTGGCACGTATGAAGAGCGAAATAGGCGAGCTGGAAAACAAGCTAACCGAAACCCGGGCGCGCCAACACACATTGACGCTGCGCCACTAGGCGGCCTCCTCTTCTCGCGAAGTGCGCCGTCAACTCGACAGTGGCAAGCTGGATAAAACCCTGGCGCGTTTCGAGCAGTTCGAACGCCGGATCGACCACATGGAAGCGGAAGCTGAAAGCATCAGTATCGGTAAAAAGAACGCTTTGGATCACGCGTTTGCCGAACTGAAAGCCGATGACGACATCAGCGAGCAACTGGCAGCGCTGAAAGCCAAAATGAACCGTTCCGAGTAAGGCGGCAGCGGTCATGGCGCAAGCGGCCGCCATCCAAAGACCCTAAAAAGGAATAGAAATGAGTGCATTATTACTTGCCATTCCGTTGACACTCTTTGTGTTGTTTATCTTGCCGATTTAGCTTTGGTTGCATTACAGCCATCGGCAATCTGGCATTCAACTGAGCCATCAGGATATGCAGCTTTTATTGCAGTTGACTGAAGATGCCAAACGCATGTGTGAACGTATTCAGGTGCTGGAAAAGATCCTTGATGCCGAACACCCGAACTGGAGAAGATCATGATGAGCAACATTCTGGGTAGTAAAAAACTGTATCGTGTGCCAGAAGAAGGCAAGGTGAAAGGCGTATGCGCCGGTCTGGCGCACTATATCGCCACGTCAATTGCTCGATCAACTGGCGTATCAGCTAGACAGCGGCGAACAGCAACTGCGACAGGTTGAACGCTACGTCACCTCCGATACCTTCAGTGTGCAAAGCCACTTCGGCAAACTTTAAACATGCTGCTACGCAACATACCGGAGGGTATCGCCAATGAATAAAAACTATGCCTTGAATGTCGACAAAGCGGGTAGATTTAAACCGAGATCGGGAGCAATGTTGAAGGCCTTGTCTAAAGTTATGCTCATAGCGTTACTGAATTACGGTCCGGCGGGTGCGGCTAACTGGCTGTTGAAGGCCGTGGGCCGTAAACCGATCCGCGTTATGTTGGCGTTGGTGCTGGAACTGTTGTTCCGCAAGGGGCTAAACGAGATGTAGGGGCGTGATGCAAAGGGCAACAATAAAACGACTGCAAAATGAGTTAACTTCACTGGTCAAACCTGGAATGAATCGTCATTTGTGTCTGGCAGTAACGGGCCTGAGCCGTAGCGGTAAAACGGCTTTTATCACTGATTTTGTCAATCAATTGCTGCACGTATAGAACGGGGCGCGCCTGCTGTTATTCTCGCCAGTGCGCGAGGGGCGCCTGCTGGGTGTCAAACGCATTGCGCAGCGTGACCTGTGCATCCAGCGCTTTACCTATGATCAAGGGTTGGCACAGTTATACGGTACACCGCAAATCTGGCCGACCCCGACACGCGGCGTCAGCGAGATCTGCCTGACGTTGCGTTACCGTTCCAACAGTTCGCTGCTGCGTCACTTCAAAGAGACCTCCACGTTATATCTGGAAATTATCGATTATCCCGGTGAGTGACTGCTGGATTTGCAGATGCTCGAACAGGATTACCTAGTCTGGTCGCGCCAGATGGTGGGGCTACTGCAAGGTAATCGCGCTCAGTGGGCCAAAACTTGGTTGGATCTGTGCAAAAGCTGTGACCCACTGGCACCCGCCGATTAGAACAGGCTAGCGGCGATCGCCCAGAGTTACATCGACTACCTGCTGCGCTACAAACATTAAGGGCTGCACTTTATTCAGCCGGGGCGTTTCGTGCTGCCGGGTGATCTGGCAGGCACACCCGCGCTGCAATTCTTTCCGTGGCCGAATGTTGACGCCCTCGGCGAACCAAGGTTGGCACAGGCTGACAGGCACACCTACATCGGCATGCTGCGCGCACGCTTTAATTACTATTGCCAATCGATTGTCAAAAACTTCTATCAGCAACATTTTGCCAGCATCGATCGGCAGATCGTTCTGGTCGATTGCCTAAAAGCGCTCAACAGTGGGCCACAAGCGTTCAACGAGATGCGCTTGGCGCTTAGCTAATTGATGGGCGTTGTTGAATAAATCTAACTTTTGGCAGGCACGCGGATCAGATCACTCTCCTTCTGTCAAAATAGCGACATTCCGTGGCCCAGCAAAAGTTCAACATCACCAACTGGAAGGCTTAAAACAACGCCCTTATCACTCGGGGTTTACTCACTTGCTGGGGGGATGAAACGGCACTTCACGCCTGGTACTGCGAGGCAAAACCTTCTCTGCGTGGTCGCCGACAACATTATTCCGATATGGCAATCACCAGCGTATTGATGCTGAAACGGATTTTCGGCCTGACACTTCGCGCCCTCCAGGGCTTCGTCGACTCCATTGTCACACTGATCAAAGTGCCGTTGAACTGCCCGGACGACACCTGCATCAGTAAGCGGGCAAAGTCCGGCCATGTCCCGTTTCCCGTTTAAAACCCCAACGCCGGGTGAAAGTGCGCACCTCGTTATCGACTCTAGCGGGCTCAACATGTTGGGTGAAGGCGAGTGGAAGGTAAAAAAACACGGTCAGGAAAAACGGCGGATCTGGCGAAAACTGCATTTGGCCGTAGATACAGAAACACATGAGGTCATCTGTGCTGACCTTTCTTTGAGCAATGTCACCGATACCGAAGCCTTCCCAGGTCTCATCCGTCAGAGGTACCGTAAAATCAAAGTCGCCTCGGCGGATCGGGCTTAGGATACGCGAGTGTGTGATGATAAGTTAAGGGGCAAGAAGCTCAAGGCGTTAATACCGCCCAGCAGCGGAGCCCGTTATTGGTCGGCAGACTATGCAGAGCGAAATCAAGCGGTGGTGAACCAGCGCGTTACCGGAGACAACACACGGTGGAAAAGTATCACAGGCTACCACCGACGTTCGATAGCGGCAACAGCGAGGTACAGAGTAAAACAGCTATTTGGTGGTCACCTGTCGCTGCGAGATTATGATGGGCACGTTGCAGAGGCGCAGGCGATGATCTGTGCATTAAACAAGATGCCGCTCGCCGGTATGCCAAAGTGTACGCCTTGCCTGAAAGATGCCCATTCACGGGACTCTTTATTCCAAATCCAATTTATTCAACAAAGCCCATCTGACGTCGTTCATGTCGTGGGATGGGTGCTATGATCGGCATTACTCAGTCCGGTTGTGAGGGTTTGTGATGTTTGGTGATTGATCAGATCGCTCAAACCGGATTGAGTTCCTTCAGTTATCTACTATTTGGCGCAGGTATTTAGGTAAAAATACCATTTCAAAGTGGTTTGCAAAGTCAAGAGAACTCACACTGTTAAGCTGGAGCGGAAGTCCTCCATCGTTTCATGAAATACGAAGCCTTTCAGCCAGACTATACACCGAGTCTATCTCTGGAGATGGAGAGTTTGCACAGAAACTGCTTGGACACAAATTGGCAGCAATGACGGAAAAATATCAGGACTGATGAGGTAGCGAATGGATAGAAATAGCCGTATGATTATGACCGAATTTTGATTAATAGTGACATTTTTATTTTAAAATATTGATTTATAAGATAAAAAATAATGTAAACCTTTGCAAAGTAAAGCGCTCCAAGATTTCGTCATCGATAAAATCGATGACCTGAAAGGCCAAGACATTCTTGTTCTAAATGTACAGGGCAAATCCAGCATCACCGACTGCATCATTATCTACACCGGCACCTCTACTACCCGTCATCGTGATGTCAATCGCTGACCACCTGATGCAACAATCCCGCGCTGCTGGCATAGCACTGCATGGTTATGAAAGGCCAGGAATTTCCTACTGGGTGAGGTGATTGTGCATGTGATGCAGGAAGAGAGCCATCACCTTTACGAGTTGGAAAAACTCTGGAGCTAAGCGGTGAAACTGCAACTGGTGGCGGTCGGCACCAAAATGCCAGACTGGGTGCAAACCAGCCTTATCGATTATCTGCATCGCTTTCCCAAGGATATGCCGTTTGAGCTGAGTAAAATCCCGGCCGGCAAGCGCGGCAAGAGCGTTGACATCAAACGTATTCTGAAAAAAGAAGGCGAACAGATGCTGGCGGCAGTGGGTAAAGGCAATCGCGTTGTCACGCTGGATATCCCCAGCACAGCATGGGAAACGCCGCAACTGGCGCAGCAGCTTGAGCGCTGGAAGCAAGATGGCCGCAACGTCAGCCTACTGATTGGCGGCCCAGAAGGGCTGGCTCCGGCGTGCAAAGCCGCAGCAGAACAGAGCTGGTCGCTCTCGCCGTTGACATTACCGCATCCTTTAGTGCGCGTTCTGGTGGCTTAAAGCCTCTACCGTGCCTGGAGTATTGCAACAAATCATCCTTATCACCGGGAATAATCGGTGATAATCGTGACAGAGTGAAAAGCAGCGGGATGAAAATAGAACGTAACCCTTTTCGCGACTATACAGCTGAATCTGTCCTGTTTGTACGCCGCGACTTGGTGGCATTCTTGGTCATTCTGGTGCTGAGCGGCATCCTGATCACCAACCTGTATCATCTGCAAATTGTGCGCTTTGAGGATTACCGTACCCGCTCTAATGAAAACCGCATCAAGTTGGTGCCCATCGCCCCCAGCCGTGGCATCATCTATGATCGTAACGGCACCCCACTGGTGCTCAACCGCACCATTTATCAGTTACAGCTCATGCCGGAAAAGGTCAACAATCTGGAGGCCACGCTGCAGGCTCTGCGTCCGGTGGTCGATTTAACCGATGATGACATCACCAATTTCGAAAAAGAGCGTCAGCGCTCGCGCCGCTTTGTCTCAATTCCCGTGAAAACCGCACTAAATGAAGCACAGGTCGCCCGCTTTGCAGTCAATCAGTTCCGTTTCCCCGGTGTGGAAGTAAAAGGCTACCAGCGCCGCTACTACCCTTATGGTTCCACCCTCACCAATGTCATTGGCTACGTATCGAAGATTAACGATCGTGACATCGAACGGCTGGATTCAGGACGGTAAACTGGCCAATTACGCCGCCACCCGCGATATCGGCAAGTTGGGCATCGAGCGCTATTATGAAAAAACGTTGCATGGTTGCATGGCAAAACCGGCTAAGATGAGGTTGAAGTCAACAACCGGGGTAAGGTGATCCGCCAACTGCACGAACAGCCGCCTTCCGTCGGCCAGGACGTTTACTTGATGTTAGATCTCAACCTGCAACGCTATATCGAGCAGCTACTGGTGGGTAGCCGCGCTGCGGTGGTGGTGAGTAATCCGCATACCGGCAGCATTTTGGCAATGGTCTCCAACCCCAGCTACGATGCGAACTTGTTCGTCGATGGTATTTCCAAAAAAGATTATCAAGGGCTGCTGAACGATCCAAACCGCCCGCTGATCAATCGTGCCACTCAGGGGCTATACCCCCCCGCATCAACGGTGAAACCCTACATTGCCGTTTCGGCACTCAGTGCCGGGGTGATAACCAAAAATACCGTGGTGTTCGATCCCGGTTGGTGGCAGTTTCCCGGTTCGGAAAAACGCTTCCGCGACTGGAAAAAATGGGGTCACTTCCGCCTCAACGTCACCAAAGCGCTGGAGGAATCCTCAGATACCTTTTTCTATCAAGTCGCCTATGATATGGGTATGGATCGGCTATCGACCTGGTTAACCAAGTTCGGTTACGGCCAGTATACCGGTATCGACCTGTCTGAATAGTGCTCTAGCTTGATACCGACCCGTGAGTGGAAGCTCAAACGTTATAAAAAACCGTGGTATCGGGGTGATACCATTCCAGTCGGCATCGGCCAAGGCTACTGGACCGCTACGTCTATCCAAATGTCCAAGGCGCTCAATACTCTGATTAACGATGGCAATGTCAAAACGCCACATCTGCTACAAAGTACCCGCGTCAACGGTGTGCTGGTGCCATTCCGCCAGGTAGATAGCCCGCAGATCGGGGATATTCACTCCGGCTTCTGGGAAATTGCCAAATACGGCATGTATGGTGTTGCCAATCGTCAGAACGGTACGGCACGTCATTACTGCGCAGATGCGCCTTACCTCGCGGCGACAAAATCGGGTACAGCACAAGTATTCGGCTACGAAACCTACAACGCTAATAAACTGGCAGAACATCTGCGTGACCATAAGCTGATGACTGCCTTTGCACCGTACAACAACCCTACGGTGTCAGTCGCTATCATTTTGGAAAACGGCGGTGCCGGCCCAGCGGATCGGGACGATTACTCATCAGATCCTCGATCATATCCTGCTGGGAGACAACAATACACAATTACCCAATGAGGCTCCGCTGCCGCCTGGTGTAGAAGGTGATTAGGAAGATAGAACATGACTGAAAGCCAACAAAAAGGCTCGATCTGGGCCAAAATTCACATCGATCCCACGTTCCTGTTGCTCATTCTCACTCTGCTGATTTACAGCGCGTTGGTGATGTTGAGCGCTAGTGGCCAGGACATTGGGATGATGGAGCGCAAGATCGGTCAAATCGTCATCGGGCTTATCGTTCTGGGCGTAATGGCGCAGATCCCGCCGCGAGTCTATGAAAGCTGGGCCCCCTATCTATATATTACCTATGTGATTTTATTGATACTGGTAGATGCTTTCGGCTAGATCAGTAAAGGCGTGCAACGCTGGCTGGATCTCGGTTTCGTGCTCTTCCAACCATCAGAAATCGCTAAAATTGCCGTGCCGCTGATGGTCGCACGCTTTATGAACCGCGATGTCTGCCCGCCTTCGCTGAAGAATACCGGCATCGCGCTGGTGCTGATTTTCTTCCCAGCCCTGCTGGTCGCAGCACAACCGGATCTGGGCACCTCAATCCTTATCGCCGCATCCGGCCTGTTCGTGCTGTTCTTATCCGGCATGAACTGGAAGCTGATCGCTATCGCCGCCCTGCTGCTGGCGGCCTTTATCCCGGTGCTGTGGTTCTTCCTGATGCACGGCTATCAGCGTGATCGCGTCATGATGCTGCTAGATCCAGAAAGCGATCCACTCGGTGCCGGCTATCATATTATTCAGTCGAAAATCGCCATTTGTTCCGGGGGACTGGTGGGCAAAGGCTGGTTGCACAGCACTCAATCACAGTTGGAGTTTCTGCCGGAACGCCACACTGACTTTATCTTCGCGGTATTGGCCTTCGATCCCAGTTCCCTGACAGCAGCCCATCCGAGGCTACCAATCAATCCCAAGTTACGTGCGCATTACCAACCTGGCTAATAGCCGTCAGTTGGTGGTGCGCATCAACGATCGCGACCCTTAAACCAAAGGCCGCATCATCGACTTCTCGAAAGCCGCCGCCGATCGCCTGAACCTGACCAATAACACTAAGGTCAAGGTCGATTTTATTCGCGTTGCGCCAGACGGCACCCTAAGCTGACCCGGCACCACGGTTGGGAAACAAAGATATGCCCTACCGGCGCGTCCGGATCTCGGCGCCAGCAGCATGGGTACGCCAGTGCAAATAAGCCCCACTCACCAATGGTGCAGCGGTGCACCAGGTCGCTAACAGTAGCCTGAACATCAGCGACAATGTACCAGAAAATAACAGCCACAGTGGTTTCTTCGGTGTACCTTGGCACCATGCGTGATTGCTCCACATAAACTGCCGTGGCCGCTGCCTCAACGGGTGATTATTGGGTGCAGATCGGAGCGTTGAGCAACGTCGAACACGCTCAGCGTTGGGCGCAACGCCTGAGCCAGCAGTTTGGAGTACCGGGCAAAGTCGCAGCATCCAGCCAGGCGGTACAACTGCAACAGCGCTTGTCTAGCGAAGCACAGCGACACTCTTTCATCATTGTGGACCTTTAGCATTAACTACGGCCGAACAGGATTAATAAGCGCTTACTTAGCTAAAACATTTTCTTGTAGCTAAAGTGTCTTTAAACCAGATGTGTCCAGTGATTAATGGTCAGCGCAAAGCAGAAGTAGCACCTCCTTCACTGCAAATCAGAAATGTCCTTACCCCTATCGAAGCCAGATAGTTTTATTCATTTGTCACTTACCCAGAAAATTTCCCTCTCGGTGAGTAGAGCGTTTGCTTTACAGCAGATGCAAGATATGTATATCAATTGCTATACAAGAAGGAGCAAATCATGAAATCTGATGTTCAGCTCAATATTCAGGCAAAATAGGCTCAGCGAGTACTGATCGATACAGCAGCCAACATTCTACATAAATCGCGTACTGACTTTATCCTCGAGATGGCCTGTCAGGCTGCTGAAAACGTGCTTCTTGATCGCCGGATATTTAATCTCAATGATGAACAATACGCAGAATTTATCGATATGCTGGATGCACCAGTCACAGCTAATCCGGCACTGGATGCACTGCTGGCAAGAAAACCGCAGTGGGAAAAGTAACAGCACCGACACCGCTCAACAAGATATACATTCTTTCAAAGTTTCACTCCGGGAAAACAGTACTGGATGAATGGATTAAACACCGGGGATTGAAAAATCAATCCATCGGTGCAGCAAGGACGTTTGTGGTATGCAGGGAACATTCTTCACAGGTGGTCGGTTTTTACTCACTGGCTACTGGGTAGTGTGACTCATGCTATTGCACCAAGCAGCCTTAGAAGAAACATGCCTTATCCCATCTCGGTCATAATACCGGCAAGAATAGCTGTCTATGCGGGTTACCATGTTAAGGGCCTTCGCACTGATTTACTTCACGATGCAGTATTACGCATCTGTCGCGTGGCAGAGAATATCGGGGTACGTGCCATCATGTTTCATGCCCTGTCTGACGCGGCAAAACAATTTTATCTGCATCATGGGCTTATGCAGTCAAACACTCAAGAAAAAACGCTTTTTCTCCGATTGCATCGTATTGTTTAAACCTGAGCAAGCAACCTAGCGCTTGATTTTATCTAGGACATGATATCTACGAGCAGCATCCTTTTACCAGATCTCTGCTCGTATCAATTCATACATAAATTTAATGTCTGTTTAGGGGACATTACAGCTTGGCGTTAACAGTCCAATGATGAATAATCCCTACCGGGATCTTATATGTTATAGTGTGATCTTTACCCTCACGGATGTTGTAGTTACGATCATGAAACATGTAAATTATTTTCGCTTCATCAAGCGTATAGCACTCAGTACCGTTATCACAATGAGCACCGCTACTGTAGCGCATGCCGATGACGTTAATATAAAGACCATGATCCCAGATGTCCCGCAAATCGATGCGGCAGCATACATACTGATCGATTACAATTCCGGCAAGGTGCTGGCTGAGATGAACGCCGATGCGCGCCGCGATCCAGCCAGCCTGACCAAAATGATGACCAGCTACGTTATTGGCCACACGCTGAAAGTCGGCAAGATCGGCGAGGAAGATCTGGTTACTGTGGGTAAAGATGCTTGGGCGACGGGCAACCCTGTGTTCAAAGGTTCTTCGCTGATGTTCCTTATACCAGGCGATCGCGTATCAGTCGCCAAGCTGAGCCGTGGTATTAACCTACAGTCCGGTAACGATGCCTGCGTGGCGATGGCCGACTATGTAGCGGGTAGCCAGGATGCGTTCGTTAATCTGATGAATACCTACGTTAACAAGCTTAGCCTACAGAATACCCACTTCCAGACGGTACATGGCCTGGATGCGCAGAGTCAGTACAGTTCGGCACGCGATATGGCGCTGATCGGCCAGGCACTGATCCGCGATGTACCAGACGAGTACGCAATTTATAAAGAAAAAGAGTTTACTTTCAATAATATACGCCAGATGAACCGTAACGGTCTACTGTGGGATACCAGCTTAAACGTTGATGGCATTAAAACCGGCCACACCGATGCAGCGGGATACAACCTGGTAGCTTCGGCCACTGCAGGCCAGATGCGTCTGATCTCCGCCGTACTGGGTGGCCGTACCTACAAAAGCCGTGAAACCGAAAGCAAGAAATTGCTGACCTGGGGCTTTCGTTTCTTCGAAACCGTCGCGCCATTAAAAGTCGGCAAAGCGTTCGCTTCTGAACCCGTGTGGTTTGGCAATGCCGATCGCGTCGATCTGGGCGTGGATAAAGACGTCTATCTGACAATCCCACGTGGCCGCATGAAAGATCTGAAGGCCAGCTACGTGCTCAATACCCCAGAAATTCACGCTCCGTCGGCGAAGAACCAGGTTGTCGGCAACATCAACTTCCAACTGGATGGTAAAATCATCGACCAATGCCCGCTAGTAGTGATGAACGAGGTGAAAGAAGGCGGCTTCTTTAGCCGTACCGTTGACTGCGTCAAACTGATGTTTCATCGCTGGTTCGGATAAGAGGTGATAAGTGGTAATCGTCAAAAATTTTGTAATGTCTGTCACAAAATATGAAGGCCAGCCGAGCAAAAGTGTGCACTTAGCGCCTATCCAGTAGGCACACATTGCTGCAGCCATGATCGCATGGACTGTACATTAACCCTTGCCTTAAAGATAGTTTCTCCAGGGGCCTTCTGCTAGCGAGGCGGCTTTTTCATATGCTGACAGAAGACTAATATCTTGAGGCTCTATATTTTTTGGGGCTTTGTTGAATAAATCGGATTTGGAATAAAGAGTCCCGTGAATGGGCATCTTTCAGGCAAGGCGTACACTTTCTGGCATACCGGCAAGCGGCATCTTGTTTAATGCACAGATTTACTCTTTACCTCGCTGTTGCCGCTATCGAACGTCGGTGGTAGCCTGTGATACTTTTCCACCGTGTGTTGTCTCCGGTAACGCGCTGGTGCACCACCGCTTAATTTCGCTCTGCATAGTCTGCCGACCAATAACGGGCTCCGCTGCTGGGCGGTATTAACGCCTTGAGCTTCTTGCCCCTTAACTCATCATCACACACTCGCGTATCCTAAGCCCGATCTGCCGAGGCGACTTTGATTTTACGGTCCCTCTGACGGATGAGACCTGGGAAGGCTTCTATATCGGTGACATTGCTCAAGGAAAGGTCAGCACAGATGACCTCATGTGTTGCTGTATCTACGGCCAAATGCAGTTTTCGCCAGATCCGCCGTTTTTCCTGACCGTGTTTTTTTGCCATCCACTCGCCTTCACCCAACATGTTGAGCCCGCTAGAGTCGATAACGAGGTGCGCAATTTCACCCAGCGTTGGGGTTTTAAACGGGACATGGCCGGACTTTGCCCGCTTACTGATGCAGGTGTCGTCCGGGCAGTTCAACGGCACTTTGATCAGTGTGACAATGGAGTCGACAAAGCCCTGGAGGGCGCGAAGTGTCAGGCCGAAAATCCGTTTCAGCATCAATACGCTGGTGATTGCCATATCGGAATAATGTGGTGGGCGACCACGCAGAGAAGGTTTTGCCTCGCAGTACCAGGCGTGAAGTGCCATTTCATCCCCACAGCAAGTGAGTGAATCCCGAGTGATAAGGGCGTTGTTGTAAGCCTTCCAGTTGGTGATGTTGAACTTTTGCTGGGCCACGGAATGTCGCTATGTTGACAGAAGGAGAGTGATCTGATCCTCGTCCCGGCAAAAAGTTTGATTTATTCAACAACGCCGCTGCAACCAAGACATGAAGCGGATTCCCTTGCATTAAACGTTTTAAAAAGGCCATTATGCCTTTAGGAGCCTTATCCCCAACTGCCCCTAATAATATAAGGTAACGTAACAGGTATTTAGAGCCTATCCCACTTAGGGGCGCTTAGCACGTGGTAACATTTTCCATGCATCCTTAGTGGGTAGGCGAAATAATAGCGATATTTTCCTCATCAATAGCACCGGGTAGAGCTGCTTTATAGGGTCTGTTCATTTAGCTCAGGGAAGCGACCCAGCGGATTATTGTGCAAATTTTGGCTAGAATAAACCCAAAATCGCCCTAAAATTGCTATAGAAGGTTGTCGTTGCGCCGCAGATTCCCGATAATAGGCGGCTTTATTTTTTTAGGTATCGTAATGACTGAATACATGTTCCTTTTTGTCGGTACCGTACTGGTGAACAACTTCGTCTTGGTTAAGTTTCTTGGCCTGTGTCCCTTCCTCGGCGTATCCAAGAAGCTGGAAAGCGCCATCGGCATGGGGATGGCCACCACCTTTGTTATGACGTTGGCATCTGTCAGCGCTTGGCTGATCAATACCTTTATCTTGGTTCCGCTAGATCTTGTGTATCTGCGCACGCTGTCGTTCATTCTGGTGATCGCAGTGGTGGTGCAATTTACCGAGATGGTGGTGCGTAAAACCAGTCCAGCATTGTATCGCCTGCTGGGCATCTTCCTGCCGCTGATCACCACCAACTGCGCGGTGCTCGGCGTAGCACTGCTTAACGTCAATCTGGGCTATAACTTCCTACATTCTGCGGTGTATGGCTTCAGCGCTGCCGCTGGATTTTCTCTGGTGATGGTGCTGTTTGCTGCTATCCGCGAACACCTGGCTATTGCCGATGTGCCAGCACCGTTTCGTGGTTCCGCGATATCCCTGATCACTGCCGGGTTGATGTCGCTGGCCTTTATGGGCTTTACCGGGCTGGTGAAAGGCTAATGAGCGCATTGTGGGTTGCTATTGCGGTGCTCAGTGCGCTCGGGTTTCTGTTCGGTCTGGCGCTGGGCTATGCCGCACGGCGCTTTGAGGTAGCAGAAGATCCGGTAGCCGAACAGATCGATGATATTCTGCCGCAAAGCCAATGCGGACAGTGCGGATACCCCGGTTGCCGTCCCTATGCCGAGGCGGTGGCCAATGGTGAGATGATCAACAAGTGCGCTCCTGGCGGCGAGGTTGTGATGCTAAAACTGGCTGAGTTGCTCAACGTAGAGCCACAGCCATTAGGCAGCGAAATTGACGCCGAACCGGTACGACAAGTCGCCTATATCGACGAAGCCAACTGTATCGGCTGTACCAAGTGCATTCAAGCCTGCCCGGTAGATGCTATTGTGGGTGCTACCCGTACCATGCACACGGTGATTGCAGACATCTGTACCGGTTGCGATCTGTGCGTTGCCCCCTGCCCTACTGACTGTATTGAAATGAGACCGATCGCTACCAATCCCGCTAACTGGAAGTGGGATATGAAGACCATCCCAGTGCAAGTAATTCATGTGGAGCGACATGTTTAAGCTGTTCGACGCGTTTAAAAATGACCGGATATGGGATTTTGACGGTGGAATACATCCGCCGGAAATGAAGGCGCAATCTTGCTGCGTGCCACTGCGTGCCGCTCCCCTGCCAAAGACCTTTGTGATCCCGCTACAGCAACATTTGGGGCCGGAGGGCGAGCTGTGCATCACCCTCGGTGATCTGGTGCTGAAAGGCCAACCCCTGACTGTCGGTCAAGGCCGTGTTGTTCCTTTACACGCCCCGACTTCCGGCACCGTCAACGCCATAAAGCCGCATATCACCGCCCACCCCTCTGGGCTGGCAGAGCTGTGCGTGTTCATTGAGGCTGACGGCGAAGACCGCTGGGGTCAACGCGATCCGGTGGCGGATTACCGCCAACTGTCAGCGGCAGAGCTGATTCAACGCATCCATCATGCTGGTATTGCCGGCCTGGGTGGTGCTGGCTTCCCCACCTCCAGCAAATTGCAAAGCGGCATCAGCAGCGTGGAGACGCTGATCCTTAATGCCGCCGAGTGTGAGCCTTATATCACCGCAGATGATCGTCTAATGCAAGAGCATGCCGATCAAATCATTGAGGGTACGCAGATCCTGCGCCATGTGCTGCAACCGAAAGTCACCTTCATCGGTATCGAAGATAACAAACCAGAGGCCATTGCGGCGCTAAAGCAAGCACTGCATGGTCAACCAGGTATTGCGCTGCAGGTGATCCCGACCAAGTACCCTTCCGGTGGGGCCAAGCAACTGACCAAAATCCTCACTGGCAAAGAAGTACCGCACGGCAAGCACTCCTCTGCCATCGGTGTGTTGATGCAGAACGTTGGTACTGCCTTCGCGATTAAACGCGCAATAGTCAACGGTGAACCATTGATTGAACGCGTGGTCACCCTGACCGGCGAGGCGCTCAGTAAGCCAGGTAACCTGTTGGCGCGCATAGGTACGCCGGTACAGCATCTATTAGACTATGCCGGTTTCCAACCGCAGGCGCAGCCGATGGTAGTTATGGGGGGGCCGTTGATGGGTTTTACCCTTCCCGCTCTCAGCATACCTATTGTTAAAATCAGCAATTGCATTCTGGCCCCGTCGCTCAATGAAATGTCGCCGCAAGTGCCTGAACAGGCATGCATCCGTTGCGGGTTGTGCGTGGATGCCTGCCCTGCGGGTTTGTTACCGCAGCAACTTTACTGGTTCAGCCGTGGCAAGGAGCATGACAAAGCGCGTAACCATAATCTGTCCGACTGCATCGAGTGTGGTGCCTGTGCGTTCGTATGCCCCAGTAATATTCCACTGGTGCAGTACTACCGGCAAGAAAAGGCCGAGATTAAGGCCATCGATCAGGCAGCGGCCCGTACCGCCGAAGCCAAAGCACGTTATGCAGCCAAGCTAGCGCGTTTAGAACGTGAGAAGCTAGCACGTGAACAGCGTTACCAGAAAGCGGCCATAAAACTGACCAATGACGATCAGAATAAAGTGCAAGCCGCACTGGCACGGGTGCGTAGCAAAAACGCTGAGGCAACAGCCACGACGGTTCATGGCCAGCAGCTAGATAACAGCGAGATCACCGCTGCCCGTGAAGCACGCAAGGCACAGGCGCGCGAATGCCGCGCCCAGCAGGAAACCCAGGCCAGTACAAGCGAAGATCCGCGCAAAGCGGCGGTGGATGCTGCACTGGCACGCGTGAAAGCTAAAAAAGAAGCGGTGCTGGCCCCCCTCCCTGTGCCAAACCCAGCAGCACCTGCTGTGGTTGAAGCAGATCCACGCAAGGCAGCGGTAGCAGCAGCCATCGCCCGTGCTAAACCCAAGAAAGCAGCACGGGAAGTCTCGCCTTATGAAACCAATGAAGAGTAACCCGATTAAAGCGTATTAACCTGGCAATGAATCTGGTAGAATATCCAGCGATAAATTTTCACAGCGCCTTGTCGTGCAGGGCGATAGAACTGCCACAAGTTTGGCAAAAGGTGTCGTTACTCTATGAAGTTCAGGCCGGTATCATCTACAGCCGCCAGAGGCTTACACATTGCCAGTTCACCCTTCGCCCATAACCCGCAAAACACCCACCGCATCATGCTTTGGGTGATGCTGGCATGTATTCCTGGTATCGCGGCGCAGGTAGGCTTGTTTGGTTACGGCACATTCATTCAAACCGCGTTGGCGATGATAGTCGCACTGCTGGCGGAAGCGGCCATTCTAACTTTGCGCAAACTACCGGTGTGCCGTCGGTTGGCGGACAACTCCTCGCTACTGACTGCCCTGCTGCTCGGCATCAGCTTGCCCCAGTTAGCCCCATGGTGGATGATCGTCATCGGCACCTTTTGTGCCATCGTGATCGCCAAACAATTATACGGGGGCTTGGGGCAGAACCCGTTCAACCCGGCGATGGTCGGCTATGTGGTGCTACTGATCTCCTTCCCAGTACAGATGACCAGTTGGTTATCGCCGCACGAACTACGCGCCACGACACTGTCATTCCAAGATACCTGGCTGATCATTTTTAGTGGGCATAGTGCTCAGGGGTCTGACATCCACGCGTTGCAGATGGCTTATGACGGCGTCAGCCAAGCCACGCCACTGGATGCTTTCAAAACCGGTTTACGCAGCGGCTACAGCGTTGAACAGGTGTTACAGCAGCCGCTGTTTAGTGGTGTGCTGGCGGGCATTGGCTGGCAGTGGGTCAACCTCGGTTTTCTCGTCGGCGGCCTGTTCATGCTCACCTGTAAGCTGATCCACTGGCAGATCCCGGTCAGCATGCTGGCAGCGCTTGGCATCTGCTCTGGGATAGCTTGGGGATGCGATGCGGCCCACCAGGCATCGCCGCTGATTCATCTGTTCTCCGGTGCCAGCATGCTCGGCGCATTTTTTATCGCCACAGATCCGGTCAGCGCCTCAACCACGCCGAGGGGGCGCCTAATTTACGGCGCGCTGATTGGTGTGCTGGTATGGCTGATCCGCGTTTATGGCGGCTACCCGGATGGCGTTGCCTTCGCCGTGTTGTTGGCTAATATCACCGTACCTCTAATCGACCATTACACGCAGCCGCGCGTTTACGGTCATCGCTAAGGAGCCATGATGCTAAAATCAATGAAGAAACATGGCACCACGCTGGCGGTTTTCGCTGCGGTCACCACGGGTTTGACTGCTGTAGTTAACAGCCTGACGCAAAAAACCATCGCGCATCAGGCGGCACAGCAGCAAAAAGCATTGCTCGATCAGGTCGTGCCGCCGGAGAATTACGACAATAATATGCAAGCGGAGTGCTTTCTGGTCAGCGATCCGATATTGGGCAACAGCGGCCCACATCACCTGTATCTGGCGCGAAAAAATGGTCAGCCAAGCGCCGCGGCGCTGGAGACCATTGCGCCGGACGGTTACTCTGGTGCTATTCAACTGCTGGTCGGTGCTGACTTCAACGGCACCGTGCTTGGCACCCGGGTGATCGAGCATCACGAAACGCCAGGCTTAGGCGACAAAATTGAACTGCGCATATCGAATTGGATCGCCTTCTTTAGCGGCAAGAAGCTCGAAAGCTCAGGTGATAAACACTGGGCTGTAAAGAAGGATGGCGGCGTGTTCGATCAATTCACCGGTGCGACCATCACCCCACGTGCCGTGGTGAATGCTGTGCGGCGCACGGCATTGTATATGGAAACGTTGCCACCTAAACTGGGTAGCTTATCGGTATGTGGAACCAACAAATGAGTGAAGCAAAAGATCTGATTGTTCAGGGGTTATGGAAGAATAATTCAGCGCTGGTGCAACTGCTGGGAATGTGCCCACTGTTGGCGGTGACCTCCACGGTCACCAACGCCCTTGGGCTGGGCCTGGCAACCACTTTAGTACTGACGCTGACCAACGCCTCCATTTCTGCGGTACGCCGCTGGGTGCCAAGTGAAGTACGCATCCCGATTTATGTAATGATTATCGCGGCGGTTGTCAGTATCGTGCAAATGCTGATCAACGCCTACACCTTTGGCCTTTACCAGTCTTTGGGGATCTTTATTCCGCTGATCGTCACCAACTGCATCGTGGTTGGCCGCGCTGAGGCAGTAGCAGCTAAGAAGTCTATTGGCCTGTCGGCACTAGATGGTATGGCCATCGGTATCGGTGCGACTAGCGTAATGGTGACGCTAGGCGCGATGCGCGAGCTGCTAAGCAAAGGCACGCTGTTTGATGGTGCCGATATGCTGCTGGGCAGTTGGGCCAAGTTGATGCGTATTGAGGTGGTGCATTTTGATAGCCCATTTCTGCTAGCAATGCTGTCGCCAGGGGCCTTTATTGGCCTGGGTCTGCTGCTGGCGCTGAAGTACCTGATAGACGAGAAGATGAAGGTGCGTAAGGCTCAGGCCAGCATTCCCGTCGCAATGTTGGCAGTAGAATGCACAGATAAAGTCCGATGAATAAATTCAAGCGACTAGAAATTTTTACCCGGCTGCACGACAACAACCCGCATCCGACCACTGAGCTGGTGTATACCACGCCGTTTGAGTTGCTGATTTCGGTGCTGCTTTCTGCGCAGGCTACTGATGTCAGCGTCAATAAGGCGACGGCGAAGCTGTATCCAGTCGCCAATACGCCGGCCGCCCTGCTGGCGCTAGGTATCGATGGCGTCAAGGCGTACATCAAGACCATAGGCCTGTTCAACAGCAAGGCTGAAAATGTGATTAGAACCTGCCGCAGGTTGCTGGAACTGCACGGCGGTGAAGTCCCCGAAGACCTCGCCGCGTTGGAGGCGCTGCCAGGCGTAGGCCGTAAAACTGCCAATGTGGTGCTGAACACCGCCTTTGGCTGGCCAACTATTGCCGTAGATACCCATATCTTCCGCGTCTGCAACCGCACGCATTTCGCACCGGGAAAAAACGTCGATCTGGTCGAGGAAAAGTTGCTGAAGGTGGTTCCTGCCGAGTTCAAGGTCGACTGCCACCACTGGCTGATCCTGCATGGGCGCTACACCTGCGTTGCGAGAAGGCCCCGCTGTAGTTCCTGCGTTATCGAAGATCTGTGCGAGTTTAAAGAAAAGGTTTACCCCAGCGCTTAATGCTCCGAGAAACCAAACTACCCTGGCTTCCTGCCTGGTGCTCTTCCTATTTCACTGCGTGTTTTTATCAAATATGCGATATCTAGCAGTAAATGTTCCTGCATGGGCGTTGTTGAATAAATCATATACACTTGTCCCTGGATAATAACGTCTCCTGATTAGGTTGATGATAACATTAATATAAATGTGGCTATTCGCAAGGTTACAACGACGCTTGCCATTAGCCAACACATGGTGTGTAGGACCCTGCGCGTGGCAGCGAGAGGAAAGAGGACGATAGCCTGATGACATTCAGTGTAGATTGAAAAATGAAAATAATGAGGTCGCTCTCATTCTTCTTCTTCGTCTAATAGTCCTGTCATCAAACACAAAACCTGTGCATACAATCTGTCTGAAGAACTCAGTTGGCGGGTTGCCGACAAGGCGAAATGATAAACTTTGCGTATCCAATCCAACCTGGTTGACATAAACTGACGCCAGGGAATGAACCTAATGTTATAGACGGCCAACGGGCCATCTGGGTTCATGGCCTTGGTGTACACACCTGTAAGAAGGAAACTAACGATGACTCAAACCGTACATTTTCAAGGCAATCCGCTCAGCGTGGCAGGCAAAATGCCACAGCCGGGCAAACAAGCCAAAGCCTTCTAGCTGGTTGCCAAAGACCTGTCAGACGTAGAACTGAGCAGCTTTGTAGGTAAACGCAAAGTCCTTAACATTTTCCCTAGCGTTGACACTGGCGTTTGCGCGAGTTCAGTACGTAAATTTAACCAGTTGGCCAGCGACATAGACAATACCGTGGTGCTGTGCATTTCTTCTGATCTGCCGTTCGCATAATCCCATTTCTGCGGCGCAGAGGGCCTGAACAACGTGATTACGCTGTCCACCCTGCGGGGCGCAGCCGTTCAAACATAGCTATGGTGTTGATATCGCTGATGGGCCGTTGGCGGGCCTGGCCGACCGTGCCGTGGTGGTGCTAGATAGCCAAGATAACGTTTTGTACAGCGAGCTTGTGGATGAAATCATCACCGAACCGAATTACGATGCAGCGTTAGCGGCGTTGAAATAAAAACACCCCGCGGTAAACCCAAAGGCATTGCCAGGATCTTTTTACTCTTTGCCTGCCTTGCGGCTGCTTATCCCGCACTCACGCAACTTGTCGATGGCAGTATGGGATATGCCCAACCGCTTCACCAGCTTGCGGGTGCTGGGATAAGTGCGGCACAACCGTGTCAGCACCGAGCATTCAAAACGCTTGCTGATATTGTCCAATGACCCTTCCAAGACGTCATCCCCAGGTGGCAGATCCCCGTTGAACTTTGGCAGCACAATATCCTGCGGAAGCAGTTCGTAGCCCTCAGCCTGAGTCAGTGCACGATAGATGGCGTTTTTCAATTGCCTCACGTTGCCCGGCCAGGCGTATTGACGGAGGAAACTACCTAGATCGTTGGCCAACCTAGGCAGCGCCACGACTTGCTCATCGGCGAAACGTGCTACAAACAATTCGGTCAACGGCATGATGTCTTGCGGACGCGCGCGCATCGGCGGAATGGTAATGTTGAGTACGTTGATGCGATAATAGAGATCTTCACGGAACTCGTTGCGCTGCACCAGTTCAGTCATATTCTTCTGAGTCGCACAGATTACCCGTATATCGACATGTACTTCATACTCCTCACCCACTCGGCGGAAAGTGCCGTCATTGAGAAAGCGCAGTAACTTGGTTTGCATGCGCAGCGACATCTCACCGATTTCATCCAGTAGCAACGCCCCCCCCGCTGGCTTGCTCGAAAAAGCCCTTATTACCTTCCAATGCGTTAGGATAAGCGCCCAGCGCATGGCCGAAAAGTTCACTTTCCATCACATGATCCGGCAATGCAGCGCAGTTTAACTCAACGCCTCAACGCCAGAAATGGCTGTTTACCACGTGGGCTGCCTAGGTGGCAGGCGAGCGCCAGAATATCTTTGCCGGTGCCAGTGGCGCCGACGATCAGCAGCGGCGCATCAAACATCGCCAGCTTGCGCGCCTGTTCCAGAACATGGCACATCGGTGCGCTGACGGCAACGATATGATCGAATTCGGTATCGTCATTGACAGAAAGATCCTGAAACTGACGCCCTATCCGCGCGGTTGATTTCAGCATTACTACCGCCCCCACAGCATTGTTGTGCTGATCCTCGTCTCCTCGTCTTCCAGATAAATAGGCGTGATATCCATCAGGAAGTCCTGGCTGCGGATCACCACCCCCGCGGAATGTGGCGCGGAGTGTTTGCTATCTAGCCAGCAGTTAAAGTTGTAGCCGCCGATCAGCACGCTGGCCGTCTGGTGGCGGATTTTGTCCTTGCTTAAGCTAAACAGCACCTGATCCGCCGGATTGACCAGTTCGACCTTGCCTTTCATGTCGATCGACAACACCGGTTCTGGCATTGATTCCCGCAACGCACGCTGTTTACGTTTAGACGGTATGAAATTGACAATGCGCACATCAGTCACGCCGTCAATGTGGCGGATCTCCGTCATCAACACGCGAAAAGTGTCAAATTCAAGCTGGGAAAAATTGAGGTAAATACGGCCGATGGGAGCGATTTCGATGCCACGTAAAGTTCGGATGCCCCCGCGAAGGCAATGTTCAGCAGTACCAATCGAAATAGCCAAATGCGGCTAAAATAGCCCAGAGCAATACCATATACCGCAGCAATGCGATTAATCAGGTGAATATTGCGCCAGGCGATAAACGCCATGTCAACGAGCGCTAACCGGCTGATGGCGATCATCAACGTTGACTCGGCAGCTGCATGGCTGATTTCCCGACGTGCCTTGTTATCCAGCACTGGCTGCACTAGCTTGGCGTACAGTTCCACCACCTCGCGATCGTTCTGGGTTTCATGTAATGAAGCCTGCCAGCGCTGCAGCGCTGGGTGCCCCTTCTCCAACCCAGCCTGACGTGCCAGCGTCTCACAGAATGCACGGCTTTTGCCTAGGCCGTGGCTGTGCAGCAGTTCGCGCGACACGTTGCGCTCTTTCGCCCGTTGATGTAAACGATACAGGCGGTACCATTCGGTGATCAGCAAGCGAATACTGGCAAGGAGGATCACACCACTGGCCACACCACCGCCGATGGCAATCCAATCCTGCTGCCCCCAAGCAGTATGCAGCCATTGCACGCTCTGCGCCACTAGGCTGGCAGCGAAAAGTACAAACCCGACGGTGACCACTTTGCGCCATAGGCTACGTCTCGGCTTCAGTACTGCCATAATGATGTCTTCTTCCTGTTGCAGCTCAGATGCCGTCGGATAAAAGCGTTCGGCCTGTTCTTGATCGAAGGTGATACCAGAGCGCAACTCCAGGGCCTGGGATGGCGATAGTGGTTGTTCAAAATCGATACGGGGTTTGATCGACTCACTCATCGCAATGTCTCTTCCAGTAAAAACTCCATCGCTGCATCCAGGCGGATGTGCGGCAAAGGGCTGTCCACGTTCATGGTACGCGGACGGAATGGGTCAAAATAGAACCCTGGATGTTGCCAGAACGCTGGCCTAGGCAGACGCACAGGCACTTCGCTAGGAAACACAGTCAGTGGTGCGCCATCTCCAGCCGATTGCCCTTCAGCGCCGGTATAGACTGCCCCTGATGTTCAACAATGCCGCTTTCAGTGGCCTGCACTGCCGCGAGAGCCACACAATCCATGCTTATACCCTCAAATCCGGCGTTTTGCCACGCTTCTTGTACTAACTGCTGCAACAGCGAGACCAGATTGGCGTGCTAATCGGTAGTGATATGATCCGCCTTAGTCGCGGCGAACATCAGTTTGTCGATGGTGGGCGAAAACAGCCGACGCAACAGCGTGCGTTTGCCGTAATGGAAACTCTGCATCAATTGGGCTTTGTTGAATAAATCGGATTTGGAATAAAGAGTCCCGTGAATGGGTATCTTTCAGGCAAGGCGTACACTTTCTGGCATACCGGTGAGCGGCATCTTGTTTAATGCACAGATCATGGCCAGCGCCTCTGCAACTTGCCCATCATAATCTCGCAGCGACAGGGGACCACCAAATAGCTGTTTTACTCTATACCTCGCTGTTGCCGCTATCGAACGTCGGTGGTAGCCTGTGATACTTTTCCACCGTGTGTTGTCTCTGGTAAGGCGCTGGTTCGCTACCGCTTGATTTCGCTCTGCATAGTCTGGCGACTAATAACGGGTTCCGCTGCTGGGCGGTATTAACGCCTTGAGCTTCTTGCCCCTTAACTCATCATGACTCACTCGCGTATCCTAAGCCCGATCCGCCTAGGCGACTTTGATTTTACGGTACCTCTGGCGGATGAGACCTGGGAAGGCTTCGGTATCGGTGACATTGCTCAAGGAAAGATCAGCACAGATGACCTCATGTGTTTCTGTATCTACGGCCAAATGCAGTTTTCGCCAGATCCGCCGTTTTTCCTGACCGTGTTTTTTTACCTTCCACTCCCCTTAACCCAACACGTTGAGCGTTGAGCCCGGTAGAGTCGATAACGAGGTGCGCAATTTCACCTGGCGTTGGTGTTTTAAACGGGACATGGCCGGACTTCGCCCGCTTACTGATGCAGGTGTCGTCCGGGCAGTTCAACGGCACTTTGATCAGTGTGACAATGGAGTCGCCGAAGCCCTGGAGGGCGCGAAGTGTCAGGCCGAAAATCCGTTTCAGCATCAATACGCTGGTAATTGCCATATCGGAATAATGTGGTGGGCGACCACGCAGAGAAGGTTTTGCCTCGCAGTACCAGGCGTGAAGTGCCGTTTCATCCCCCCAGCAAGTGAGTGAATCCCGAGTGATAAGGGCGTTGTTGTAAGCCTTCAAGTTGGTGATGTTTAACTTTTGCTGGGCCACGGAATGTCGCTATTTTGACAGAAGGAGAGTGATCTGATCCTCGTCCCGGCCAAAAGTTCTATTTATTCAACAACGCCACATACCTGGGCAAGTTGGTTAGTACAGGCGGGTGTACTGCTCTCCGCCATTGCAGTAAATGGGAGGATGGGAGTCTATCGAGATGGTATAACGTTACGCCCATTTATCACCGGTTCACTTGACAGAACATGCCAGAAAAATTGACGAAGTCTTGGCGGGCGATGTCAATAGTCTGGCACTTTTGGAAAATATAACAGTTTGTGAATAGCATAATATACTGATTTTACTGGTACGCCCTACAGGATTTGAACCTATGACCTACGGCTTAGAAGGCCGTTGCTCTATCCAACTGAGCTAAGGGCGCGCTGGGTGGCGGGGTTGGATTATACGGTCAGCGTTTATTGAGTCAATTCTTTTTCATACCGTCCCGGCTGCAACCGTGCATTATGCTGATTTTGCGCTATCGGTCAGTGCGTGGGTAGGTAAACACAGCCATCAAGCTTAGATGATAACTAAGGGCCGATCCCATTAGGCTATTTTATTTGCCATTTTGCACCTGGGCAGTTCTCACCCTACTAACGTGTTCCCTGTACGCGCCAGTTGTTGCCCCTTGTCCCTGTCCAAACTGGCTGCTGCAACATACGCCTACTGGGATAGGCTCTAAACTTGCCCAGTCGATGGTAGAAAAAGGCAGACTTGCCCAGTCGATGGTAGAAAAAGGCAGAGGGGATAATGCCGTTGATATAAAAAAGCGTAAATCATGATAAGGATAATTCAGCGCCTGACAGCGCGCTCAGCTTCTGACAAAATAACGCCATCCCCGCTTTCTCAAATGATGGATTTCCTCACTGATGGCAGCAAAGATTATTGATGGTAAAACGATTGCGCAGCAAGTTAAAAACGAAGTGGCTGAGCAAGTTAAACAACGAATAGTGGCCGGTAAACGTGCCCCAGGTCTGGCGGTGGTGTTAGTCGGAGAGAACCCAGCCTCACAGATTTACATTGCCAGCAAGCGCCGCGCCTGTGATGAAGTGGGCTTTCTTTCCCGCTCCTACGATCTGCCCGCCACTACCAGTGAGGCTGAACTACTGGCGTTTATCGACCAATTGAACACCGATTCGGCAATCGACGGCATTCTGGTGCAACTGCCGCTGCCCGTCGGTATCGATAACGTCAAGGTGCTAGATCGCATACATCCCGATAAAGACATTGATGGCCTCCATCCGTACAATGTTGGCCGTCTGTGCCAGCGTGCACCTACACTGCGCCCTTGTACTCCAAGGGGCATCGTCACCCTGCTGGAGCATTATAACATTGATACTTATGGCCTGAATGCCGTGGTAGTCGGTGCCTCCAACATCGTCGGACGCCCGATGAGCATGGAGTTGCTGCTGGCCGGTTGCACCACCACCATAACCCACCGCTTCACCAAAAATTTGCGGCATCATGTTGAAAACGCCGATCTGCTGGTGGTAGCGGTCGGCAAACCGGGTTTTATTCTGGGGAACTGGATCAAACCGGGTGCCATTGTGGTAGATGTTGGCATCAATCGTCTAGACACTGGCAAAGTGGTCGGTGATGTGGATTTCGACGCCGCCAGCGAACGCGCTGCCTATATTACGCCCGTGCCGGGTGGCGTTGGCCCGATGACCGTTGCCACACTGATCCAAAATACCTTGCAAGCCTGCGAGGTCCATCACGATGTTTAACCTAAGTAAGGCAATATGGATATTTTTAACCTGGATAATCACCCCTACGTCGCACTGTGCGAACGGCGTTGTTGAATAAATCGAACATTTGGCCGGGACGAGGATCAGATCACTCTCCTTCTGTCAAAATAGCGACATTCCGTGGCCCAGCAAAAGTTAAACATCACCAACTTGAAGGCTTACAACAACGCCCTTATCACTCGGGATTCACTCACTTGCTTGGGGGATGAAACGGCACTTCACGCCTGGTACTGCGAGGCAAAACCTTCTCTGCGTGGTCGCCCACCACATTATTCCGATCTGGCAATTACCAGCGTATTGATGCTGAAACGGATTTTCGGCCTGACACTTCGCGCCCTACAGGGCTTCGTCGACTCCATTGTCACACTGATTAAAGTGCTGTTGAACTGCCCGGACGACACCTGTATCAGTAAGCGGGCGAAGTCCGGCCATGTCCCGTTTAAAACCGCAACGCCGGGTGAAATTGCGCACCTCGTTATCGACTCTAGCGGGCTCAACGTGTTGGGTGAAGGCGAGTGGATGGCAAAAAAACACGGTCAGGAAAAACGGCGTATCTGGCGAAAACTGCATTTGGCCGTAGATACAGAAACACATGAGGTCATCTGTGCTGACCTTTCCTTGAGCAATATCACCGATACCGAAGCCTTCCCAGGTCTCATCCGTCAGAGGTACCGTAAAATCAAAGTCGCCTAGGCGGATCGGGCTTAGGATACGCGAGTGTGTGATGATGAGTTAAGGGGCAAGAAGCTCAAGGCGTTAATACCGCCCAGCAGCGGAGCCCGTTATTTATGCAGAGCGAAATCAAGCGGTGGCGAACCAGCGCGTTACCGGAGACAATACACGGTGGAAAAGTATCACAGGCTACCACCGAGGTTCGATAGCGGCAACAGCGAGGTACAGAGTAAAATAGCTATTTGGTGGTCACCTGTCGCTGCGAGATTATGATGGGCAAGTTGCAGAGGCGCTGGCCATGATCTGTGCATTAAACAAGATGCCGCTCGCTGGTATGCCAGAAAGTGTATGCCTTGCCTGAAAGATGCCCATTCAGGGGACTTTTTATTCCAAATCCGATTTATTCAACAACGCCATAGTCATCATGAATATTGCCTATCAGGAGCCGCATATTGAGCCTTAATGACGTTATCACCTGGGTCAGCGACGTCGTGCGTCAGCACGAGGTCTGGGCCATCCCCATTATCTTCTTTCTGGCGTTCGGCGAGTCGTTGGCGTTTCTGTCACTGCTACTGCCGGCCACGGTGATCCTGCTGGCACTGGGGGCGCTGATCGGCGAAAGCGGTATCGCTTTCTGGCCGATTTGGGCTGCTGCTGCCGTTGGCGCTTTCTTAGGCGACTGGCTTTCCTATTGGATCGGTCATCACTATCAGCATCGGGTTGTTGATATGTGGCCACTGTCGCGCAATCCTCAATTGCTGACACGCGGCCATGCCTTTTTTGAGCGCTGTGGCGTGCTGGGCATTTTCATCGGCCGTTTCTTCGGCCCATTGCGCGCCGTGGTGCCGTTGGTCGGCGGGATCTGCGGCATGCAGCAGGGCTATTTCCAACTGGCGAATATCACCTCAGCGATGATTTGGGCGTTTGGCATTCTGGCACCTGGCGCATTGGGTATTAAATGGCTAAGCCAGTGGTTAGGCTGAGGGCTGCTTATTTATACCCTAGATAATTCAAGTTGCATGTGCGTTAGCTTTCCTTACTCACCCCAGTCACTTACTGATGTAAGCTCCTGGGGGTTTGGCTGCGTTGATGCCTTCCTGAAACTTGAATTATCTAGGGTATAGAACCTATCTAATAAGGCTATTTTATTTGCCATTTTGGCTCTGGGCAGTATTCACCCTCCTCAACTACAGCGCAGAGTGCTGATAAAAGCCTGGTTGATTCGTCCTTTTTGAAGGACAGTCAGGCTGAGATCTCACTGAAAAATTATTGGAAATACCTCAAAGATGACGCCGACATTGCTAAGCCTCAGGAAATCCACAGCGCCTGGGGACAGGGGCTGGCGCTAGGCTATCAATCAGGTTATCTGGCAGATATCCTCGGTGTTAACCTTGATTACTACAGCTCAGTAAAACTGGGCGCTAAATACCTGCGCCAAATAGTAGATCACTGTAAGGAACTCAATCCGGTTTGAGCGATCTGATCAATCGCCAAACATCACAACCCCTCACAACCGGACTGAGTAATGCCGAACATAGCACCCATACCCCGACATGAACGACGTCAGATACAAAAAATTATCCAGAAAACACCAGATAAAAATTATGCCAGACGCCTTATCGCCATGTTGATGTTACACCGTGGCTACACGCTGAATTACCTAGGTAAAACCTTATGTGCCGCTGTCGGACGATGGGTTAATTTGTTCACATTGGGCGGCTATGAAGGATTGGCAAGCCTTTCACCTGGACGCCCCCGAAAATGGCCCACGGAGGCGATGTTGAAGATGCTTGATTTGCTCGTTCAGCGTTCTCCACAGGACTTTGGCTATCTGCGCTCTCGGTGGAATACTGAGATGTTAACGATTGAAATTAATAAATTATTTAACTCAACGTTACATCCTGGCTCACTTCGGCGCTGGTTGCCGAGAGCCGGTATTGTGTGGCGTAGAGCGGCTGCAACATCCCGTCTTTTACGAAGATGAGGTAGACATCGATATGAACCCTAAAATAGGTGCTGACTGGCAGAAAAAGGGTCAACAAAAACGCATCACGACACCGGGACAGAATGAAAAGCATTACCTCGCGGGTGCCCTTTATGCAGGAACCGGAAGAGTTGATTATGTCAGTGGAAACCATAAAAACTCGGGTTTATTCATTAGCCTGTTACGCAAGCTGAGAAGCACATACCAAAGTGCCAAAACCATTACGCTGATTGTCGATAATTACATCATTCATAAGAGTAAAGAAACGTTGAGCTGGTTGCGGCGCAACCCGAATTTTATTGTCATTTATCAGCCAGTTTACTCTCCATGGGTAAACAGGATAGAGCTCCTATGGTTGGCTTTATATGAGACAGTCACACGCAATCACCGTTGCCGGACGAGATGGCAATTGCTAAAAAATATGGGTCATTTTATGAAAGCCGCCTCACCGTTCCTAGGCAATAAACCTGGGTTAATGAAAGTGGAGCGGTATTAAGCGCAGGTATTTAGTTCGAACAGGCGTCTGCGTAGTTGACTGGGCGAGGAGGTGTGCAGGAGCGTTAACAGTTGCTTCTGCAACAGCGCCCAGTTGGCAGAGTGATCCCGCTGCGCTTTGCCGTCCAACAGCGCTTTGACCATATTGATAGGCACGCCGCGCTCTATCCAAATGCGGATGGTACGAATACGCGCCACGTCCTCGTTGTCATACAGGCGGTGGCCGCCTTCGCTGCGTTTCGGTTTCAGCAGCCCGTAGCGCCGCTGCCAGGCGCGTAGCGTGACGGGATTGATGTCGCAGAGTTGGGCTACTTCACCGATGCTGTAAAAGAGCATATCCTTCTCCTAGCTTAAGATATCGAACACTAAACCATAGCGGGGAAGGCTAAAGTTGTACAAAAAAATAACCTGCACAACTTTAGACGCTGTGGAAAACGTGAGCTACAACCTGGAAAGGCGATGAGTACAGCGAGACATTGCCTACCACTCATCATTAACTCAAGCTGACGCGTTAGCCGGTCTGTGGAACAATACGCCATCATTTCGTTTAGATAAGAGTCAAATGTCGCTCTCCTGTGCAATTAAACATCAGATCAGGCAGTGGTACAAAGTCTTGCAGCAGCAAATACCGGATTTTATTTCCCGTACTCCCCAGCGCGAGATGATCGCCGAAGTGGCGAAAACTCTGGCCGGCGATTCTCCGCGCCATCTAGCGATCGAAGCACCGACGGGTGTTGGCAAAACGCTGTCATATTTGATCCCTGGCATTGCCGTGGGGCGGGCAGAGGGCAAGCCGCTGGTGGTCAGCACGGCTAATGTGGCGTTGCAAGATCAGATCTACAGCAAAGACTTGCCACTGCTGAAAAAGATCATCTCCGATTTGAAGTTCACTGGGGCCTTTGGGCGCGGGCGCTACCTGTGCCCACGCAACCTGGCGGCGATAAGTACTGATACCCGGGAGCAAGGCGATTTGCCGCTGTTTCTCGACGACGAACGGGGACCTTCCAGCGGAACAGAGCTGGCATTGTGCCAGAAACTGGCCAAGGCGTTCAGCTGCTGTGAGTGGGATGGGCTGCGCGATCACTATTCCCTATCTATCGGTGATCCCCTGTGGGCCAGGTTGAGCACCGATAAAGCCAATTGCCTAGGGCGCAACTGCCATTATATCCGCGAATGCCCATTTTATATCGCCCGTAAAGAGATTGAGAGCGCCGATGTAGTGGTAACCAACCATGCTCTGGTGATGGCGGCATTGGAAACTGAGTCGGTGTTGCCGAACCCGAAAGCGCTGCTGCTAGTTCTGGATGAAGGGCATCACCTGCCTGATGTGGCGCGCGATGCGTTGGAGATTAGCGGTGAAATCACTGCGCTGTCAGCCAACCTGCAACTGGATATGCTGGTGCATCAGGTCGAACAGTGTATGAGCCAGTATCGGCCGAAAAACCCGCCAGGGCTGGCCAACAGCGAGCGACTCAACCACCACTGTGAGACGTTGCGCGAGCAGGTGCAACTCTTCGAACGCCAGGTCAGCGCCTATCTGCCCAGCGACAGCGTGGTGGCTGAGCACCGTTTCGAGATGGGGGTATTGCCAACGGAAATGATGGAAAACTGTGTGCGCTTGTTCAAACTCACCGATACCCTACGCGGACTGACGGAATTTGTGCTGAATGTGCTCACCGAACAGACTGGCAAGCACGATATCATCGCTTTGCAGCGTTCAGTTATTCAGCTAAGCTGTATCCTGGGTTATCTAGAGGTGATGAGCAAACTGTGGCACCTGGCAGCACTTAATAACTCTTCTAGTGCGCCAATCTCCAAATGGGTGACGCGCGATCAGCGCGATAATGTGAGCCATATTTACTTGCACTGCGTTGGCATCCGCGTCAGCGAGCAGTTGGAAAAACTGCTGTGGCGCAAGGTGCCGCATGTGGTGATCACCTCGGCAACGCTGCGTTCGCTAAATAGCTTTGCGCGGTTACAGGAAATGAGTGGTCTGAACGAGCAGGCTGGCGATCGCTTTATGACATTGGCATCGCCGTTTAACCACGTTGCACAGGGCAAGATCATTATCCCGCAAATGCGTTTTGAACCGGTAATCGCCACCGAGGCGCAGCACTTGGAAGAGATGGCGCGCTTCTTCCGCGCCGAGCAGGACAGCGGTCAGCACCAAGGCATGCTGATCCTGTTCAGTAGCCACCGGGCGATGCAGACTTTTCTCGGTTACGTGACCGATCTGCGCCTAAAGTTGCTGGTACAGGGCGATCAGCCGCGTTACCGCCTGGTGGAAGAGCACTGCAAACGGGTGGAAAAGGGGATCACCAGCGTGTTGGTCGGCTTACAGTCATTTTCCGAAGGGCTGGATCTGAAAGGTGAGTTACTGACTCAGGTGCATATTCACAAAATAGCCTTCCCGCCGATCGACAGCCCGGTGATCGTTACCGAGGCCGAATGGCTGAAATCGCTGAAGCGCTATCCGTTTGAAGTACAGAGCCTGCCGAGCGCCTCGTTTAACCTGATCCAGCAAGTAGGCCGCCTGATCCGCAGTAACCAATGCCACGGCGAGATAGTGATCTATGATCGCCGGTTGTTGACCAAAGGCTATGGTGCAAGGTTGTTGGCGGCGCTACCGGTGTTCCCTATTGAGCAGCGTGCGCTGCCGGAAGCTGACAAAGCACATTTGGCGGCGTTGAAATCTGCCGCAGCAGCGGTACAGAAAGAGAAAAAACGCCGCCACAAGCGTTAGGTGACCTAAACAGAAACGATGGGCGAAAAAAAGCCCATTATTGAGTGGGATCAATCAAGAAACGTGCTGAAGGAACTCCTGTAAACGTACGCTGGGTGGGTGGTTGATCAAATAGTGGGGATGACCGTCCTGCGCAATTCGTCCTTGGTCGATGAAGATCAGACGCGATGCCACTTTTTCGGCAAAGCCGATTTCGTGGGTGACGATCACCATGGTCATGCCTTCTTCTGCCAGATCCTGCATAACCTTCAGCACTTCATGGCGTAGTTCTGGGTCCAGCGCGGAGGTTGGCTCATCAAACAGCATCATTTTCGGCTTTACCGCCAGTGCGCGGGCGATCGCCACGCGCTGCTGTTGTCCACCGGACAACTCAGATGGGTAATGATGGGCTCGTTCGGCCAAACCTACTTTGGCCAGCAGCTCACGTGCCAGCTTATCTGCTGCTGACTTCTTCAAACGGCGTACGCGGATCGGGCCGAAGGCGACGTTTTCCAACGCTGTCAAGTGAGGGAAAAGGTAGAATTGCTGGAACACCATGCCGGCTTCTTGGCGGATCAGACGATCGTCCACCTTGGGATCGTTAGCCCTCAGGCCATCGATGATCAGCTCACCGCTGGTGATCGCTTCCAATTTATTGATGCAACGCAGCAGAGTGGATTTGCCGGAGCCGGAAGGCCCAATAATCACCACCACTTCGCCCTGGTTAATCTTTAGATCGATATCATGCAGCACCTGGGTTGAACCAAAGTGCTTGGAGACGTTGTTAAATTCAATCACAGGATTTTCATCCTTCTTTCCAGACGCCTCAGCACGAAGCTCAGCACCAAAGTAATAATCAGATAAATAACTGCCACAGCGCTCCAAATTTCCAGTGCGCGGAAGTTACCGGCAATAATTTCCTGACCTTGACGGGTCAGTTCCGCTACGCCGATCACGATGAATAGCGAGGTGTCTTTAATGCTGATGATCCATTGGTTGCCCAGCGGTGGAAGCATGCGGCGCAAAGCCAGTGGCATAATGATGTAGCGGATGGTTTCACACCGCGACAGGCCGAGTGCCAGACCGGCTTCACGGAAGCCGTTATGGATCGATAACACCGCGCCACGGGTGATTTCCGCAATATAGGCCCCGGAGTTGATCATGATGGTGACCACTGCGGCACTGAACGGATCGATGCGCAAATCGCTAAAGGCCATCGGCAGGGCAAAGTAGATAAACATCACTTGTACTACAATCGGCGTGCCACGGATTATCTCGATAAACACCAAGGCGATATGGTTGACGATAAAACCGCCATAGGTGCGGGCAATGCCGGCGATAAGACCAATAATGAGCCCACCAATCAGACCAAGGGCCGAAATCCACAAGGTCATTTTTGCGCCTTCTAACAGAATGGGGATGGCGGGCCAGATGGCGCTCCAATCGAACTGCATGGTAATTCTCCCGGTGAACTCAAAACATAAAGATCAGACGCAACAAAAGTCAGGGGCTAAGTGATTACCCCCTGGGTTTAGGTGAATAATGCTACTGCCTGAATTACTTAGGCTCAGTACTGAACCATTTTTTATAGATTTCGGTGTATGTGCCGTTGTCGCGCAGGGTTTTCAGCGCGCCGTTCACCTTTATACGCAACTCATCGTTGCCCTTCGGAAAGGCGATGCCATACTGCTGAGCTTCCAGCAAGTCGCCCACGGTTTTAAACCTACCAGCACCTGCGGTCTTGATGAAGTACAAGATGTTGGGCGTATCGTGCAGCACGGCATCAGCGCGCTTGGTTCCCAGTTCCATATAGGCGTTGTCGATGTTGGGGAACTGACGTAGATGCGTAGTGTTGATGTGTTGCTTGGCGTAGTTAACCGAACCGGTGCCGCTTTTTACCGCGACCACTTTGCCGTTCAGATCGTCGATACCTTTTTCGGTGGTGTTGTCGGCGTTAACCATGACCAGCAGACCGCTGGTGTAGTAGCCATCAGAGAACTCGATAGCTTTCTTGCGTTCGTCGGTAATGGTGATGCCAGCCAGAGCTAGATCAATGTTCTTGGTTTGTAGGGCAGGAATTATACCGCCGAAGTCCATTGGTTTCAGGGTGTAATTCAGCTTCAGCTCTTTTGCCACCGCCGCCCATAGATCGATATCGAAACCCACATAATGCTCGCCTTGCTTGAATTCAAAGGGAACGAAGGCGGTATCGACAGCGACAGCCAGTTTATCTACTGCGTGAGAACTTATGGCAAAGGCTAGGGAAAGTGCAGCCAAGGAGAGATTGAATACTGATTTCATATGAAGCATTCCTGTACAGGTTGCGGGTTACCTATTTTTTATAATGCAGTCGTTGCTATGAAAAAAGCGTGCCATTTCTGCAAATTTTAAAAAAACAATAGGTTATAACCGAAAAAGAGGCCTTAGAGGCAGACTGTTATTTTTATGCACCAAACAAAGGCGCCAAAATGAGGCGTTAGGGATTATTTTGGTGCGTTTGGTTATCATTAACAGATGATGGGGTGTGAAACAATCAATTGATAACATTTTTGTTTCAATATTGATAACTGGATATAACTTTTTCACTATCCATCTTTTTCACTATCCATGAGGTGGGCTAGTACACTGAGGATGAAAACGGGGTAACGCTGATACACCAAATGATCGTGGTGCATCAATTCCTGGCTGTCCGTTATAACGTCCACTTCGGTATCCCGTACGTGAGTGCGGTGGAAGGTCAAAACAAAAGTAAAAAAATTAAAGGCTAAAGACCTTGACGACATACCACGTAGTTAGTGGCGGTGTTGACGGCACCGCCGATATAGCCATATTTCAGTTGGACGTCGTAGTAGAGTTTATCCCTATCCTGCCCATTCCACTCCGATGACCAGTATTCGAAGGAGTAGTCGGGGGCGTAAAAATCCGCGCACCTGTAATTCGTAAGGGCGCCCCACTCACTCTACAGACCCCCCATGACGCCGCGATTGCCTCGACGGTGGTTAGGGTTGCCATTCAACTCCTGCACCGTCGCGAGGCTGTAGCCAGACTGTCTACTGCAGTATCTCTTTGCATCAGCCTACGTCATTTCTATCTGTTTATCGTTGATAAACCCGCTTTTCAGCGTGAAGTTGTATGTGATGACGTTACCCCTTCCGCTCTTCCGTGTGCCAGTAATGGTCACTTTCTTGCCGGTACCCGTATTGCTGAAGGCTACAACGCCGTCGTTCACTGTTACCCATGAGGTATCTGAGGCCCAGGTGTAGTTTGGTGCCTGATTGCCATCGTTGAGTTCAAGTGTAAATTTCGCTCCCTTAAAGCCAGTGGTTGGGAAGCCCGCGTCTTTGTTAAAGGTATAGCCGTTGACGGCAATATCTTTTAAGTATCCATTAATGGTGATGGTGTAAGCGGGCAAGCTATTGGCACTACGCTAGCCTGGGAGTTGCAGCGTAGCTTTTAGGTCGCTACCCGTCTATTTAGCCACCTGCACACGGTCATAGGTCAGAGTAGATACCTGGCCGCTGACCGGGTTACTCTGGGCATCCTTTCGTCACCGTCAGCACCATCTTGCTGCCAGCCACGTAGCTATTCTTATCACGCGGTAGCTATTCTTATCACGCGTGATGGCTGAGTTTTCCTGGGCGGCATGACTTTCAGTGATCACTGGGGCCAGTACCGTCACCCTAATTTCGCTCCGCTCTGTGCGATTCCCACGGGTGTCCACTGCTACGCCACTCAACAGGTAGGTGTTTATCTCTTGCCCCACTTTCTGGTACGGCGGCAGTACTAGGCTGTAATCTGCGCCGACCTGCACAATTTTACCGCCCGAAGCCAGTAGTATCGGTGCCGTCCATTTAATGTGTGCCAAACCGTATTTTCTGGTCACCGATACGCCCAGCGACTTTTGCTCGCCCGTGTAGCCGCTTACCTGTTCTGCCATTTGCAGGTTTATCACCTGCTGCTGATGGTACTTCAGGAGGATATTGTTGTTACGTGCCACCAGGTCGTAGCAGCTGCCTGCCAGGCTGTGCATCGCTGCCACAGCCTCTGGATTAAGTTGCTGATGCCACGGTACGCCCAATTGATGGTGCAGCTCAACACTTAGGTGAATGTCGCTTTTGCTGTGCTGTCCCTGCCGCTGTTCCGCACTGTGAAGGTGATGAGAGGAATTGGGGTATAGTCCATGTGAGGGTGTGGGGGTTGTGCTGTCTGGTTTCCTTTCCAAACAGTGCCACATCTTTACCGTAATACTACTGATACGCCAGTTTCACGCCAAGCTGAGGCAGCAAGGGTAGCCAAGCCTGCACATGCACGTCCCAGCCGTTGGCAGGGCGGACTTCATAGTCTTCCACATTCGGTGAATCCTTCCAGCCTGTCAGACGTCTATAGCTGTTGACATTCAGCTTCAGGAAATCGCGCCAGTATTCTACGCCAATGCCAGCTCGCGCGTGTTCTTGGGATAAATCATAATCACCAAAGATATTGCCGCCTAGCATGTAGCCGGGTGAAAAGTGGCGGAATCCCACCCCGATATTTGACTGGGTTCGGTCATCAGTACGGTGTAGGCTGCCTTGGATAAAAACCAGCCTATCCTTTTGTTCCTACACAAGTAGGTAAAATTGTGAGTTTTTCAGGGAAAATTTTTATCGGTATCAAGCTGCACCCGAGCAGTACCAAACTGGTTCAGCCATTGCTGGGTCTCGCCGCTGACCACACTATTTAACGTTCCTCTGGCTCTGTTTGCTGCGGCGTCCCCCGTCCGATTATTGGACAGAAAATCCCCCATTTTTGAGGCCAGACTCGTTATTTTCTGCAACTGCCCATCATCACTGGCCTGCTGTTCCGCCGCTTTAGAGGTGGCTGCATCATTCCATATGATTTCGGGAAGCGGTGCCAGCGGCACATCCAGCTCATCACCAGGTTGCAGATGCTCAAACCCGTGCGCAAAGGTGCGAAACTGATTAAGCTTGCGCAGCTCCTCCAATGTCATATGATATTTTTGAGACAATAATGGGCGTTATTGAATAAATCGGATTTGGAATAAAGAGTCCCGTGAATGGGCAGCTTTCAGGCAAGGCGTACACTTTCTGGCATACCGGCGAGCGGCATCTTGTTTAATGCACAGATTTACTCTGTACCTCGCTGTTGCCGCTATCGAACGTCGGTGGTAGCCTGTGATACTTTTCCACCGTGTGTTGTCTCCGGTAACGCGCTGGTTCGCCACCGCTTGATTTCGCTCTGCATAGTCTGCCGACCAATAACGGGCTCCGCTGCTGGGCGGTATTAACGCCTTGAGCTTCTTGCCCCTTAACTCATCATCACACACTCGCGTATCCTAAGCCCGATCCGCCTAGGCGACTTTGATGTTACGGTACCTCTGGCGGATAAGACCTGGGAAGGCTTCGGTATCGGTGACATTGCTCAAGGAAAGGTCAGCACAGATGACCTCATGTGTTTCTGTATCTACGGCCAAATGCAGTTTTCGCCAGATCCGCCGTTTTTCCTGACCGTGTTTTTTTACCATCCACTCGCCTTCACCCAACACGTTGAGCCCGCTAGAGTCGATAACGAGGTGCGCAATTTCACCCGGCGTTGGGGTTTTAAACGGGACATGGCCGGACTTCGCCCGCTTACTGATGCAGGTGTCGTCCGGGCAATTCAACGGCACTTTGATCAGTGTGACACTGGAGTCGATGAAGCCCTGGAGGGTGCGAAGTGTCAGGCCGAAAATCCGTTTCAGCATCAATACGCTGGTGATTGCCATATCGGAATAATGTGGTGGGCGACCACGCAGAGAAGGTTTTGCCTCGCAGTACCAGGCGTGAAGTGCCGTTTCATCCCCCCAGCAAGTGAGTGAATCCCGAGTGATAAGGGCGTTTTTGTAAGCCTTCCAGTTGGTGATGTTGAACTTTTGCTGGGCCACGGAATGTCGCTATGTTGACAGAAGGAGAGTGATCTGATCCTCGTGCCGGCCAAATGTTCAATTTATTCAACAACGCCGATGACTATACCCAAAATAATTCAATTTGCAGGATGGCGACAACGCAGCGATAGATGCTTCGGTAACCCATTTAAACCGCGTTTGCGATGAACCTCATTATTCATGAGGTTCATTAATCCCCTTGAGCTTACATCAGTCAGTGACTGGGGTGAGCGAGGAAAACTAACGTACAGGCAACTTAGAACCTGTGCCAGCAGGCGCACATTGTTGTAGCCCGTTTGCACGCTGACAGCGCGCAACAACCGCAGCTTACAGGGAGTACCTGAGGAGGGTGAGCACTGCCCAAAGCCAAAATGGCAAATAACATAGCCTGATGGGATAGGTTCTTAAAGTATGTCGAGTATATAACCCTAACAGATTAACCGCGAATAGGACAACAGACCACCGAGCGGCCACAGCGTTCAGGCTTGCTGTTTGCGCAGGCGCTGTGCGGCCAGCACCATATTGTGGCCAGGGACTGACGGTTTTCCGTCCAGCCACGGGTTTTCAGGCCGCAGTCCAGGTTAACCCACAGGCGTTCCGCCGGGATGTTCTGCGCCGCTTTACGCATCGGCGCTTCGATCCATTCTGCGCTTGGCACGTTCAGCGAGTGGATGTCGTACACGCCTGGGCCGATTTCGTTCGGATACTCGAACTCTTTGAAGGTTTCCAACAGATCCATATCGGAACGTGAGGTTTCAATGGTGATCACATCGGCATCCAATGACGCGATAGAATCCATGATATCGTTGAACTCGCAGTAACACATGTGGGTATGGATCTGAGTATCATCCTGCGCTACCGCAGCGTTCAGTTTGAAGGTATCCACTGCCCAGTTCAGGTACGCCGCCCAGTCGGATTGACGCAGCGGCAGACCTTCTCGCAGCGCAGGCTCGTCGATCTGGATGATACCGATGCCGGCTTTTTCCAAGTCTTCTACTTCATCGCGCAGTGCCAAGGCGATCTGTTTGGCGATCACTTCATGGGTGACGTCTTAGCGCGGGAACGACCAGCACAGGATGGTCACCGGACCGGTCAACATGCCTTTTACGGGCTTGTCGGTCAGCGACTGAGCGTATTTCGCCCACTCGACGGTGATGGCTTGCGGGCGGCTGATGTCGCCGATAATCACTGGTGGCTTCACGCAGCAGGAACCGTAACTTTGCATCCAGCCGTTCTGGATAAAGACAAAACCATCGAGGTTCTCGCCGAAATATTCCACCATGTCGTTGCGCTCTGCTTCGCCATGCACCAGCACATCCAGCTCAAGGCGTTCTTGCTCGACGATCGCCTGCTTAATGTGTTAGCTGATGCTGGTGCGGTAGCGGTTGCCGTCAAGCCGACCTTGTTTGAAATCCAAACGCAGGCTGCGGATCTCGGTAGTCTTTGGGAACGACCCT
Source organism: Serratia symbiotica (Periphyllus acericola) (assembly GCF_964019515.1). NCBI lineage: Bacteria > Pseudomonadati > Pseudomonadota > Gammaproteobacteria > Enterobacterales > Yersiniaceae > Serratia > Serratia symbiotica. The sequence continues at coordinate 802,934 of NZ_OZ026452.1, forward strand.
ATGGTCGCCGTGGGCCAGGTGGGTAGGTTGAAGCGCTCACGTTTTGCCTGAGCGCGCTGGGCATAAGGACGCTGGCGTTCGCTATCCCGTGCAGCGATCGCCGCCAGGCGTTTGCCTAACTGCGCATTGTGTACGCGGCTGGACTGACGGCGGACGCGGATTGGCGCGCTGTAGGCGTCCAACTCGGCCTTGTTTTGCCGTGCCAGCAGCGTTCAGTGCCAAGCTTAGCAGCGCCAATTCGGCGCATTTCTGCAACGCGAAGGCCAACCAGCTTTTGACTTCCTCGTCTAAGCAGTTTTCTACACTGAGATCGATCGGGCTGTGCAGAAGGGAGCAAGAAGTGCCGATCCACAGTGGACGGCGGCCAACCAGCGGTTGCAAGCGGCTGAACTAACTGCTCAGATCGGTATGCCAAATATTGCGGCCATTAATCACACTGACAGTAGCCACTCTTTTAGTAGCGCCTGATTCAGCACGGCGATATCGTCATGGTCGGCAACCAGATCAACGTGCAGACATTGCACCGGCAGTGTACAGAGAGTGTCAAGATTGTGGCCTATGCTGTCAAAATAGGTGGTTAGCAGCAGTTTTACCATGCCCTTCTACCAGCCATTAAGCATATCAAAAACTATTTTGGATACATAGAGCCAATTCCATTTGGACCAGGACAGCGTGCAACAACCACAACGTACAAGGAGTACGTGAGGCGGGTGAGCACTGCCCAGGGCAAAATGGCAAATTAAGTAGCCTGATGAGATAGGTGCATAGTGTGATACCGGTTTCAGCGCGGATATCCGCTATCTCCAAGTATCATTGGCTATTGGTCATTTTTGGGTTGAGAGGATGGATTGCAATGCATCAAGAGGGGCTTTACGAGGAAACAGAAAACAGTGGGTTGATCTAACTTACGCTCTGGGCAATCAATTTTTTGTAGCTTTGTCTGGGCGTTGACAGAGAAGACGTTGGGTGAGAAGGTGGTCGGCGAGAGAGGATTTGAACCTCCGACCCACTGGTCCCAAGCCAGTTGCGCTACCAAGCTGCGCTACTCGCCGATGCTTTGTTGCAGATAGTTACAGTTACAACGCTTATATTTGTGTGGTGCGAAGAGAGGGGCTCGAACCCTCACGTCCGTAAGAACACTAACACCTGAAGCTAGCGCGTCTACCAATTCCGCCACCTTCGCACAGTCACAAAACAGCTTACGCATTTTTCCTGAATTTGGGGTGGCTAATGGGACTCGAACCCACGACAGCTGGAATCACAATCCAGGGCTCTACCAGCTGAGCTATAGCCACCATAATGTCTTAACTTAATGCGATAATACCGCTACCGCAGATACTGCGCACAAACTTAATGGCGCGCCCGACAGGATTCGAACCTGAGGCCTCTGCCTCCGGAGGGCAGAGCTCTATCCAACTGAGCTACGGGCGCGTAGCGCCGTTGCGGTAGGGGATACTACGGATTTACACTAATTCTGTCTAGTGCTTTTCGCAAAAATGTTTGCGTTTGATTACCTGCCCTTGCAGTGCATCGTATGCTGGCTTAAAGGCGTTCCGCCATTCCTGCGGTAACTCCAGCACCAGCGCAGGCTCGTCGATCTGCACCCGTTCGATACCGAGTTTTGCCAGTTCGATAAGCACCTATTGGTAGACCGGTAGGATATCTTTCAGCAGTGACAGGCGGTCGAACGACTCACCCTTCACTTTGCCCAGCCACAGATAGGTGACGGGTCACAGCAGTACCGGTTTGATTTTGTGGCCCAGTACTAGCGCTTCGTCAACCTCATCCTCCAGCCTAGTTTGAACTGCTGGCCCTGATGGAATTCAGGCACTATGTCGTGGTAGTTGGTGTTGAACCACTTGGTCATTTCCGTTGCGGCTGCTGGCTCACCGCTCGGCGCACGGCCAATGCGGAATAGCGTGTCCAAATCGATACAACGATCGGCATTCTGATGGCGCGTTGGCACGTTGCCTAGCAGCAGGCTGGTGGTCAGTACATGGTCGTACCAAGCGAAATCGCCGACCGGTACCCAATCTACCGCGGCCTATCGTTGCTGTTGCCAATGGCTTGCGCGTAGCTCACGGCGAACAGCCAGCAATTCTTCCTGCGTTGTGTTGCCTGCCCAGTAGCTTTCCTGCGCTTTTTTCAGTTCACGTTGTAGCCCAACGAGTGGAAAACCCAGTGTGTGATGTAAAATTGTCATTTTCATACTCATAATTTAGCCATCTAGATGTTTACACATCCATAATCCGCAGCTACTGTATTAACCACAAGCACAATTTATTCATTTTCACTGTGAAGGATCCTCATGATTGAACTGAAACACTGACGGACGCTGCAAGCTCTGCGCAATACCGGCTCGCTGGCGGCGGCGGCAGCTCAACTCCATCAGACGCAGTCTGCGCTGTCACATCAGTTCAGCGATCTGGAGCAGCGTCTCGGCTTCAAGCTGTTTGTGCGCAAAAGCCAGCCGCTGTGCTTCACCGCGCAGGGCAAAATTTTGTTACAGCTAGCGGAAAAGGTGTTGCAGCAGATCCAGCAGGCCCTGCAGGCCTGTCACGAATCGCACTAGGCTACGTTGCGCATCGCGATTGAATGCCACAGTTGCATCCAGTGGCTGACGCTAGCGCTGGATAACTTCCTCCTCCACTTTCCGCAGGTGGTGATGGACTTCAAGTCCGGCGTTACCTTCCGATCCGCAGCCCGCGCTGCAACAGGGCGAGCTGGATCTGGTGCTGACCTCGGACATATTGCCGCGCAGCAGCCTGCATTATTCACCGATGTTTGATTTTGAGGTGCGCCTGGTACTGGCCCCAGACCATCCGCTGGCAAGCAAGCGGCACATTGAGCCGGAAGATCTGAGCGATGAAATGCTGATGATTTACCCGGTGCAGCGCCAGCGTCTGGACATCTGGAGATATTTCCTACATCCGGCGGGTGTCAGCCCAACGCTTAAAAGCGTGAATAACACGCTGCTGCTGATTCAGATGGTATCGGCGCGGATGGGGATTGCGGCGCTGCCGCACTGGGTGGTGGAAAGCTTTGAGCGTCAGGGGCTGGGTGGTGACCAAAATCCTGGGTGACGGACTGTGGAGCCGCCTGTACAATGCGGTGCGCGATGGTGAACAGCGTCAGGACAATGCTGAGTATATGCCGATCCACCATCATTAATATTCCAAGTCAAAAAAACTAGCTTACAATGCTTACTATTGCTGTAGTAGGGCGTTGTTGAATAAATCGGATTTGGAATAAAAGAGTACCGTGAATGGGCATCTTTCAGGCAAGGCGTACACTTTCTGGCATACCGGCGAGCGTCATCTTGTTTAGTGCACAGATCATGGCCAGCGCCTCTGCAACTTGCCCATCATAATCTCGCAGCGACAGGTGACTACCAAATAGCTGTTTTACTCTGTACCTCGCTGGTGCCGCTATCGAACGTCGGTGGTAGCCTGTGATACTTTTCCACCGTGTGTTGTCTCCGGTAACGCGCTGGTTCACCACTGATTGATTTCGGTCTGCATAGTCTGCCGACCAATAACGGGCTCCGCTGCTGGGCGGTATTAACGCCTTGAGCTTCTTGCCCCTTAACTCATCATCACACACTCGCGTATCCTAAGCCCGATCCGCCGAGGCGACTTTGATTTTACGGTACCTCTGGCGGATGAGACCTGGGAAGGCTTCGGTATCGGTGACATTGCTCAAGGAAAGGTCAGCACAGATGACCTCATGTGTTTCTGTATCTACGGCCAAATGCAGTTTTCGCCAGATACGCCGTTTTTCCTGACCGTGTTTTTTTACCTTCCACTCCCCTTAACCCAACACGTTGAGCCCGGTAGAGTCGATAACGAGGTGCGCAATTTCACCCAGCGTTGGGGTTTTAAACGGGACATGGCCAGACTTCGCCCGCTTACTGATGCAGGTGTCGTCCGGGCAGTTCAACGGCACTTTGATCAGTGTGACCATGGAGTCGACGAAGCCCTGGAGGGCGCGAAGTGTCAGGCAGAAAATCCGTTTCAGCATCAATACGCTGGTGATTGCCATTACGCTGGTCATTGCCATATCGGAATAATGTTGTCGGCGACCACGCAGAGAAGGTTTTGCCTCGCAGTACCAGGCGTGAAGTGCCGTTTCATCCACGGAGAAAGTGAGTGAACCCCGAGTGATAAGGGCGTTGTTGTAAGCCTTACAGTTGGTGATGTTGAACTTTTGCTGGGCCACGGAATGTCGCTATTTTGACAGAAGGAGAGTGATCTGATCCGCGTGCCGGCCAAAAGTTCGATTTATTCAACAACGCCAGTTAGGCGGCTAAAAATGCGGCTCAAGGTAAAGAATAATGTTCCTGCCTGACTGAACAACAGCATTTTACCCTATAATACTCACAGGTTTTTGTAGAAAGGCAGGGGATATATTATGACGCAGGATGAAATGAAAAAAGCAGTGGGTTGGGCCGCGCTGGAATACGTAATGCCTGGTACCCTTGTTGGGGTCGGCACCGGTTCTACCGCCAGCCACTTTATTGATGCGCTTGGTTCTATCAAGCACCAAATTGAAGGCGCGGTCTCTAGTTCCCATGCTTCCACCGCCAAGTTGAAAAGCCTCGGCATCCCTGTTTTCAATAGCAATGAAGTGGACTCGTTGGATATCTATGTCGATGGGGCCGATGAAATAAACAGATATATGCAGATGATTAAAGGCGGCGGTGCGGCGCTGACGCGCGAAAAGGTGATTGCCGCCATCGCACGTAAATTTATCTGCATCGTCGATGCCAACAAGCAGGTCGATGTACTGGGCAAATTCCCGCTGCCAGTGGAGGTGATCCCGATGGCCCGATCCTATGTGGAGCGCGAACTGGTGAAGTTGGGCGGCCTGCCGGAGTATCGTCAGAACGTGGTCACCGATAACGGCAACGTGATCCTGGACGTGCATTATCTGATCATTACCGATGCTGTGGAATTAGAGAATAAAGTTAACGACATCGCTGGCGTGGTTACCGTAGGTTTGTTCGCCAACCGCTGCGCTGATGTGGCGCTGGTTGGTACGCAGGATGGCGTGAAGGTCATCGTATAAATCCCTGCGTTTTCCGGTGTTATGCGGCCTGGGAAATCTCCTGGCCGTATTATTCCTCGATTAAAATACCTTTTATTGAAATCGCTAAATTTATTTATTTATATAACTTTTTTGGTGTTGAAACCCTAAAATTGATGCATAAACCTTCCCCTTTGGTACTTTATACCAAAAAACGTCGGCATGGCTGTGCCTTGTGCTGGTGGCCAGGCAATCGTTTGTATTGCCGCCCGCGTTATTTTTGTTATGTTGGGTAGGGCTGCTTCACCGTAGCGACTTCTGAAGTCTGAACATAGTGTTGGGTAAATGGCAAAAGTATCATTGGAGAAAAAAAAGATTAAATTCCTGTTAATATAAGGGGTTAATAAAATTTCGCCGTTGCCGAAAAGCTGGTGGCAGTGGGCTGTTTTTGCATCGGTACTAATCAGGTTGAATTAAAAGCGGCGACTAAATGTGGTATTCCGGTGTTTAACGCGCCATTTTCCAATACCCGATCTGTGGCTGAGATCGTTCTGGGCGAATTGCTGCTGATGTTACGCGGTATTCCCGCCGCTAACGCCAAGGCGCACCGTGGCTTCTGGCACAAATTAGCCGTGGATGCATATGAAGCGCGCGGCAAGAAGCTGGGCATTATTAGCTACGGCCACATCGGCACCCAATGTGGCATTCTCGCAGAAGACTTGGGTATGAAGGTGTTTTTCTACGACATTGAGAACAAGCTGCAGCTGGGTAACGCTCAGCAGGTGCATCACCTGTCTGATCTACTCAATATGAGCGACGTGGTAACGTTGCATGTGCCGGAGACCCCGTCTACTAAGAACATGATTGGGGCAGAAGAACTGGCATTAATGAAGCCGGGTGCCATCCTTATCAACGCCTCGCGAGGCACTGTGGTGGATATTCCCGCGTTGTGCAAGGTGTTGGCTAGCAACCACTTTGCTGATGCGGCGATCGACGTGTTCCCAGAAGAGCCAGCGACCAACAGCCATCTATTCAACTTGCCGTTGTGTAAGTTCGATAACGTGCTGTTGACGCCGCATATTGGCGGTTCCACTTAGGAAGCGCAGGAGAACATTGGTGATGAAGTTGCTGGCAAATTGGCTAAATACTCCGACAACGGTTCGACCCTATCGGCGGTCAATTTCCCGGAAGTGTCGTTGCCGGCGCATGGGCCAAACGCCAGCCGTCTACTGCATATTCATCAGAACCGCCCTGGTGTGCTGACGCAGATTCACTAAATCTTCGCCGAAGAAGGGGCTAACATCGCTGCGCAGTATTTGCAAACCGGCTCGGAAATCAGCTATGTGGTGATCGACATCGAAGCGGAAATTGAACGTGCCGATATTGCTCTGCGACGCATGAAGGCTATCGAAGGCACCATCCGCAAACGTTTGCTGTTCTGATAGCGGAAGTGCGTAATGTAAAAGGCTGGGTTTATACGGCCTTTTGCTATTCGCTGTGCGGCCACGTCCAACTTCGTGTTGGGGTCAGGATCTCCGGCAGTGAAATATCCCAGTGTTCAGTCGGTAGTTGTGCCACTTGCTGGCAGTCGTGAGCTAGCCCTATAGGGTAAGGGCCGCCGCACCGCCAGTGGTGCAAAGTACGGTCATAAAAGCCGCCGCCCACACCCAGCCTTTGGCCGGTATCATCAAACGCCACCAACGGCGTCAGCATCACATCCAATTCGCCAAGCGGCAGCACGCCACGCAGTTCTAACTGCGGCTCCAGAATATTGAAGCGGTTGCATACCAGCGGCGTATTTGGGGTATAACGCAGGAATAACAGGTAGCCAGGGCTAAACGGGTGCAACACTGGCAGATAAATCTGCTTGCCCGATAGCCACAGCCGTTCGATCAGCGCAGTGGTGTCAAGTTCGCCATCGAAAGGCAAAAACACCGCAATGCTACGTGCAGCTAAAATGCGTGGGTGCACAGTTACGCATTCGGCTATTTTTTTGGCAGAGATGTGCTGTTGCTCGGACGTAATGTCACGTCGTCGTCGACGAATTTGTTGGCGAATAGTCTGGCGTTGCTGTAAAAAATGGGACTGAAAGGGCATGATGTCGTCAGGTTTGCTCAGTGTGGGTTTCAGCACACATAAACCGCTGAGGCTGAGGAAGAGGGATCTCCAAGATCCCGTCGCAGGTTGTAACCCTTGAACCCATGGTTTAAGGTGAACGTGCCATCGCAATCTTAAGGCTTCCCGGTGCACAGAGCATGCTCACCGATCGCAGAGTAACACATTCTATTTGTACTAAATATCGGCTCAGGGGATACCCGCTGATAAACATCTCAGAGAATTTTTACCCACTATCGAAAATTTTATATTTCAATAGACTAAGTTATTCAAACTGTGCATCCTGGCGCTCAGAGATACGGCCTTATTCAAGCAATGCTCGCTCAATTGTCTGTTGCAGCATACGAATGCGTTGCTCCATGTTGGATGCATACTCTTGGATTTTCAACTGCTCTTGAGCAAGTTCGTGACAGACGTTCAATGCTGCGATAAAAACCAGTTGCTCAGTATTTGTGACTCTAGTGCGAACTTTAAGATCTTGCAACCGTTGGTTAAGAGCATCCGCCGCCATGTTCAACGCATCTTGTTGTTCTGGCGGACAGTTGATTTTTAACGAACGGCCAAAAATTTGAATATCTACCGGTCGTGGAGACATGCCACCTTCCTGCCTAAATTTCACGCCAGCCCCAGCTTGCCTTTGTCGGCTTACCAAAACGGACGCCACTAAAATACCTCAGTATCAAGTATACAACCCCTTCCAGTTTATGGTTGTAATCTACCGCGGCGTAAGTTACCAGCTAAAACAAGGTTTCGAAATGCCTCATGACAGCCATTTTATCCCCGACTGACGCTGCGTGAGACTTGCCACATCAAGATGATAACTTACCACCGGGGTGTTGCGCTTATCTGGTATAACAATGGATCTTGGTGGTAGCATAACACGAACCTATCCTGCCAACGATGACGAATGTGCATGTCTACACATAACATATTTCCAAATTATTCATCTTTGACCGTGGTCCTCAACCAGCAGGCTGTAGCGCTGACTGCAGCAGAATTGCACGGCCCCTGATCAGTGGCCTGTCGTGCGGCTGTAGCCGTGACGCTAGCTGGCTGGCGTTAATTCACGATCTGACCAACGACGGTGTGGCTTTCCCGCAATCGCTCAGCCAGCCACTACAGCAACTGTACGAAATAACGCATAAAATGCTAGAAGATGACGGGTTTATGTTCCATCTGCTGCTGGCGGAAGGTGAAACCGTCAGAGTGTTTGAACGCGCCGATGCACTGGCTTGCTGGGTTAACCATTTCCTGCTTGGATTGGGCATAATGCAACCGAAATTGGCGCAGGTGAAAGGCGAAGTCGGCGAGGCCATCGATGATTTGAGCAATGTTGCTCAATTAGGCTATGACGAAGATGAAGATCAGGAAACGTTGAAACAGTCGCTGGAATAGGTGGTGGAATATGTACGGGTTGCTGCCATTCTGTGCCATACCGAGTTCACCCATCAGTCGCTGATAGCGCCAGAAAACATCAAACCGATGTTACATTGAACGTCATATTGCCGTTCTGCAGGCGGTGAACGCGGAAGGATTGATTTCAGGAGAAGGTTATGACTCAGCAGAAATTCAACACCCGCCGCCAGGCGTTGTTGGCGAAAATGGCTCCGGCCAGCGCGGCAGTTATTTTCTCTGCGCCGGAAATGACGCGTAGTGCAGATTCCAACTATCCCTACCGCCAGAACAGTGACTTTTGTTATCTGACCGGTTTTAACGAGCCGGAAGCGGTGCTGGTTTTGATCAAAAGCGACGAGACTCATAACTATAGCGTGCTGTTTAACAGAGTGCGTGATCTGACATCGGAAATATGGTTTGGCCGCCGCCTGGGACAAGATGCTGCACCGGCTACATTGGGGGTGGATCGCGCGCTGCCGTTCGATGACATTAACCAACAACTGCACTTACTGCTCAACGGTCTGGATGTGGTCTACCACGCGCAGGGTGAGTATGATTATGCCGATCGGATCTTGTATGGCGCGTTGGATAAACTGCGCAAGGGAAGCCGCCAAAGCTTTCAGGTGCCGCTGACACAAACTGATTGGCGTCCATGGTTGCACGATATGCGGCTGTTCAAATCGTCGGAAGAACTGGCGATAATACGCCGCGCTGGTGAAATTAGTGCGTCAGCTCATACCCGCGCGATAAAAAAATGCCGTCCTGGTATGTTTGAATACCAACTGGAGGCGGAGATCCACCACGAATTTACCCGCCTCAGTGCCCGTTACCCGTCTTACAATACCATTGTCGGCAGTGGCGAAAACGGCTGCATCCTGCATTACACCGAGAACGAATGTGTCATGCGTGATGGCGATCTGGTACTGATCGACGCTGGCTGCGAATATCAAGGATACGCGGGTGATATTACTCGCACCTTCCCGGTTAATGGCAAGTTCAGCCAGACGCAGCGCGCGGTGTACGACATCGTGCTAGCTGTGCACTTGCGTGCGTTGCAGTTGTTTAAACCGGGTACCAGCATCCGCGAAGTTAACGACCAAGTGGTGCGCATCATGATTACCAGGCTGGTGGAGCTAGGGGTGATGAAGGGCGAGGTGGAACGACTGTTTGCCGAGCAGGCACACCGTCAGTTCTACATGCATGGCTTGAGTCACTGGCTGGGCCTTGACGTGCATGATGTCGGTTCTTACGGCACGTCGAGCCGCGCTCGGGTGCTGGAGCCGGGCATGGTGCTGACCGTGGAGCCGGGGCTGTATATCGCGCCGGACGCGGACGTGCCAGCAGAGTATCGCGGCATCGGCATCCGCATTGAGGACGATATTCTAATCACCGCCGATGGTAATGAAAACCTGACCGCTGGCGTGGTGAAAGACGCCGCATCCATCGAAGCGTTGATGGCGGCGGCAAGGTAGAGCGAATGAGCGTAATTATTGCTGGCGGTGGTATGGCGGGGACGACCTTGGCGCTGGCTATTTCGGTGCTAACCCAGGGCTGCATGGCGGTGGATCTGGTTGAAGCTAAACGCCCGGATGACCGTAGCCACCCAGGCTTTGATGCCCGCACTATCGCGCTGGCGCAAGGCACCTGTCAGCAGTTGATGCGCATTGGCGTCTGGTCAGCGCTGCGCGACTGCGTCACGGCTATTACCCAGGTTCATGTTAGCGATCGAGGTCACGCTAGCTTTGTTAATTTGCATGCGCAGGATTTTCAGGTCGCTGCGCTCGGCCAGGTGATCGAACTGCACGATGCCGGTCAGCGGCTGTTTGCGCTGCTGGCTAGGGCACCTGGCGTGACGCTACACTGCCCGGCGCGGTTGGTTGATGTATTCCGCAGCGCTGAGCAGGTGGAGGTGCTGCTGGACAGCGGCCAGCGTATCAGTGGGCAACTGCTGGTGGCGGCTGACGGTTCGCGTTCTACGCTGGCACAGGCTTGCAATATGCAGTGGCAGCAGAGCGATTACCCGCAGTTTGCTACCATTGCTAATGTCACCACTTCGGAAGATCCACAGGGGCGCGCTTTTGAACGCTTTACCCGCTATGGGCCGCTGGCAATGCTGCCAATGTCGCAAGGCCGCAGTTCGCTGGTGTGGTGTCATGCGCGGGAACAACACGAGCAGGTTGATGCTTGGGACGATAAGCGCTTTATCAGCGTGCTACAACAAGCTTTCGGCTGGCGGTTGGGGCGTATCCTAAAATCTGGCAAACGTCATAGCTATCCGCTAAGCCTGCTGACAGCCAACCGGCACGTCAGTCACCGGTTAGCGTTGGTGGGTAATGCTGCACAGACGTTGCACCCGATCGCCGGGCAGGGGTTTAACCTCGGCCTGCGCGATGTGATGTCACTGGCGGAAACGCTGGCGGAAGCAGCGTATAATGGCGAAGATCCCGGTGGCTATGCATGGCTGAACCGTTATCAACAACGGCGGCAACAGGATCAGAAAGCCACAATTGCGGTGACCGATGGTTTGATCCGTTTGTTCGCTAACTGCTACGGTTCGCTGGTCGTTGGCCGCAATCTGGGTTTGCTGGCGATGGCGCGCTTGCCAGCGATGCGCAATGCCTTCGCCAAGCGCACGTTGGGCTGGGTGGAACGTTAGACTGACATCAGCGCGAGCGCGCAGCCCTGTGTGGTGCGCTATTTTACGCTATTTAAGGAAAGTAGCATGCAATCATTTGACTTGGTTATTGCCGGTGGTGGTATGGTAGGGCTGGCGCTGGCCTGTGGCCTAAAGGGCAGTGGTCTACGCATTGCGGTGCTGGAAAAGCGGCAGCCGGATATGACACCGCCGCAGGAATTGCCTGCGTTACGCGTCTCAGCCATCAACGCTGCCAGTGAGTGTTTTCTGCAACATATCGGTGTCTGGCAGGACATCCTCCAACTGCGCGCCAGCACTTACCACGCGATGGAGGTTTGGGATGGTGATAGCTTCGGCAAAATCACCTTTCGCGGTGATGAGTGTGGCTTCAGCCATCTCGGCCATATTATCGAAAACTCGGTGATCCAACAGGTATTTTGGAAACGTGCCGAAAGCTTTTCTAATATCACCCTGATCACCCCAGCCGCGCTCAAGCAGGTGGATCGGGGCGAAAACGACGCTTTTATCATGCTGGAAGACGGCCGTATGTTGAGCGCCCGGTTGGTGATCGCTGCCGATGGTGCCCATTCATGGCTGCGTCAGCACGCCGACATCCCGCTGACCTTTTGGGATTATCGTCACCATGCGTTAGTAGCCACCATCCGCAGCGAAGTGCCACATCTGGCCACGGCGCGGCAGATATTCCATGGCGATGGCATTCTGGCATTCCTGCCGTTCAGCGATCCGTATTTGAGTTCGATCGTCTGGTCAGTGACGCCGCTCAATGCAGAACGACTCAAGCAATTATCACCGGAGCAATTTAATCGCCAATTAGCAATGGCCTTCGACATGCAGATGGGCAATTGCCGCTTGGAGAGTGAGCGCCTGACCTTCCCGTTGACGGGACGCTATGCGCGCAGTTTCGCCGCGCATCGCTTGGCGCTGGTTGGCGATGCGGCGCACACGGTGCATCCGTTGGCTGGGCAGGGGGTGAATCTGGGCTTTATGGATGCTGCAGAATTAATCTGCGAACTGCGGCGCTTACAGCACCAAGGGAAGGACATCGGCCAGCATCTGTATCTGCGCCGCTATGAACGCCGCCGCAAGCACTGTGCGGCGGTGATGTTAGCCAGTATGCAAGGTTTCCATGAGTTGTTCGACGGCAATCATTCGGCAAAAAAGTTGTTGCGTGGCATTGGCCTACGGCTGGCGGATAGCCTGCCGGGTGTCAAACAGAAACTGGGGCGTCAGGCGATGGGTCTGAATGATTTGCCAGAATGGCTGGCCAAGAACCAATTCCAGTAGGCGTAGATTGTTGCAGCCAGTTTGGATAAAGGACAGCTTGGAACAAGCTGAGCGTACAGAGAGTCTGTGAGGATGGTGAGCATTGCCCAGGTTCAAAATGGGCTAACGGGATAGGTTCTTAATTTTTTCTAATCCGCAGGTCGGTTATCAAAAGGCGGAACTCTGCGTGTGGTCACCGGTATATTATATAACTCCGTATTTTTTCCTGCTGATTGTTGATTTTGTGCCTTTAAGCGCATTTTTTTAGTGAAAAACTCTACACACTAGCCCAGCATTTTTCTGTACCTGAACATTGTCGAGCCTATTCTAACTGATAGTTAATGGGGCCGATCAGTCGTAAGTTCGAGGACAGGTAACGTTTGCGTTATCAGGGTTGGCCGCAATTTTGGGTTGTACCAGCGCAGCGTTTCTGCTGAGCAGTCAGTGCGCCATGGCAACAGTGGCGTATTGCGTGGCTGCCCCCTATCTTCTAGCGATCAAATGGAAAAAGGGAAAAGATGACAAAGCAAACCCCATTGTACGACCAGCATATGACGTGTGGAGCGCGCATGGTGGATTTTCATGGTTAGATGATGCCATTGCATTATGGCTCCCAAATTGGGATGCTGGCATGTTAGATGTCTCCTATATGACTACGGTGGATCTGCACGGAGCCTATACCCGTGAGTTCCTGCGTTACCTGCTGGCGAACGATATCGCCAAGCTTACTCAACCCGGTAAAGCGTTGTATACCGGCATACTGAATGACTCCGGTGGTGTGATCGACGATCTGATCGTCTATTTCCTCGCTGAAGATTATTTTCGCCTGGTAGTGAACTCCGCCACGCGCGAAAAAGACCTGTCCTAGATCGAAGCGCATGCCGTGCCGTGATAGAGTATCGCTGACGGTGCTTGACGATCTGGCGTCGATCGCGGTGCAAAGTCCACAGGCTCAAGAGCGCGCTGCCACCCTATTTACCCCGGAGCAAAAAAGCGCGGTGGAAGGCATGAAGCCGTTCTTCGGCGTACAGACCGGTGATCTGGTTATCGCCACTACCGGCTACACCGGCGAAGCTGGTTATGAGATCCGCCATGCCTAAAGAGCAGGCGGCAGCCTTCTGTCAGCAGCTACTGGCCGCTGGCGGCAAGCCAGCAAGGTTGGGAGCACGTGACACCTTGCGTCTGGAAGCGGGCATGAACCTGTATGGTCAGGACATGGACGAAGGGCGTTTTACCGTTGGCCGCCAACATGTGTTGGACCATTACTTGGCTACCGGAAGATCGTCAGTTCACCGGCCGCGCTTCCCTGGAACAGCAGCGTGAGCTGGGCAGCGAATAATTGGTCGGCTTGATCATGACGGAAAAAGGCGTATTACGCCATGGGCTGCCAGTGCGTTTCACCGACGAAGTGGGGCAGACACGCCAAGGGGCGATCACCAGCGGTTTGTTCTCTTCGACTAGATCGATGGCGTGACCACCCAGCGGGGTGCAGTATCCGCAGCGCCGTTTGGCAGTGCATCGATCTTGCCAATCAGTTGGATGTACATCCGCATGATGGGGGCGGAGGGCTTGAAACAGGCCAGCCAGGTGGTGATCCTCAACGCTAACTTATAACGTTACCCGCCTGAAAGACGCCTATCCGGTGCTGTATACCGGCCGCGATCATCGCGTGGCGCACGAATGCATACTCGACATACGTCCACTTTAAGAAGAGACCGGCATCAGTGAAATGGATATCGCTAAACGTCTGATCGACTAAGGTTTCCATGCACCGACGATGTCGTTACCGGTTGCTGGCATATTGATGGTTGAGCCGACCGAATCGGAAAGCAAGGTGGAGCTGGATCGCTTTATCAATGCCATGCTGGCTATCCGCAGCGAGATCGACCGCGTTGCGCAAGGTGAATGGCCGCTGGGAGATAACCCGCTGGTGAATGCGCCACACGTTCAGGCGGAACTGGTCGGCGACTGGCAGCATGCTTACAGCCGTGAGCTGGTGGTCTTCCCAACCGTTAGCGTACGCGAAAACAAGTACTGGCCAAGCGTCAAGCGTCTGGATGACGTGTACGGCGATCGCAACCTGTTCTGTTCCTGTTTGTCAGTGTGCGAATACTAGGCTGTGCCTGGTCATTGACTGCCAGCAGCGCCTTACCTGCATAGCCTGATAACAGTTTCGGCGAAATTTGTATTCGGAGGGCATTGCATCATGCGGTGCCTTTTTGTGCGGCTTACCCACATTCACATTTTTATTTTAGCCTACACGTGTACACTGGAATTATTCTTAACTTAAGCCGCGATGCGGAAATCTTGAGCAATATAGGTTTGAAAGGATTTTGCTATATGGGAAAAAAGGGCATAGAAAAAATTGGCGACCAGAAAATCTCCGCCGTACCTTATCCTTGGGCTGAGGAGATTACAAACAGCATCAGCCACGGCATTGGGCTGGTGTTCGGCATTGTTGGCCTGGTACTGCTGCTGGTGCAGGCGGTGGACACTGGTGAAGACGTAACGGCCATCACCAGCTACAGCCTGTATGGCGGCAGCATGATCCTGTTGTTTCTCTCCTCCACGCTCTACCATGCTATTCCTCATCAAAAAGTGAAGCACTGGCTGAAAAAGTTTCACCACTGCGCGATTTATCTTTTGATTGCCGGGACTTACACGCCATTTTTGCTGGATAGGTTTGAACTCGCCGCTGGCCAATGGGCTGATGGTGGTAATCTGGGGGCTAGCTTTGCTGGGCGTATTGTGCAAACTGGTCTTTGCCCATCGCTTGAAGTGCTATCGTTGGTAACTGACCTGGCCATGGGCTGGCTATCGCTGATCGTGATTTATCAACTGGCGATACATCTGGCGCTCGGCGGTGTGACTTTGTTGGCGGTTTTTGGGGCGGTCTACACCCGGGGGGTGATTTTCTACGCCTCTAAGCGCATCCGTTTCGGCCGCGCAATCTGGCACGGCTTTGTTCTCTGTGGCAGTGTTTGCCACTTTATGGCTATTTACCTGTACGTTTGATCCCCGTTTTACGACCACCACATATCGTGTTGAACTCATACCTTATTGCAGCCAGTTTGCATACGGACAGCGTGCAACAATCGACGCGTACAGGGAGTACATTCGGTGCCCAGGTGTAAAATGAAAAATCAAATCGCCTAGCGGGATAGATTTCTAAGTGCCGCAATTACTCATCCAGCAAGCGTGATGTTACGGTTGCACTACGCCAGCTATCGGTTAATCACAGACTGTTACGCAGTATTGGATCGCTGGCCCATGCCTGGGTTAAGCATGCTAACGTCTAGGACTCCAGCTTATAGGGCAGCGGCTTGATCGCCAGCTGGCTGTTGGCGTCAGCACGCACTCGCAGCTTACTGTTGGCGTCTAGATCGTTATTCATCACCACTTGTACCCACAGCTTGCCATCGGCAAGTGTGCTGGCTGCCAGCACAGTGCCGGTACGCCGCCAGTTCTCACCCAATTGCAGTTCCAGATCCTCTGCCGCCTGCGGTGTGCGCCCAGCCATACCTTCTAGCCAGTACAGTGCGCGTTTGTTAGCACCGCGAAACTTGGCGCGTGCCACCATCTCCTGACCGGTATAGCAACCTTTGCTGAAGCTGATGCCCTGTAACGCTTGCAGGTTGGTGGCCTGGGGGATCAACTGTGCACTATTAGCGTTGTCGATAATCGGGTAACCGGCTTCGATATCTAGCGCTAGCCATTGGCGGCTGTCGTTCAACTCCGCCTGATCATGAAGTTTAGTCACTAGCTGCTCGGCAACGGCGGTGGTAGTCACCAGCAAGAAACGCTCAGCCGGTTCGGTGAACTGTAACAGGGTGGTATCACCTTCTTGCACCACCTGATGCTTGGCATCCGGCAAGATAGCGAAGGTAATTGCCAGTGCCGCGCGCGCCTGGAAACCGGCCACGCCCAGCAGTACCGCATCATTGTCGGCGGCGATGGTGACCTTGGAGAACACCGCGTACTTCTTGATTTCCGCCAGTTGATTGGCCAGCACGCTACGGCGCTCCAGATAGGCAAAGCCCTCCCCGCGATGGAAAAGGCGCAGGGTGCTCCACATTTTCCCCTTAGTATCGCAGTGGCCGCACGGCACATGCTGGTCAGCCGCCAGTGCATCAATGTCTGCCGTCACCTGGCCCTGAAGATATTTCACAGTATCCGGCCCCTCTAGCGTCACTAACGCCCAATCTTCCAACGAGATTAGCGTCAGGGGCAGATGCGAGGAGGCGACAGGCTGACGAGGTGGGAAAGAAATGTTATAGATCATAGTAAGTTCCTGCTCAGCGTTTAGCATAGAACCTATCCCAATAGGCTACTAAATTGCCCACAACAATTGCGCCTGTTCTATTGGGATGGTTCTCAGGTGTGTTTCACCATGGTAAAAGAGGTGGCGAGCTTTGCAAACTGTTATTCGCGTTTGCATCTCCAGCAGCGCTTTTTAGGATATTGAGCGCCTTAGAACATTTTCCGCTGAGAACGTCCTTCACGATGGTGATATCAAATTGTTATTTTAAAGCTTACGATCAAGGGGCATCCTTTGTCGCTCGTTTTATATCGCGATGGTAGCGCCACGAAGAAAAGAGGTGAGTCATAACAATATGGATATTAACAACAAAGCGCGCATTCATTGGGCCTGCCGCCGTGGCATGCGTGAGCTGGACATCTCCATCATGCCATTTTTCGAATATGAGTATGACCAACTAAATGATACTGACAAGGCACTGTTTATCCGCCTGCTAGAGTGCGATGATCCCGATCTGTTTAACTGGCTGATGAACCATGGCGCACCTGAGGACAGCCAACTGCAAAGAATGGTGGCCCTGATCCAGTCGCGAAATAAAGCCCGTGGCCGAGTGGCGATGTGATGTCCGCATTTCCAGGCGTACCCAATTATTCTCGTTGCTGACGTATGGCGTCCTGGTACTTGCTGATCCTGATTTCGCCTTGGCCAGCAGGCTACGGGCCGATCTCGCTGGTGCTGCTGATACTGGTGGTGTTGCAAGGTATCCGCAGCCAGAAACGCCTCGCCGCAGTGCAGGGCGAGTTGCGCCTGCTGGCGGACTGGCGCATCAGCTGGAATGGCTACGAGTGGCGACTGGTGAAAAACCTTGGATGCCGGATCACGGTATATTGCTGACACTGCACCCCATGGGGGGTAACAAGTACCAGCGGCTGTGGCTGGTTTTGGACAACATGGAGAGGGAAGAATGGCGCTATCTGCGCCAACGTCTGCTGTATCCACCAGTGAGCGATGATGAAGAAACCCGATGAAACTGATGCTCTGGCTGGTAGGTAGGGGATCAGTCAAAAATCGGAGGGACGCTGTTTCCTCCTGGCACGCTCCGCTGCTGTAACCGGAAGGTCATACGTTGGTGCTAGGAGCGGCGCTTCTGGCAAAGCTTGCGCGCTCGGTACGGTTACAGCAGTGGCTCCATCTCCAGCAAGATCTGTTCATACCACTGTTGCAGACGGTCTTCACTGATGTCGAACTGATTGACCTCATCAAGCGCCAAGCCGACAAGGTGCTTACCATCGGCGCTCAGTGCTTTGGGTCTGGTGAACTCGAAGCCATCGGTTGGCCAGAAGCCGATGAACTGTGCGCCTAGCGGGGCTATCTGATCGTTTAACATGCCCAGCGCGTCCAGGAACCATTCGCCGTAACCCAACTGATTGCCCGGGCCATACATGGCGACGATTTTGCCTTTTAGTTCAAGCGTTGTCAGTTGCGGCCAGATCGCCTGCCAGTCTTCTTACAGTTCGCCGAAATCCCAGGTTGGGATACCGAGGATCAAGATCGAGTATTCTTCCATCAGCTTGGGGTAGACGTCTTTCAAGTTATGCAGATCGACCAGGTCTTCATCTAGAATCTCGCGGATTTTTTCTGCCGCCATCTCAGTATAGCAGGTGCTTGAGCTGTAAAACAGACCCATCTTCATGTTTTAACTGTCATATTACCGTTGGTAGAATTGCACCTAGTATACCTGATTTGCCGCAGCTTAAGGCATAATGCCCAAAGAACAGGCTCCATGGACTTCAAGTTGCAACTGGCGGCAAGGGGGTAAATTCTTCCCGCGAGCAGATTTGAGCGCTGCTTGCAATGGCCCCGAAAACTCACCCGCAGCCAAAACGCGGCGGCTTGAAGACAAAAGGCGAAAGCGCAGAATAAGAGAGGATCGCGTGCAACAGCAAGACAATGCCGCAGGCAGATTGAGAAATTCCTGGATGCGCTGTAGCTTGAGCGCAATCTGGCGGAAAACACGCTAGTCTCTTACCGGCTGGATTTGTAGGCGCTGGCTAGTTGCCTAGCTTAACCATCAGAATATCACACTGTTGCAAGCGCAGGCGCTGGATCTACAGGCGTTTCTTGCCGAGCGAGTTGATAGCGGCTACAAAGCTACCAGTTCCGCGCACTTGCTTAGCGCCATGCGCCGCCCGTTCCAGTATCTTTATCGAGAGAAGCTGCGTGCGGATGACCCGACAACGCTGCTAGCCTCGCCGAAGTTGCTGCAGCGGCTGCCAAAGGATCTGAGCGAGACGCAGATCGACGCCCTGCTGAAAGCCCCTTGCGTTGATCAGCCGCTCGAATTACGCGATAAAGCGATGCTTGAAGTATTGTCTGCTACCGGTCTGCGGGTTTCAGAACTGGTTGGCCTGACCATCAGCGATGTCAGCCTGCAGCAGGGCGTGGTACGGGTGATCGGCAAAGGCAACAAAGAGCTGCTGGTGCCACTGGGCGAAGAAGCTGTATATTGGATCGAGAACTATCTGGAACATGGTCGCCCGTGGCTGGTTAACAGCCAGGCGCTGGATGTGTTGTTTCAAAACCAACGCTGCCAGCAAATGACCCGACAGACATTCTGGCATCGTATCAAACACTATGCGATCCTTGCCGGTATCGACAGCGAGCGATTGTCCCCGCATATGTTACGGCACGCATTCGCCACCCACCTGTTGAACCATGGGGCTAATCTCCGTGTAGTATAGATGTTATTGGGACACAGCGATCTCTCTACCACGCAAATTTATACTCATGTAGCGACTGAACGATTGAAACAGCTACATCAATAACATCACCCACGCGCCTGAAGGATTGAAAAAATGAAAAAAGGTTTAATGCTGCTATCTCTGCTGGTGGCTGCGGTGACCAGTGCTGCACACGCCGATGATGCGGCAATCAAAAAAGCGCTCGATAGCCTGGGCATTAAACAAGCTAATCTGCGGCCCTCATCGGTCAAGGGTTTGAAAACCGTGTTGACCGACAGCGGTGTGTTGTACGTGTCTGCAGATGGTAAACATATTCTGCATGGCCCGCTGTACGACATCAGCAGCAAGGTGCCAGTGAACGTCACCAATCAATTGCTGGTAACTCAACTAGAGACGCTGCGAGATCAGATGATCGTCTATAAGGCACCAAAGGAAAAACATGTGATAACCGTTTTTACCGACAGCACTTGCGGTTATTGCCACAAACTGCATCAGCAGATGCATGAGTATAATGATTTGGGCATCACCGTCCGCTATCTGGCCTTCCCGCGTCAGGGAAGGGGCTCCCTGGTCGAGAAAGACATGCAGTCGATCTGGTGCAGTGCCGACAAAGCTAAGGCTTTTGACGCCGCTATGAAGGGCGATGCAGTATCTCCGGCAACCTGCAAAACCGACATCAGCAAACACTATGCGCTCGGTGCGCAGTTCGGCATTCAAGGCACCCCGGCGATCATTTTGGAAAACGGCATGATGATCCCAGGCTACCAGGGCCCCAAAGAGATGGCCGCCATGCTGGGGGCGCATCAGGTTGCGACCAAGGTGGGTGGTTAATCGCGGGTGAGTATCAAAATGCAACTACGCCGCCGAGTGGCGGCGGATGAAAGCCATCTGCCTGCCAGCCTGCCCCCGTTGCTACGTCGTTTGTACGCGTTGCGTGGCGTTAAGGATGAGCAAGAACTGGAGCGTAGCGTCAAGGGCATGCTGCCTTGGCAGCAGTTGAGTGGCATCGACACCGCCGTTGGCATCCTGGAACAGGCATTGGTTGATCGCCGTAGTATCATGGTAGTGGGTGATTTTGATGTAGACGGTGCCACTAGCACCGCACTGACGGTATTGGCGCTTCGTAGCATGGGGGGTAGCGTTGATTATCTGGTACCGAACCGCTTCGAAGACGGCTACGGCCTAAGCCCCGAAGTGGTGGAACAGGCGGCAGCGCGCGGTGCTGAGCTGATCGTGACCGTCGATAACGGCGTTTCTTCTCACGCTGGCGTTGACGTGGCGCATGCCAACGGCATTCAAGTGCTGGTAACTGATCATCACCTGCCAGGTGAAACCCTGCCAGCGGCCGAAGCAATCGTTAATCCCAACTTGCGAGGCTGTAAATTCCCCTCCAAATCGCTGGCCGGCGTTGGGGTTGCTTTCTATCTAATGTTGGCACTACGCGCCCGGCTGCGTGACAGCGGCTGGTTTGCACAGCTCGCGTTGGCAACGCCCAATCTGGCGGAACTGCTGGATTTGGTGGCGCTTGGCACGGTAGCTGATGTAGTACCGCTGGACACTAACAACCGCATTCTAGTTTATCAGGGCTTGCATCGTATCCGTGCCGACAAGTGTCGGCCAGGTATTCGCGCGCTGCTCGAAGTGGCCAATCGCGATGCGCGGCAGTTAGTGGCCAGCGATCTCGGCTTTGCACTCGGCCCACGGCTCAATGCAGCAGGGCGGTTGGACGATATGTCGGTTGGGGTGGCGCTACTATTGAGCGATGACATCGCGCAGGCGCGCATGCTGGCTAACGATCTCGATACGCTGAATCAGACGCGGCGCGAGATTGAGCAAGGCATGCAGATAGAGGCGCTGCATCTGTGCGACCAGTTGGAACGCACCAGCACTGAATTGCCTTACGGATTAGCGATGTACCACCCAGAATGGCATCAAGGGGTAGTGGGTATTCTGGCTTCGCGCATTAAAGAGCGTTTCCACCGCCCGGTGATCGCCTTTGCCCCAGTAGGTGATGGCATCCTGAAAGGCTCTGGCCGTTCGGTGGCCGGGCTGCACATGCGTGATGCGCTCGAGCGGCTGGATATGCTAAGCCCTGGTTTGATGATGACGTTCGGTGGTCATGCAATGGCGGCTGGGCTGTCACTGGAAGAGGCCAAATTCGACGATTTTCGCCAGCGTTTTGGTGAACTGGTGGGCGAATGGCTTGATCCGGCAATGCTAGAGGGAGTTATCTGGTCTGACGGTGAGTTGTCGATGCAGGAGCTATCGCTAACCACGGCAGAACTGCTGCGCGATGGCGGCCCTTGGGGCCAAGCATTCCCGGAGCCGACTTTCAACGGTAGGTTCCGCATCCTGCAACAGCGGTTGGTGGGTGAGAAACACCTGAAGCTGATGGTGGAACCGCTCGGCGGTGGGCCGCTGCTCAACAGTATCGCCTTCAACGTAGACACCACGCTATGGCCGGACAGCAGCGTGGGCGAGGTAGAACTGGCCTACAAGCTCGACATCAACGAGTTTCGTGGCAACCACAACGTGCAATTACTGATCCAACATCTTTGGCCGCATTAGTCTTGCAGGTGGTGATCCGGGGTTGGGCAACGCAAACCCTGGCATCATTTCTGACCGCCACAAAAACCGACCAACTTGCTATAAACTGACGGTGAGATCCGTTAGAATCAGCAACTCTAATGGCATTTAGCCATCGACGACATCAACGTATAAGAACGCAAAACCATGTTTGAAATTAATCCGGTAAAAAACCGAATTCAGGATCTGTCCGAGCGTACTGCCGTTCTTCGGGGGTATCTTTGACTATGACGCTAAAAAGGAACGCCTAGAAGAAATCAACGCCAAGTTGGAACAGCCTGATGTCTGGAGCGAACCTGAACATGCACAGGCACTGGGCAAAGATCGTGCGGAGTTGGAAGCCATCGTAGCGACCATCGACCAACTGACGCAGGGAGGCGAAGATGTCAACGGTCTACTGGAATTGGCGGTGGAAGCCGAAGATGAAGAGACCTTCAACGAAGCAGTCATCGAGCTTGATCAACTGATGTTCAAGCTCGATCGGTTGGAATTCTGCCGTATGTTTTCCGGTGAATCCGACAGCTCGGACTGCTACCTGGATATTCAGGCAGGTTCCGGCGGCACCGAAGCACAAGACTGGGCCAGCATGCTGCTGCGCATGTATCTGCGCTGGGCAGAAGCCAAGGGTTTCAAGACCGAAGTAATCGAAGAGTCCGATGGCGACGTTGCGGGGCTGAAATCCGCCACCATCAAAATTATTGGTGATTACGCGTTTGGTTGGTTGCGCACTGAAACCGGTGTGCATCGCTTGGTGCGCAAAAGCCCTTTTGACTCAGGCGGCCGCCGTCATACCTCATTCAGTTCGGTGTTTATCTACCCGGAAGTGGACGATGATATCGATATTGAAATCAACCCGGCGGATCTGCGTATTGACGTTTACCGCGCCTCTGGTGCAGGTGGTCAGCATGTGAACAAAACCGAATCGGCAGTACGTATTACCCACCTGTCAACCAATATCGTAGTGCAGTGCCAAAATGACCGTTCTCAGCACAAAAACAAGGATCAAGCGTTTAAACAGTTGCGAGCCAAACTGTACGAGTTTGAAATGCAAAAGAAAAAAGCTGATAAACAGACGATGGAAGACAACAAGTCCGATATCGGCTGGGGTAGCCAGATCCGTTCTTACGTGCTGGATGACTCCCGTATCAAGGATTTGCGCACCAACGTTGAAACGCGTAACACGCAAGCCGTACTGGATGGCGATCTGGATAAATTCATTGAAGCAAGTTTGAAAGCAGGGTTATAAGGAACCGAAATGTCTGAGCAACAATCACAGGGCGTCGATCAGGCGCTGGATCTCAATAACGAGTTGCAATCCCGTCGTGAGAAACTGGCTGGCCTGCGTGAAAACGGCATGGCGTTCCCGAACGATTTCCGCCGCGATACCACCTCTGACAAGCTGCACGCTGCTTACGACGACAAAGAAAACCAGGAGTTGGAAGCGCTGGGTGTAGAAGTTACCGTTGCTGGCCGCATGATGACCCGCCGTATCATAGGCAAGGCATCGTTCGTCACTTTGCAGGACGTAGGTGGCCGCATTCAGTTGTACGTTGCGCGCGACGAACTGGCCGCAGACGTCTACAACGAGAAGTTCAAGAAGTGGGATCTGGGCGATATCGTTGGCGCACGCGGCAAATTATTTAAAACCAAGACCGGCGAACTATCGGTCCATTGCGTTGAACTGCGTCTGCTGACTAAAGCCCTGCGTCCATTGCCGGACAAATTCCACGGACTTGCTGACCAGGAAACCCGTTACCGCCAGCGTTATTTGGATTTGATCGCCAACGAAGGATCACGCAACACCTTCAAGGTGCGTTCTCAGATAATGGCATCGATGCGCAACTTCATGGTGGAACGCGGCTTCATGGAAGTCGAAACTCCAATGATGCAAGTGATCCCAGGCGGTGCCTCCGCACGCCCGTTCATTACCCACCACAATGCGCTGGATATTGACATGTACCTGCGTATCGCGCCAGAACTTTACCTGAAGCGTCTGGTCGTCGGCGGATTCGAACGGGTGTTTGAAATCAACCGCAACTTCCGCAACGAGGGTGTCTCGCCGCGCCATAACCCAGAGTTCACCATGATGGAACTTTACATGGCCTACGCGGATTACAACGACCTGATTGAACTGACCGAATCGCTTTTCCGTAGCCTGGCCGAGAAAGTGCTGGGCACCAGCTTGGTGCAGTATGGTGATAAAATGTTCGATTTTGGCAAACCGTTTGAAAAGCTGAGCATGACCGAGGTTATCAAGAAATACCGCCCAGAAACTGATTTGGCCGATCTAGCCGATATGGGCAAAACTGTGACTATCGCTGAATCTATCGGTATCAAGGTTGAAAAAAGCTGGGGGCGGGGCCGCGTTATAACCGAGATCTTCGAAGAAGTTGCGGAAAGCCATCTGATTCAACCGACCTTTATCACCGAGTACCCAGCGGAAGTGTCCCCTCTTGCACGCCGTAATGACCTGAAACCAGAAATTACTGACCGTTTTGAGTTCTTCATTGGCGGCCGTGAAATTGGCAATGGTTTCTCCGAACTTAACGACGCGGAAGATCAGGCGCAGCGTTTCGCTGATCAGGTGAACGCCAAAGACGCTGGTGACGACGAAGCGATGTTCTACGACGAAGACTATGTCACTGCGCTAGAGCACGGCCTACCGCCAACCGCAGGTCTGGGCATCGGCATCGACCGTATGGTGATGCTGTTCACCAACAGCCATACCATCCGCGACGTGATTCTGTTCCCGGCGATGCGCCCACAGAAATAACATCACCTAGCCTAAGCTAACCGCTGCACCTGCTTTTTCGCTGCCCATACTGCCCATTGCACGCTAATTGCTTAAAGAATAGATAGTTATGCGCCATCTCAGCTTGCCCGGTGCTGATAACTCGCTATAATGCCTGACGCACACAGACGCGGGTGTAGTTCAAATGGTAGAACGGCAGCTTCCCAAGCTGCATGCGAAGGTTTGATTCCCTTAATCCGCTCCAAACTGACTTCTCCTAACGTCTACCAAAGCCCACTCAATCTAGTAATCACCAGCCTCTCCGTAAAAACTCGTTATCTCAACGTCTACACACATCTACCCCAATCTATAAATCCGTGTGTATAGAGGACGTTTGATTCACCTCGGAGCTATACACAATGCCCCTCATAGACTATGAGCTAAGGCGCTCTGAGCCACAAGACAAGCCCTATACACTCAGTGATGGCGGTGGGCTTTCTATACTTATTGAGCCGAACGGTTCCAAAGACTGGCGTTTTCGCTACTGCTTCGACGGCAAACCAAAAATGCTTTCCCTTGGGACCATATCTACAGTTTTACTAACCGAGGCAAGGCAAAAGTGCAATGAGGCTAAAAAGCTGGTGGCATCGGGCATCAATCCCAGCTAAGCCAGGAAATAGCAGAAACGAAAGCGGCAAGATATAACTGAAAATACCTTCGAGGGGGATAATGTGGTAATGGTACGACAAGCGTCGCGACGCTATTCAGAGTCATACGTAGAAGGGATGATGAAAACGTTTCAGAGCGGTATTTTCCCATATATTGGCCAATTGCCGATATAAAGCCAATGTAGCTTATGGAGACGCTTTCAAAACTGGACGAATGTGGCGCAACAGAGAGATTATGCAAGGTGCGCCAGCGGTGCGGGGAGGTATGGAAATACGCCATAGTTACCGGCTGGGCTGAATATAACCCCGCCCCGGATCTTGCCAGCGCCTTCTCACCGCATAAGAAAGAACACTATGCCTTCTTATCAGTTGCCGAGTTGCCCGACTTTTCGCATCTTTAACGCTGTGTGATTTATAGACATCGTTTCACTATAATGACTCACCATGAACAGGAAAATTCAGCAGCCGCCACAGTGGGTAAAACTTTATAAAACGTCTGGTGATGCGGGACTTGTATGCCGTCACTGCGGCATTTCCCGCCCAAGATTGCATAAATAGTGGCGAAGGTATCTGGAACAGGGCAGGACTGGAAAGCCACAGTCGTCGCCCTAAAAACTCTCCATCAACGAAAACCAGTGCTGGCGAAGTCGCTCTGATTCTGGAGTTACCTTCCCGGCGAAATCTAGGAGCAAGACGCATTAAGAGTGAGTTAAAGCGGCTTCATTCCTTCTCTCTGGCGATAGCTACGATCCACAATGTTCTTTGCCAGAATCAGGTTAAGACAGTTGTTAAATTTCGGCGTAAAGCTGATTTCATTCGCGACGAACGCCCTGTTCCCGGTGATAGGGTTCAGATGGATACCTGTAAAATTGGCCCCGACTTATAACAGTAAACCTCTGTTAATGATTGCACTCGCTACAGAGGCTTGAGGCTCTACTCTCGTTGCACTGCTGCAAGCACACTGGATTTTATTGATTGTGTTATTGAACAAATGCCTTTCCCAATACAGCGCTTTCAGACCGACCGGGGAAGAGAGTTTTTTGCCGTTAAGGTGCAGGAAAGATTGAAAGAATGCGGCATCAAGTGTCGTCCAAATAAACCAGCTTCGCCTCATCTTAATGGCAAAGTTGAACGTTCCCAAAAGACAGACAAAGCTGAGTTTTACGCTACCCTAGACTTCTCAGCTGCTGACCTGGATAAACTGTTGGCAGAATGGCCGTATTAATATAACTGGGAACGTCCTCATAGCGCTTACAACGGTAAAATGCCGATGGAGCGCTACTTCTAACTTGCTGAGCAAACGCCATACTCTGATGCCGTTCACGCAAACTATCAGCCCAGTGACGAGCATATACAGGAACAGAATTACAAGCTTGAACTTGAGCTGAGAAAATTGAAACGATGTCTATGAATCACACACATTATCCGTCAGACGCGGAACGCGCTGCGCTGGTGGTAGACTGGCGTATTCCGGCTGGTTATACACGGTCAGTACCTGCTATTCCTCCACCTGCGTCAGTTTATTGACCGGGCGCGGACGTACTGAGCGGCGGGACGCCAGTCTTCGGCCTGCCTGTGCCATCTCCTTCCAGGTTATCAGGCTGATATTCACTTCCTAGCAGGCTGGATCCAGACGAGTCCCTGGCCTATAGCCTGCCGTATCCACTGGATAAATTGCACACGTTCGATGGCGGGCGTTAGTCGTCCTCGTCCTCCCCCCGTAGTAACGGTTGAGCTTTTTTCGCAGTACCAGCAGGCGGCAGCCTCCGCCAGCGCTTTTCTTTTCGCGCCAGCTCACGTTTAAGTTGTTTGTTTTCTTTAACCTGTTGCTTGAACTGCGCTTTATCCGTGGGGCTAACGTTATTCTGTTCTATAAAATCCTGCTTTCACCGTGCTATTTGCTGTGGGTAGAGTCTTTTGCGACGACAGTATTCCCCTAATTTCGCCTCACTGAGTGTGGCCGTTTCAACAATGATGGCAAAAGGCTTTGTTGAATAAATCTGATTTGGAATCTCGCAGCGACAGGTGACCACCAAATAGCTGCTTTACTCTGTACCTCGCTGTTGCCGCTATCGAACGTCGGTGGTAGCCTGCGATACTTTTCCACCGTGTGTTGTCTCCGGTAACGCACTGGTTCGCCACCGCTTGATTTCGCTCTGCATAGTCTGCCGACCAATAACGGGCTCCGCTGCTGGGCGGTATTAACGCCTTGAGCTTCTTGCCCCTTAACTCATAATCACACACTCGCGTATCCTAAGCCCGATCCGCCTAGGCGACTTTGATTTTACGGTACCTCTGACGGATGAGACCTGGGAAGGCTTCGGTATCGGTGATATTGCTCAAGGAAAGGTCAGCACAGATGACCTCATGTGTTTCTGTATCTACGGCCAAATGCAGTTTTCGCCAGATACGCCGTTTTTCCTGACCGTGTTTTTTTGCCATCCACTCGCCTTCACCCAACACGTTGAGCCCGCTAGAGTCGATAACGAGGTGCGCAATTTCACCCGGCGTTGCGGTTTTAAACGGGACATGGCCGGACTTCGCCCGCTTACTGATACAGGTGTCTTCCGGGCAGTTCAACAGCACTTTAATCAGTGTGACAATGGAGTCGACGAAGCCCTGTAGGGCGCGAAGTGTCAGGCCGAAAATCCGTTTCAGCATCAATACGCTGGTGATTGCCATATCGGAATAATGTGGTGAGCGACCACGCAGAGAAGGTTTTGCCTCGCAGTACCAGGCGTGAAGTGCCGTTTCATCCCCCCAGCAAGTGAGTAAACCCCGAGTGATAAGGGCGTTATTGTAAGCCTTCCAGTTGGTGATATTGAACTTTTGCTGGGCCACGGAATGTCGCTATTTTGACAGAAGGAGAGTGATCTGATCCTCGTCCCGGCCAAATGTTCGATTTATTCAACAACTCCTCTTTGAACCCTGAAAAACGAAGTGAGACACGCACCGGCATTGTTAGGCTGTATCCGTGCATTGACCGTGGCAACGTCGCAGTCTCAAAAGCCCATAATCAAGGCGCGGAGGGTGTACAAACCCGACAACGCGGAGACCGGCCTTTAGGCCGCAATCCGAAGGATTGAATCTATTTGAACACGCTCCTGGGGGACAAGCCGTTTATTTGGCCCACCATCTCACGGCACACGCCTTGCTGCGCGTTCAAATGACCGCCAGAGACACTCGCGAGCCATTAGCGGACACAGCTTAGTACAGGGGTTTACCGGAATTGTGTTTTATGTTGTCTTTCCACGCGGCGCGCACTTGCTCAACCACGCCTTTTGGCAAAGTGGCATAATCCAGATCGTTAGCTTTTTTTTCACCGATTTTATACGCCCATTCGAAGAACTTAAACACTTCGGCACCCTGAGCAAAGTTCTGCTGCTGTTTATGCATCAGGATAAAGGTAGTAAAGGTGATTGGCCACGCATCATCGCTTTTCTGGTTAGTCAGATCCTGAGCAAAAGTCTTGCTCCAATCCACGCCTTTAGCAGCGGCGCTGAAGCTCTCCTGGATGGGACTCACTGGCTTGCCTTCAGTAGCGATCAGCTTGGTATATGCCAGTTTGTTTTGCTTGGCGTAGGCATATTCCACGTAGCGAATGGAACTAGGAATACGCTGTACGAAGGTAGCAATGCCATCGTTGCCTTTTCCACCCAAGCCGGTTGGCCAGTTAACGGTATCGCCATCGCCGATTTTCTCTTTCCACTGTGCGTTAGCTTTGGCCAGGTAGCGGGTGAAGACGAAAGAAGTGCCAGAACCGTCAGCGCGGCGCACCACGGCGATATGTTGAGCAGGCAGCTTCAAACCTGGGTTCAGCTTAGTGATCACCGGATCATTCCATTTTTTGACGTTGCCCAGGTAGATATCGCCCAAGGTTTTACCGTCCAAATGACGGCGAGGCAGTGGTACGATTAACACTTTGAGTAGAAATCTATTTCACATGCAAAATAAGATGCCGTGGCACCCTGAGTTATCTCCTAAATAATGCGGTCATGTATTCAATATGTTAATCATGTTGTAAAATTGCTCCTTTACAGAGAGCATCTGATGGGTAAAGTTGACGTAAAACGCCCGTTTTGTGGGCAGATTGAGTCGCTTAAAAAGCATGGACTGGGCAAGGCTAAATACCAGCGCTATCGCTGTCAGATATGCCACAGTAGATTATAAAGCCAGCGCGGGCGAATATTAGGCCAGTTACAACTATTACAACTATTTCCAGCATTGCTGCAGTGTCGGCGCAATATCGGGCAATAATTGCCCAGGTTCCCGCGGTTGGGTAGATGGCATTTACACTGCCGATGATCATCCCAATAATCACATACTTTGCTCAGTGAATGGTATATCCGCTAATCAGCCCCTCACCAGGCGGGCGATGATTACTTTTTACAAGACGTCACCCACCACCGGTTACCCAAAGCCCTCTGGGCATGAGTGCATGCTCCCATCCACACAGCAAGGTTAAAAAAGGCAGACAACCGATATAAAACACATAGATAAATCAATTGAACTCATCCGAAAATTCTATTGGTAAAAATTCATGTGGCGCGGCACCCTGGGGGAGATTATCATGCTAGCCATGATGCTTATCTTTGCCACCCAGTGAAAACCTTATGTTTCTTAGCGTTCTTTATACTATCGGTATTACTGCTGAAGCCATGACCGGCGCGCTAGCGGCTGGCCGCCGCCAAATGGATATGTTTGGCGTGATCATCATCGCTTCAGTTACAGCGATCGGCGGTGGATCGGTGCGCGATATGCTACTCGGACATTTCCCGCTTGGCTGGGTCAAACATCCAGAATATGTGGTGATTGTCGCCATTGCGGCGATAATCACCACTTGGGTGGCACCACTGATGCGCCACTTACACCGCCTGTTCCTAGTGTTGGATGCCATCGGCCTGGCCGTGTTTTCAATCATCGGTGCGCAAGTCTCGCTGGATATGGGGCACAGTGCGATTATCGCCGCGATTGCCGCCGTGATCACAGGTGTCTTCGGCGGCGTGCTGCGCGATATGTTCTGTAACCGCATCCCGCTTGTGTTCCAAAAGGAAATTTACGCTGGCATCTCCTTCGCCGCTGCCTGGCTGTATATTGGCCTGCAACATCTCAGCATGCCGCATAACCTGGTGATGGGAATCACCTTGATCGCCGGGCTAAGCGCACGCCTGATAGCCCTGCGTTTCCGCCTTGGCCTACCGATCTTCAACTACCCACATCCAGATCACTGATCCTGCGGCGCGGCACGTAAAACACGTAAAAAGTGCCGCTTGGTGGTGTAAAACCGCAAAAATTTGCTAATTCGCCACGTAAATCCGCCATTCTGATGTTTTTTCACCATCCAGCCACGGGCAAAATGCGTACTAACGCTGCATCCGGCACGTTAGCTATGTATACTGCGTAGAGAAAATACGCATCGCTATTATTGGCATACCAACCGCTATCAACGAACATCATCATGGCTCAAGGCACGCTTTATATTGTCTCTGCTCCCAGTGGCGCAGGTAAATCAAGTCTGATTCAGGCTTTGTTAAAGACACAACCGCTGTACGACACACAAGTTTCGGTTTCGCACACAACCCGCGCTAGCCGCCTAGGTGAACATTATGGAGAGCATTATTTCTTCGTCTCAAAAGATGAATTCCGTCAGATGATTGAGCAGGATGCGTTTCTTGAGTACGCCGAAGTGTTCGGCAACTATTATGGTACCTCGCGCGCCACCATTAAGCAGGTGTTATCGACTGGCGTAGACGTCTTTCTAGATATCGATTGGCAGGGTGCGCAGAAAATCCGCGCCCAAATGCCACAGGCACGCAGCATCTTTATTCTGCCTCCATCAAAGGAAGAACTGGACCGCCGCCTGCGCGGCCGTGGGCAGGATGCCGAAGAGGTGATCGCCAAACGTATGGCTCAGGCTGTGGCCGAAATAATGCACTACGCGGAGTACGATTATTTAATTGTGAACGATGATTTTGATTTGGCGCTGTCCGATCTGAAAACCATTATTCGCGCCGAACGTTTACGTTCAAGCCGTCAATTACTGCGGCATGACGCTTTAATCAGCAAACTATTGGCAGACTGAAAGCAGTTTCAGTATTATGCCCCGTCTTTTCGTCACCTGTGGAGTAGCACAAATATGGCACGTGTAACTGTTCAAGACGCTGTAGAAAAAATTGGTAACCGTTTTGACCTGGTGTTGGTCGCTGCTCGTCGGGCGCGTCAAATCCAGACCGGCGGCAAAGATGCATTGGTTCCAGAAGAGAACGATAAGTGCACCGTTATCGCGCTGCGTGAAATCGAAGAAGGCTTGATCACCAGACAGATCCTTGATGTGCGTGAGCGTCAGGAGCAGCAAGAGCAGGAATCCGCTGAAATTCAGGCTGTTACCGCAATTGCTGAAGGCCGTCGTTAATTAGACTGCGAGTCTGTCTTGTATCTGTTTGAAAGCCTAAAACTACTGACTCAATGTTACCTGCCTGAGGAGCAGATTAAGTGCCTCAAACAGGCCTACCTCGTTGCACGTGATGCTCACGAGGGACAGACACGTTCCAGCGGTGAGCCTTACATTACTCACCCGGTTGCTGTGGCTTGTATTCTGGCGGAGATGCGTCTTGATCATGAGACGCTAATGGCCGCCCTGCTGCATGATGTCATCGAAGACACCCCAGCCACCTACCAAGATATGGATCAGCTGTTCGGAAAATGCGTCGCCGAACTGGTTGAAGGTGTATCTAAACTCGACAAGCTGAAGTTTCAGGACAAAAAAGAAGCACAGGCGGAAAACTTCCGCAAAATGATCATGGCGATGGTGGAGGACATCCGCGTTGTGCTGATCAAGCTGGCTGACCGCACGCACAATATGCGCACTCTTGGCTCACTGCGCCCCGACAAACGGCGGCGCATCGCGCGTGAAACCTTGGAAATCTACAGCCCGTTAGCCCACCGCTTGGGTATTCACCACCTAAAAACCGAGCTGGAAGAGTTGGGCCTTGATGCGCTGTACCCTAACCGCTACCGCGTGATCAAGGAAATGGTAAAAGCCGCACGCGGCAACCGTCAGGAGATGATCCAGAAAATTCTCTACGAGATTGAAGGACGGTTGACCGAAGCCGGCATTCCCTGCCGCGTCAGTGGACGGGAAAAACACCTCTACTCCATCTATCTCAAGATGCATCTCAAAGAACAGCGTTTCCATTCGATTATGGATATCTACGCGTTTCGGGTAATTGTGAAAGAGGTGGATACCTGCTACCGGGTGCTCGGCCAAGTTCACAACCTATATAAACCGCGTCCGGGGCGGTTCAAGGACTATATCGCGATTCCCAAGGCCAACGGCTATCAATCGCTGCATACGTCACTGATCGGCCCGCATGGCGTGCCGGTTGAGGTCCAGATCCGCACTGAAGACATGGATCAGATGGCCGAGATGGGGGTCGCCGCACATTGGGCTTATAAAGAAGAAAAAGAACAGGGCGAAACCGGCACCACCGCACAGATCCGAGCACAGCGCTGGATGCAGAGCCTGCTGGAGCTACAGCAAAGCGCTGGCAGCTCATTTGAATTTATCGAGAGTGTAAAATCTGATCTATTCCCGGATGAGATTTACGTTTTCACCCCAGAAGGCCGCATCGTCGAGTTGCCTGCGGGGGCCACGCCAGTTGATTTCGCCTTTGCGGTGCACACTGATATCGGCCATGCCTGCGTTGGCGCACGCGTCGATCGCCTGCCGTATCCGTTATCGCAGTCGCTGACCAGCGGGCAGACGGTGGAGATCATTACCGCTCCGGGCGCATGGCCAAATGCCGCCTGGTTAAATTTTGTCGTTAGCTCGAAAGCACGCGCAAAAATCCGCCAGATGCTAAAAAACCTCAAACGCGACGATTCTGTCAGCCTCGGCCGTCGTCTGCTGAACCATGCGTTGAGCGGCAGCCGTAAGCTGGCCGAGATCCCGCAGGAAAATATCCAGCACGAGCTGGAACGCATGAAGCTGGCGACATTGGACGATTTGCTAGCGGAAATCGGCCTCGGCAATGCCATGAGCGTAGTGGTGGCCAAAAACCTACAAGGCGATCAATCCAGTCTGGGCAGCACCTCCCCTGGCGGGCGCAACCTGGCTATCAAAGGCGCAGACGGTGTACTTATCACCTTCGCCAAATGCTGCCGCCCCATCCCCGGCGACCCGATTATCGCCCACATAAGCCCAGGCAAAGGGCTGGTGATCCACCATGAGTCCTGCCGTAATATCCGAGGCTACCAAAAAGAGCCCGAGAAATTCATGGCGGTCGAGTGGGATAAAGAGATTGAGCAGGAATTCATCGCTGAGATCAAAGTGGATATGTTTAACCATCAGGGGGCGCTAGCCAACCTAACGGCTGTCATCAACGCGGCCAAGTCTAATATACAGAACCTGAATACCGAAGAAAAAGATGGCCGGGTTTATAGCGTCTTTATCCGCTTGACCACCCGTGATCGCATCCATTTGGCAAACATTATGCGTAAAATCCGTATCATGCCAGATGTGATCAAAGTTAACCGCAACCGAAACTAGCGCTTATGAGTCCTGAACGCTATGCGCGGATTAGTGAAATACTTGCTACCCGGCAGCCACATCTGACGGTCTACCTGGAGCAGGTACTCAAGCCACATAACATCTCCGCTATTATCCGCACCGCCGATGCCATTGGCATACATCAAGTGCATGCCGTGTGGCCAACCACACGCATACGCACGCTGGTTTACTCCGCCGCTGGCAGCAACATCAAAACCCACCACACCATCTCTGACGCAGTGAACCATCTGAAAACCCAAGGCATGCAAGTGCTGGCAACCCACCTTTCTTTCCGCGCGGTCGATTTCCGCGAGGTGGATTATACCCGCCAGACCTGCGTGCTACTCGGCCAGGAAAAAACGGGGATGACCGTTGAAGCACTAGCGCTTGCCGATAAAGACATTATCATTCCGATGATCGGTATGGTGCAATCACTCAACGTTTCCGTGGCTTCCGCCTTTATCTTGTATGAAGCGCAGCGCCAGCGGCAAATCGCTGGCCTGTACCAACGCGATCGCAGCATGCTGGACGAAGAAGAACAGCAGCGCTTGCTATTTGAAGGCGGCTATCCCGTGCTGGCCAACGTAGCCAAACGCAAAGGGTTGCCGAGACTGCATATTGATGATCGGGGCCAGGTGGTTGCCGAGACCAAATGGTGGGCGGCCATGCAAGCAACGGTGCGCCAATGAAAGGCCGCCTACTGAATGCTGTACCACTCACCACGCTTTCTGGGGTTGGTGCCAGCCAGGCCGGCAAATTAGCTAAAATCGGCTTGGAAACCATTCAGGATCTGCTGTTGCACCTGCCGCTGCGCTACGAAGATCGCACTCGGCTGTACCCGATAAATGACCTGCTGCCAGGCATCTACGCCACGGTAGAAGGGGAAATACTGCGCAGCGACACCAGCTTTGGCCGCCGACGCATGCTGACCTGCCAAATCAGCGATGGCACGGGCATTCTTACCCTGCGCTTTTTCAATTTTAATGCGGCGATGAAAAATAGCCTGACCACCGGCCGCCGCGTGACCGCCTACGGTGAGATAAAACGCGGCAATCACGGCACGGAGAGCATCCATCCGGAATACCGCATTCAGGGAGAAAGCAACGAAATTGATTTGCAGGCATCACTGACCCCAGTCTACCCGACTACCGAAGGCATCAGGCAAGCCATGCTGCGCAAGCTGACCGATCAGGCACTGGAATTGCTGGATACCTGTACCATAACCGAACTGCTGCCACCAGAGGTAAGAGGTGAGCTAATGAGCTTACCGCAAGCACTGCACACCCTGCACCACCCACCGCCAGCTATCCAGCTAACGGATCTGGAACAGGGCAAGCATCCCGCGCAAAGACGCCTGATCCTCGAAGAACTGCTGGCACACAATCTCAGCATGCTGGCAGTGCGTGCCGGTGGGCAAAGTTATCAGGCGCTGCCATTGCTGCCAGATAATCGATTAAAAAAACCCTTCCTTGCCCAGTTGCCATTCTCACCGACCAGCGCGCAGGAACGGGTAGTAGCCGATATCGAAGCCGATATGCAAAAGGCCTTTCCGATGATGCGACTGGTGCAAGGTGACGTTGGCTCAGGCAAAACGCTGGTGGCGGCACTGGCAGCCTTGCGCGCCATCGCACACGGCAAGCAGGTGGCGCTGATGGCACCGACCGAGTTGCTGGCCGAGCAGCACGCCACCAATTTCCGCCAGTGGTTCGAGCCATTGGGCCTGGAAGTCGGCTGGCTGGCTGGCAAACAGAAAGGCAAAGCACGCATCGCACAACAGGAAGCCATCGCCACTGGCCAAGTGTCGATGGTGGTCGGCACGCACGCTATTTTCCAGGAACAGGTGCAGTTCAACTGCCTGGCTCTGATTATCATCGACGAACAACACCGCTTTGGCGTCCATCAGCGGCTTGCACTGTGGGAAAAGGGCGAAGATCAAGGCTTCCACGCCCACCAGTTGATCATGACCGCCACGCCGATCCCGCGCACGCTGGCGATGACCGCCTATGCCGATCTTGATACCTCAGTCATCAATGAGTTGCCACCGGGCAGGACGCCGGTCACCACCGTCGCTATTCCCGATACCCGGCGCACCGACATCATCCAGAGGGTGAAAAGCGCCTGCATGGAGGAAGGCCGACAGGCTTATTGGGTCTGTACGCTGATCGAAGGATCCGAATTGCTTGGAGCGCAGGCGGCAGAAGTCACTTGGCAAGAGTTGAAAGCCTCGTTGCCTAAGCTGAAAGTAGCGCTGGTGCATGGTCGCATGAACGCACAGGAAAAACAGGTGGTGATGCAGTCTTTTAAACAGGGCGAGCTACAGCTTTTGGTTGCTACCACTGTGATCGAAGTCGGCGTAGATGTGCCGAACGCCAGCTTGATGATCATTGAGAACCCGGAACGGCTGGGGCTGGCGCAGTTACACCAGTTGCGCGGCCGTGTAGGACGTGGCGCTGTGGCCTCACACTGCGTGCTGCTGTACAAGACGCCGCTGAGTAAAACGGCGCAAAAGCGCTTGCAAGTACTGCGCGATAGCAACGATGGCTTTGTGATCGCCCAGCGTGATCTGGAAATTCGCGGCCCCGGCGAGCTGCTCGGCACCCGTCAGACCGGTAGCACCGAATTCAAGGTGGCGGATTTGCTGCGTGACCAGGCAATGATCCCGGAAGTGCAACGCATCGCTCGCCATATCCATCAGCAGCACCCGGAACTCGCCCGTGCGCTGATCGATCGCTGGCTACCAGAAAAGGTGCTCTACTCTAACGCATAAAAGATCCTCCGCAGACAAGACAAGAAAAAGGAAATCAAAATGCAACCTCTACCGCCAAGGCGTTGCACAATATTTAGAACCTATCCTATAAGGCTATTTTATTCGTCATTTTGGCTCTGGACAGTGCTCACCCTCCTAACGTACTCCCTGTACGCGCCAGTTGTTGCGCACTGTCCCTGTGAAAGCAGGCGGCAACAATGTATGCCGACTGGGATAGGCTGTTAGGCGCAACCGTTTGCTTTTACACAGCGGTTCATTAAAATACCCTCTTTAACTTTCAGGAAACGCTACACCATGACCTTGTCATCTTCCGAGCTTTATGCTGCGCAAAAAGACGCCGCTCCCCCTCGTACCAGTTAACTGATTTATCGACTGGAAGATCGCCCACCACTGCCGCAAACGCTGTTTGCCGCCGGTCGGCATCTGTTGGAGATGTTTGTGGCGGTGATCACCCCGGCTCTACTGATCTGTCAAGCACTGGGTTTACCGGCACAGGATACTCAGCACATTATCAGCATGTCGCTGTTTGCTTCTAGTCTGGCGTCTATACTGCAAATCAAAACCTGGAAGCCGGTGGGTTCCAGCCTGCTATCGATTCAAGGCACCAGCTTTAACTTTGTTTCGCCGCTGATCATGGGTGGCCTGGCGTTGGAAAACAGCGGTGCCGAACAGCGCGGCCATGATGGTCGCGCTGTTCGGCACGCTGATGGTCGCCTCCTGCACCGAGATCATGCTGTTAAGGGTGCTGTATCTGGCACGCCGCATCATTACTCCATTGGTCTCCGGCATCGTGGTAATGATTATCGGCCTGTCGTTTATTCAAGTAGGGCTGACCTCCATCGGTGGCGGCTATGCCGCAATGAACAATCATCGTTTCGGCGCGCCGGAAAACCTGCTACTAGCCGGTGTAGTGTTGGTGGTGATTATCCTACTAAACGGGCAGTGCAATCCCTACCTACGCGTTGCCTCGCTGGTAATCTGCTACCTGCTGGCTTGGGCGATGGACATACTACCAGCCCGTGAACGGGTGTCCCAGACAGCAGCCATCACCCTGCTAACACCGCTTTACTATGGCCTGGGTTTTGACTGGAACTTGCTGTTGCCGCTTATGAGGTTACTTCGCTAGAAAACATCTGAGACATCACTGCCACCTCCGATGTCTCCGAACAGCCAGTCAGTGGCCCGCTGTGTATGAAGCGTCTGAAAGGCGGTGTGCTCGCCAACGGACTAAATTCTATGTTATCGGCGGTGTTCAACACCTTCCCAAACTCTTGCTTCGGCCAGAACAATGGGGTGATGCAACTGACCGGCGTTGCCAGCCGCTAAGTTGGCTTTGTGGTGGCGCTGATGCTGATGGCATTAGGGCTGTTCCCGGCAGTAGCGGGTTGCGGCCAGCATATTCCTGAACCCGTGATCGGCGGTGCTACCATCGTGATTTTCGGCACCATCGGTGCCTCCGGTGTACGTATTGTGTCACGCGAACGCCTGAACCGCCGTGCCATCATGATCATGGCGCTGTCGCTGGCCGTTTGCATAGGCGTATCCCAGCAACCGCTGATCTTGCAATTCGCGCCGGATTGGCTGAAAACTTTGCTGTCTTCCGGCATTACCGCCATCGTGCTAAACCTGGTGTTCCCGCACGAGCACAAAAACCCCGATTTTGATTAATCGGCCGCTCACCGACCATTTTCTTATTTTTTTATCAGATTATTGCCCTTGAGCTGCCCGACCAATTGCGGCATAAACAGGGTATCTTTTTGACCGCTACGGGTGTAGGCCATGAAGTTTATCGGGAAACTATTGTTGACGTTGCTGCTTCTCGCGCTGCTGGCCATCATGCTGCTATTCATGGTTGGGCAAACCCGCTGGGCGGCAGGCTGTCTGAGCAGTTGGATCAGCGACAATAACGAATACCGCTTTTCAGTAGGGAAAATTTCGTACTCGTGGTAGCAAACGGACCAAATTAGGCTGGAGGACGTCCAACTGACGGAGAGCAACCAAGCGTTGGGCGCCAAACGGATCGATCTTGGCATCAGCCTGCGCCAGATCACCGAACCGCGCTATTTTCACCACGTCACGCTACACGATGGCACCCTTAACATCCAATCACAGGCGACAGCGCTACCGCTGCAAGCTGATGTGCTACAACTGAGAAACATGGCGCTGCAATCTAGCGATGAGTACTGGCAGCTCAAAGCACAAAAGGTCAATGCCGGCATCACGCCCTGGCAACCTAAGGCCAACCATTCATTTGGGGAGAACAACCAATTTCAATTTAGCGCTGGCTCGGTGACGCTAAACGGCATCCCGGCCTCGCAGGTGTTAATACAGAGTGAACTGAAGCACAACCAGCTCCAGCTAAACAACGTCGGTGCTGATCTGGCACAGGGCAACCTGACCGGAGCCGCAAGCCGCGCCGCCAACGGCAGTTGGCAGGTAGAACGTCTGCGGTTGAGCCGTGTGCGTATGCAAACGCCGCTGATACTGGAACAGTTGATGCAACGCTTCAGTACGTTGCCAGCATTCACCCTCTAACACATTGACCTGATCGATGCACGCTTGGAAGGTAAGGAATGGGCGTTCAATAACGTCGACCTTTCTCTGCAAAATATCAGCGTTGGATAGGGCGACTGGCGCAGCCAGGATGGTTCGCTGAACTTTAATGCCAGCTATATGATCAACGGCGATTTCCACCTGATCGATCCCATCATAACTCTGCGGCTGTCATCTGCTGGCATCGCTATCCAACAATTCATCACCCGCTGGGAAGGGGCCCTGCTCACCTTACCCATCAACTGGCGCGAATTGTGGCTGCAACCGTTGACAGCATGGCTGGCGGAGGTTTATGTCAACAAGCTGACCACCAACCGCAACCTGATCATCGATATCAATCCTTATTTCCCATTCCAGATCACTGCGCTGGATGGCTACGGCAGTCACTTACTGTTGGCACGCAATCATCAGTGGGGCTGGGGTAGCGCGCTGAACCTGAACGGTAGCGAGGCCACCTTCAACAAAGTCGACGTGCGTCACCCTTCGCTAGCGTTGAACACCGACATTGGGCAGATCAACGTCACCGAGCTTAGTGCCATCATGGTGCCGCAAGGATTGTTGGGGGCCGAGGCCACGGTAGATAAGCGGCCGGGCAAGCCGTTTCAGTTATCGCTGAACGGCCGCGCGGTGCCGATGAATATTTTGCAACAGTGGGGATGGCAGCCGGTGCCGCTGACCGGTGACGGCAACCTGCAACTGCGGCTGAAAGGGTTATTGAACAGCGAGCAGCCATTCAAAAGCTCACTGCAAGGTACACTGATGGTCACCGCCAGCGACGGCCAAACGGTCAATCAGCCGTTGCCGTAGCGCAGAAACGATTCTCCGCCGGTGACACTAGGTAAGTACCTTCAAATAGCGCGCCTTTGTTATCGTCACCGAACAAATGCACTTCGGCCTGCACGCGAGCGCGGAGGCCGCGCGCAAGGCGAGCCAGATCGCCACTCAACCAGCCAAGATCCGCCACCGCCCGTGGTCGTCCAGTGATTGGTTTGCTGTAGCGGATATGCGCATCCGCCAGAATAATGGTACCGCCCAGATGGCATTCGCGCAGCAGCAGCCAGATAAGCCCCCAGGCGGTCAAGGTAGCCAACGAGAACAAGCTGCCAGCGAACAGCATATGGTGTTGGTTCTGGTTGCCAATCTCCGGCATGGTGGTAACAAAGCGCTGGCCGGTGTACTGGTTGATGCGCACACCCATCTTTTAACTCAACTGAATGTAATCATACCAAGCCTGCTGCAACTGGCCGCACCATTCGGGGCGGTGCAGTTTATCGTCCAGCGTCGCCACCGGTTTGATCAAAAGTGGCGGATCGGGGTAGCTTGCAAAGTGGTGATATCACCCTGCTTGACAAAGCCCAGCTTGGCGAAAAAGTCCACTCCGTCCTCGCGGGCACTACACACCACCCGCTTTACGCCTTCCTGACGTGCAACCGACTTGAAGGTCATCGCCACCAGTGTACCTAGGCCTTTATTTTGCACTGTTGGGTTTACCGCCAGGAAGCGGATCGCCACTTTGTTATCGGCATTGATAGACAACCGTCAAATAGCGAAAATTTTCCAGACCTCGTCCACCACCATTCGGTGATGTGCCATGGCGTCATAGGCATCTTTTTCTGACCCCACCGGCTGGTGTAGCGGTTTGCGCAGCATTTCCCAGCAAAATTGGTAATATTCCTTCAGTTCTTGTTCTGACACTGGAACTCGTAGCTGATACATAGACGCTTTTTCTCTCTGAATGCTTATACCTGTAGCCAGAATGTCACTGGCCCATCGTTCACCAACGCCACTTGCATGTCGGCGGCAAACTCGCCGGTCTGAGTCTCTATACCGCGCTCGCGGCACTGACCAACAAAATGCAGATACAAGCTTGCGGCTTCCAGCGGCACCGCACCGCGCGAGAAACTGGGCCTCATGGCTTTCTGGGTATCCGCCACCAGAGTAAACTGCGACACCACCAGCACGCTCCCCCCCGCCTGCTGCACGTTGAGGTTCATCTTGTCGTTCTGATCGACGAAAATGCGATAACCTAACACCTGTTCGCACAGGCGGTCTGCTTTTTGTTCGTTATCGCCTTGCTCCACACCCAGCAACACGAGCAACCCGGAACCTATCTTGCCGACCGTCTCCCCCTTAACCACCACGCTGGCGCTTAACACCCGCTGAATTAACGCGATCATATATCCCTGCCCTTCTTGTTGCCGCTGCTGTTGTTCCGCCTTTGCGGTTCACGATATTCCCCGCAGGAGTCGGTGATTTCCGCGCCGAGTAACACGATACACCAGCAAACAACACTAACACCACCATGACCAAATACCTGCGCCTAATACCGCTCCACTTTCGTTAAGCCAGGTTTATTGCCTGGGAATGGTGAGGCGGCTTTCATAAAATGACGGCTTTGTT
Source organism: Serratia symbiotica (Periphyllus acericola) (assembly GCF_964019515.1). Lineage (NCBI taxonomy): Bacteria > Pseudomonadati > Pseudomonadota > Gammaproteobacteria > Enterobacterales > Yersiniaceae > Serratia > Serratia symbiotica. The sequence goes on from NZ_OZ026452.1 coordinate 844,640, forward strand.
GAATAAATCGGATCTGGAATAAAGAGTCCCGTGAATGGGCAGCTTTCAGGCAAGGCGTACACTTTCTGGCATACCGGCGAGCGGCATCTTGTTTAATGCACAGATCATGGCCAGCGCCTCTGCTTGCCCATCATAATCTCGCAGAGACAGGTGACCAAATAGCTATTTTACTCTGTACCTCGCTGTTGCCGCTATCGAACGTCGGTGGTAGCCTGTGATACTTTTCCACCGTGTGTTGTCTCGGGTAAGGCGCTGGTTCGCCACTGCTTGATTTCGCTCTGCATAGTCTGCCGACCAATAACGGGCTCCGCTGCTGGGCGGTATTAACGCCTTGAGCTTCTTGCCCCTTAACTCATCATCACACACTCGCGTATCCTAAGCCCGATCCGCCTAGGCGACTTTGATTTTACGGTACCTCTGACGGATGAGACCTGGGAAGGCTTCTATATCGGTGACATTGCTCAAGGAAAGGTCAGCACAGATGACCTCATGTGTTTCTGTATCTACGGCCAAATGCAGTTTTCGCCAGATCCGCCGTTTTTCCTGACCATGTTTTTTTGCCATCCACTCCCCTTCACCCAACACGTTGAGCCCGCTAGAGTCGATAACGAGGTGCGCAATTTCACCTGGCGTTGGTGTTTTAAACGGGACATGGCCGGACTTCGCCCGCTTACTGATGCAGGTGTCGTCCGGGCAGTTCAACGGCACTTTGATCAGTGTGACAATGGAGTCGACAAAGCCCTGGATGGCGCGAAGTGTCAGGCCGAAAATCCGTTTCAGCATCAATACGCTGGTGATTGCCATATCGGAATAATGTGGTGGGCGACCACGCAGAGAAGGTTTTGCCTCGCAGTACCAGGCGTGAAGTGCCGTTTCATCCACGGAGAAAGTGAGTGAACCCCGAATGATAAGGGCGTTGTTGTAAGCCTTCCAGTTGGTGATGTTGAACTTTTGCTGGGCCACGGAATGTCGCTATTTTGAAAGAAGGAGAGTGATCTGATCCTCGTCCCGGCCAAATGTTCGATTTATTCAACAACGCCCCTATTTGAACCAGGACAGCGCGCAACAACCCGCGCGTATAGGGAGTATGAGAGGATAGTGAGCACTGCCCAGGTCAAAAATGGCAAATAAATAGCCTAATGGGATAGGTTCTTAGGCGGAGCGTGAATTGTATCGCCATACCGCGTGGCGTAGCCTCAATATGCGGCGATCACAAAATAAGGAAGACGATGAAAAAGGTAGCCATTATAGGTTTGGGTTGGTTAGGCATGCCGCTGGCCTTGTCGCTGATGAGTCGTGGGTATGAGGTGGTAGGCAGCAAAACCACGCCGGACGGCGTCGGGGCGGCGCGCATAAGTGGCATTGAATGTTATCAGTTGGTGCTGACACCGGAACTGCTCTGCGAGCCGGGCGATTTGGACTCGCTGCTGCGCGTTGATGCCCTGGTGGTGACGTTGCCCGCCCGGCGCAGCATTGCAGGCAGCGAGAACTACTGCAACGCGGTGCGTATGCTGGTGGACAGCGCTCTGGCCAGCGGTGTGCCGCGAGTGATTTTCATTAGTTCTACCTCAGTGTATGGCGAAACCGTCGGCATACTGCGCGAGGATTCGCGGCTACGACCGAGCACGCCATCGGGGCGGGTATTGGCCGAACTGGAACGCTGGCTGCATGTACTGCCTCACACCTCGGTGGACATTCTGCGGTTAGCGGGATTGGTGGGAGTTGATCGTCATCCTGGCCGTTTCCTGGCGGGCAAAATTGATGTCAAGGGGGGATCGCAGGGGGTTAACCTGGTGCATCAAGATGATGTGATCGCGGCAATTCAACGGCTGCTGAAACTACTGAAGGGGGGACATGTGTATAATATGTGCGCACCGAACCACCCCGCCCGGCAGGATTTCTACCCAGCGATGGCTCAACAGCTACATCTGGAACCGCCGCAGTTTGCCGACGAAGCGGAGCACGGCGCACGGCTAGTAGATGGTAGCCGTATTTGCGACGAACTGGGGTTTGAGTACCAGCACCCCGATCCCGCGCGTATGCCGGTCAGTGAATGACTTAGATCCTAATGGGGTAGTAGCTTAGGCGGTGTCCCGTCATCGTCCAATACTGGCTCACAGGCAATTGCCGGATACAACCTAACGTTTCTTGTCTGCTCAGCGTTGCTAGCGGCACACCTGCCGACCGTGCTCTGCCGCCAACGCACCCAGTTCCTTGTCGGGGTTGATCACCGTAGCGCTATCGACGTATTGCAGCGTCGGCTGGTCGTTAATTCAATCGCTATAGCCGTAGCTTTGTTCGAACTTCAGCGTTGGCTGCTGCGCCAGCCATTGCTGTAGGCGGATAACCTTGCCCTGCTGATAGGTCAGAGTGCCGTAGATATTGCCAGTAAACCAGTTATCGACCACCTCAACGCCGATCGCCAGCGCACCCTTTGTGCCAAGCTGTTCGGCGATCGGTGCCACCAAATGTTCGCCGTTAGCAGAAATCACCAAGATGTAATCACCACGCTCGCGGTGCCATTGTAAGCGTTGGCTGGCGGCGGGGTGAACGCGCTGCAGGATATCGCTGCAGATATAGCGTTGCACACAACCGGCCACCATCTGGGTGTTCAGGCCGATCAGCGGTGCCAGCGTAGCGCTCATGTAATCTTCCATTGATAGCTTGCCCTGATAATAGAGCCGCATCAGTTGCTGTTCCTGTAATTCCAGCTCTGCCGGTGCGACCCCCTGAGCAACCAGCCAGCGGATCTACAGGCTGGCGCTGTCAGTATCAATTAGGGTTTCATCCAGATCGAATAAGGCTAAATTCATCAGTATTTCTCCGTCATGTCAGTGAAGGGGGCCACATAAAGACTAGCGTATATCACACGTTACTAACCCCCAGCACCGGTGAAAGGATCAAATTAAGCAGGCGCTATAAGGTTGAAGGTATGCATTACCGAGTGCGTCACACCACTCACTGAGCGGCTGATTGACGCCACTAGCACTTGCTGCAAATCGGCGATTAGATCATCTGCATCCTCAATCTCTAGTGATAGCCGCAGCAATTTTTTAACAAAGGTGATTAGCCGATCAGGCTGAACAAGATAGCGGAGATGGCGATTAACCCCATCATAACCACAAACAGATTGCTGATGTGGCCGCGGTACTTGCGCATGGCGGGCACTTTATGGATAGCGTACATCGGCATCAGGAACAGCAGCATGGCGATGATCGGGCCACCGAGAGTTTCGATCATACCCAGGATGCTGGGGTTCAGGGTAGCGATCAGCCAGGTGGTCACCAACATGAAGATGCCGGTAATGCGGTTAAGCTTGGTGGTGCTGATGGTTTTGTTGTGGCTTTTTATCGATTTGTTTATCAGGCCGTTGAAGCCTTCACGTGCTCCCAGGTAGTGGCCGAGGAAGGATTTGGTGATGGCGACGAAGGCGATAATCGGTGCAATGTACTCGATCATCGGGTTGTTAAAGTGGTTGGCCAGATAAGACAGAATCGAAATGTTCTGTGCTTTGGCTTCCGCCAGGTTTTCCGGCGACAAGCTCAGCACACAGCTAAATACGAATAACATCACGGTCAGCACCATCATAATATGTGCATAAGCCAGGATGCTTGAACATTTTTTCTCGGCGTTTGTACCGTATTCTTCACGCTTGGCGACTGCAAAGGCAGAGATGATCGGTGAGTGGTTGAAAGAGAACACCATGACCGGGATCACCAGCCACAGCGTCATGATCAGGCCATTGCCAATAGTATTGATTGAGACAGAAAGCGAAACGTTCTCGAAGATAGCACCGCTCCAGTGAGGGATCAGGTACAGAGCCAGCAGCATTAGCACGGCAACAAATGGGAATACCAGGATGCTCATGGTTTTCACAATGGTTTGTTCACCGAAGCGCACGATGGTCATCAGAGCGACGATCAACATCAGCGACAGGATGGCGCGTGGTGGTGCGGGCACACCCAACTGGTGGACGATGAAACTATCGACAGTGTTGGTGATTGCTACACTGTAAACCAGCAGGATCGGATAGATAGCGAAGAAGTACAGCAGGGTAATTAATTTGCCTGCGCTGATGCCGAAATGCTCTTCCACCACTTGAGTAATGTCTTCACCGGGGTTTTTACCGGACAAAACGAAACGGCAAAGGCCACGGTGGGCAAAGAAGGTCATTGGGAAGGCGATGACTGCCATGATCAGCAGGGGAATCAAACCGCCGATACCTGCGTTGATTGGCAAGAACAGTACGCCGGCACCGATGGCGGTGCCATACAGGCCCAACATCCACATGGTGTCCGTTTTACGCCAGGCACGGGTGGAGCGATAAGCCGCAGAGCCAAGGGGGCCGGTCTGTGTAGTGTCCATAAATATCTCCGAAGTGAACACGTTAATTTAAGGGTAAGAGCGCCTAAGGCGATACGCAATATCAGATAATGTTCTACGGTAAGATATTGATTTACAGTATAAAAAATGGTAATGCTGCATTTCAAATGCGCGATATGGGCATTTATCTACCTTTTTATCAGTTTTTCATGCCTGTGCTGTGGGTTTGTGCAATATAATATGTTGTGCTGAAAGCACCTCTAGGCAACGGTAGGTCGATCCGATGTGGTCAGTCAGTAACCTGGTAAAACGTTGCTCGCCAAATCAGCCAAGCAATATATTTTAAGAGTGATTTATGATCTAGCTAAAAACCCGAATTAATTGGGTTTAGTGATGCGAGTCACATTCAATTTTAGTTAAGGCTCCATGCATCTCATTGCTTTTAGATGTTTTTATAGGAGATTTCATCATAGCGGATGATTTGGCGACAGGGCGAAAGGAGTAGCCACGCCTAATTCAATTCACTACGGGTTGGGTGTGATAAACAGCGGACGGTAACCCCCCTGCTACGTTGTACAGCTATGCTTTCACCCAACCTTTGCGGATGGCGAAGATAAACAGGAAACGGTACAAACGCGTCAGTTTGGCAGCGATAATGCCGCCAAACAGGTTCCATACCCATTGGGCAAGCAGACAGCCGACCAGACCTAACAGAAAACCACCGACCATGTCTAATGGCCAGTGTACGCCGAGATAGATGCGTGACCAGGCGATGCCCATCGCGACGATCATCAGCAGCCCGCCGAGCCAGATCCGATACCAGAATAGGAGTGCCAGCGCAAAGGTAAAGATGGCGGTACCATGATTGCTGGGAAAGGAACTGTCTGGCGCGTGTGCTAGGAAGAGATAGCCGATGCCAGCGACGAACGGCCTTTCGTGCGGCAACAGCTTGCCGATAGCAGCGGCGGCAAGCATGGCAAATAACAGCGCAATTGTCGTTTTGGCTACCACTTCACGTTGTGATATCAGTTGGCTTTGCGGCCCCCATAGCCATAAGCCGACGAGCAACGGTGGCACTAGGGCGATCGTATCGCGCGCCAGAAAGGTGGCGACGTCGAGAAGCCATTTGGAAGACGCTGGGCTAGCATTGATCCAGGCGAAAAGAAGATAATTCAACCGATCCAAAACCTTTACCGTCCTATTAATTGCCAATTGACCAGGCCAAAACTACCCACCTGCTGATAACCCGTAGGATAAAACCTTTCAATTCTAAAAGGATACAACCAAGGAGTAAAGTCAGGTACTTTTATTTGGGCATGTTGTTAATACTTTATTTAAAGCTTATCCCAGTAGACGCATATTGTTGCAGTCAGTTTGCATAGGGACAGCATGCAACAACCGGCGGGTACAGGGAGCATATTAGGAGGGTGAGCACTGCCCAGGGGCGTTGTTGAATAAAAAGTAGCTAGGATCGTAGGTGGAGATCTCCAAGGGTTTACCCACCAGCGGTTGTGGTTCTGCTAGTGGCAGCACAAATTCCAGCACCGCCTGATTGCCCCTTCGCGATAGGTGGTATTCAGTCGGCAAATTGAGGTATTTCACCGGTTTACCATTGCGATAAATATCGGTGAAATAATGTTGGCCTAGTACGTTGGCCATGACTTGCGCAGCCAGCTTTTTCCGAACGACTGAATCACTTTTGGCGTTCTTTGCATCATACAGCAAATCCGCTGAGGTGATTTCATCCATTACCCACACCATTTTCAACCCGACCAGCCGTTGATCCTTAGCCACAAAGGTAGTGTTCATATCAATAAAGCTGTGCGGGTGAGCAGCAGCGTTGGCACTGAACAATAGGTATACCCCAACCAGAGCACCATGTAACTTCATCGTCAAAGGATTTTCACCCTGTTATCAAAGCGGCGCTCATCTCGAATATCGATGAAAACACTGCGGACTGGACATCTTCCTGTATGCTCAAAGGGGAGAGAATGGCTCCCCAGAAATGAAACGGTAAAACAGGATTTGCATAGAGCGCGCTTACTTGTAAAGCGAGCAGCACGGGATGCCACAATTAACTGCCTCGCCAAAACCTGTCCCAATAGGGTGCTGGTCTGTTAACACTGATTAACTCAGCGCCGAGGCAGTTTCACTGTGAGTTTGGAACTATGCGCGTAAACCGGCAAGCGGGCGCAGATATCCAACACTTTCTTCTTGGTGCGTTCGATGGTGGCGTCGTCGTTGATGTTGTCTAGTACATCACAGATCCAACCGGTCAGTTCACGCACTTCAGCCTCTTTGAAGCCACGGCGCGTCACCGCCGGGGTGCCGATACGCACGCCAGAAGTCACAAACGGGCTTTTCGGATCGTTTGGCACACTATTTTTGTTGACGGTGATATTTGCGCGCCCCAGAGCGGCGTCAGCTTCTTTACCAGTCAAATTTTTGTCAACTAAATCCAGCAAGAACAAGTGGTTGTGGGTACCGCCGGAAACCACTTTATAGCCGAGTTGCAGGAACACTTCCACCATCGCCTTGGCGTTGTCGGCTACTTGCTGCTGGTAAATTTTGAACGCTGGCTCCATTGCTTCTTTCAGCGCCACCGCTTTGCCGGCGATCACATGCATCAGTGGGCCGCCCTGGCCGCCAGGGAATACTGCTGAGTTCAATTTCTTATACAATGCTTCATCGCCCCCCTTCGCCAGGATCAGGCCACCACGTGGGCCTGCCAGGGTTTTGTGGGTGGTAGTGGTAACGATGTGTGCATGCGGCACGGGGTTCGGGTAGACGCCTGCGGCGATCAGACCAGCAACGTGTGCCATGTCAACAAACAGGTAAGCGCCAATGCTGTCAGCGATTTCACGCATTTTTGCCCAATCGATGATGCCGGAGAAAGCAGAGAAGCCGCCGATGATCATTTTTGGCTTGTGGGCCTGTGCTTGCTTAGCCAGATAGTCATAATCGATCTGGCCTTTTTCGTCGATGCCGTAAGGCACCACGTTGTACAGTTTGCCGGATAGGTTGACCGGAGAGCCGTGGGTCAGGTGGCCGCCGTGCTCCAGGCGCATACCCAGAATAATGTCGCCTGGCTGCAACAACGCAGTGTAAACAGCGAAGTTAGCCTGGGAGCCGGAGTGCGGTTGTACGTTGGCGTAATCTGCGCTGAACAGTTCTTTTGCGCGGTCAATAGCCAATTGCTCAACAATATCCACATATTCGCAGCCGCCGTAGTAACGATTGCCTGGATAGCCTTCAGCGTATTTATTGGTCAGTTGTGAACCCTGAGCCTGCATGACGCGCGGGCTAGTGTAGTTCTCAGACGCAATCAGCTCGATGTGTTCTTCCTGACGCACTACTTCTTGCTCCATTGCACGCCACAGTTGTGCATCGTAATTGGCAATGTTCATTTCACGTTTTAACATCCGGAATATCCTAACTTTAATCTGCTAACTAAAAAATCACCCAATAACACCCCATGTGGGTACTGAACCACAGTGTAAACTGTTTCCCTCTAGCGAGGATAGGGCTTGACAGAGGTTTTTACGCAAACGATTGGCATAGGATTCCACAAGATTTGGATCCGATAAATCTCCCCTACCAGCAACGAACTTTTCCTCATGTTCAGGATGCGGTTTTTTCATATTCTGTGCGCCTGATCGTTGGCTGGAAAAAACCGTAATAAAAACAGGGTAATTTACCTGCGCAGCCAAATCTAATAACTGTGCAGCCAAATATAATTATATGCATTTAAAATACATTATTAAAAATCGCCTTTAAGGAGCGCTTCCGTTCTGGACAGCCAAACCATCGCCACCGTCAAATCCACTATTCCTTTGCTGTCTGCCACCGTGCCAAAGTTGACCGCCCATTTCTATGATCGCATGTTCGCGCATCACCCTGAATTGAAAGATATTTCAAATATGAACAACCAACGTAACGGCGATCAGCGCCAAGCGCTGTTCGACACCGTCTTCGCCTATGCCAACAATATCGAAAACTTGGCGCTGCTGCTGCCAGCAGTGGAGCGCATCGCACAAAAACATACCAGCTACAACATTCAGCCCGATCAGTATGATATTGTCGGCAGCCACCTGCTGGCCACGCTAGACGAGATGTTCAGCCCAAGTCAGGAAGTGCTGGACGCCTGGGGCAAAGTATATGGCGTGCTGGCCAAGGTCTTTATCCAGCATGAAGCGCAAATTTATCAGCAAAGCTAGACCGACAACGGGGGTTGGCGCAATCTGCACACCTTTTGCATCGTCAAAAAACAGCCACAGAGCAATGTAATTTGCAGACTTCAGCTAGCACTGGTCGATGGCGGCCAGGTGGTTGACTTCAAACCAGGCAAGTATCCGGCAGTCTACATCAAGCACGACAGCCTGGAGTACCAAGAAATCCGCTAGTACTCGCTGACCACCGCGCCAAACGGCAATTTTTATCGCATCGCGTGCAAGCGTGAAGATCAGGGTAAGGTATCCAACTATCTGCATCAGCAGGCATAGGAAGGCGATGTGATTTATATTACCCCGCCACACGGCGACTTTTTTCTTTAAGCCTAAGCGGAAACGCCGATCGCGCTGATCTCCGCCGGCGTTGGCCAGACGCCGAGGCTCAGCATGTTGCATGCCTTGCACGACAGTCAGCATCAGGCGGAAATCCACTGGCTACACGCGGCAGAAAACGGTGCCGTTCACGCCTTTGCCAGCGAAGTGGTAGATATCGCCGGGCGCATGCCACATCTGGTATCGCCAACCGGGCGCAGACGATGTGGAAGGACGCGACTATCACCGCCAGGGATTGATGGATCTCAATGCCCTGAGTGGCGCGCTGAGCAACCCGCAAATGCACTACTATTTCTGCGGCCCGGTACCGTTCATGCAGCACCTGGCTAAACAGTTGCTGGCGATGGGTGTGGAGGCCGAACGTATCCACTATGAATGCTTTGGCCCGTATTAAAGTGCTGTAATCAATCAGGGCGCGGTTTGCCAACCGCGCCCTGTCATTATTTCTGTTGCAGCCTGCGCATCTCCTGCGCCAACGGCTCGATTATCGACGCAACCTGGTTGCCCCCATTCCCCGTAAATAGCCATCAGATCAGTGGCCTACTGGTCGTTCAATGCCCAGCCGTAGCCCGCGTCGTCGGCATTCAGCCCTCCACCTACAGCGTGGTCAGCAGGTTGTCTTGTCATCACCGTCGCAGTCGGAATGGGGTTGAAGTATTTTGGCCGTACAACGCGTACATCTCTTCTGCGCTCATCTTGACGTGCGAGGTAATACACCAGGAGGCCGAGAACTACCCACGTTCTCGCTGGCCGCGCTAGATAGACAATCGCATTAGATCGCTTCTTCGTCTTGTTCGCCGGTTCTAATACGCACTACACAGGCCACATCGAAGACAAAGATCTTGCCATCACCAATCTTGCCGGTTTGAGCGGTCTGCATGATGGTTTCCACGCAGGTATCGACGATATCGTCAGCCACTACGATCTCAATTTTCACTTTAGGCAAGAAATCGACCATGTATTCAGCACCTCGGTACAGCTCGGTGTGACCTTTTTGACGGCCAAACCCTTTCGCTTCAGTCACTGTCATGCCGGTAATGCCGACTTCAGCTAAAGCTTCTCGGACATCATCCAATTTGAACGGTTTGATAATCGCATCGATCTTTTTCATCTTCCTTTTTCCTCCCTTTCATTACCAATTTTTGTGGCCAAAACCCGATGTGATGGGATAGCGGCGGTCTTTGCCGAAGTTACGGGCAGTGATACGCGGCCCAACAGCAGCCTGACGCCGCTTGTACTCATTGATGTCCACCAGGCGGATCACTTTACGCACGATAGCCTCATCGAACCCTTCTGCCACCAGATCGGCGACCGATTTGTCGCCCTCGACATAGCCCTCAAGGATCGCGTCCATAATATCGTAAGGCGGCAGGCTGTCCTGATCGCGTTGATCCGGTGCCAACTCGGCGGAAGGCGGACGCTCAATTACCCGTTGCGGGATCACGTAAGAAACGCCGTTACGGTATTCTGACAGCTTGAACACCAGCGTTTTCGGCACGTCTTTCAGCACATCAAAGCCACCAGCCATATCGCCATACAGCGTGGCGTAGCCCACTGCCATCTCACTTTTGTTACCGGTGGTCAGCACGATGATGCGGCGCTTATTGGATAGTGCCATCAGTATCACACCACGACAGCGCGCCTGGAGATTTTCTTCGGTGGTTTCGCGTTCGGTACCAGTAAACATCGGCGATAACTGCCCGATAAAGGCATCGAACATCGGTTCGATGGAGACAATGTCAAATTCCACGCCAAGAATTTCGGCTTCCTCTTTGGCATCGGCGATGCTGATATCTGCCGTGTAGCGGAACGGCATCATCAGCGCCTGCACGCTATCTTTGCCCAACGCATCGACGGCGATCGCCAGCGTCAGTGCTGAGTCAATACCGCCTGACAGCCCCAGTACCACGCCATTGAAACCGTTTTTGGTCACATAATCGCGTACCGCCAGCACCAGTGCTGCATACACCTGAGCCAATTGAGGCAACTGGGTAGCCAGTGCGCTCATCGGCACCACATCTAACTGGTTGAATTCAAGCTGAGCCACCTGCTCTGTAAAAGCGGCCAAGCGGTGGGTCATGTTGCCAACGGCGTCAAATACCTTGGAGCAGCCGTCAAAAATCAGTTCATCCTGCCCGCCGATCTGGTTCAGGTAGACCAGTGGAAGATGAGTGCGCTGGCAGTGACCAACCATCAGCATATGGCGGATGTAAGGCTTCTCGTAATGGTACGGTGAGGCGTTGATCGATAGGATCATTTCAGCACCGGCAGCCTTGGCAGCGTCAATCGGCTCCGGGAACCACAGATCTTCGCAGATTAGCAAGCCCAGACGGTAGCCCTTCAGCTCCACCACGCATGTTTCGCTACCGGCATGGAAATAGCGCTTCTCGTCGAATACGCCATAGTTCGGCAATTGTTGCTTGAAGTAACGGTTCAGCAAACGCCCCTCGGCAAATAGCGACAACGCATTGTATAGCTTGTCGCCTTCACGCCACGGGTGGCCGACCAGGATCGCTACATCACTCGCAGCCTGCTGCAAACGCTGCAACTGCGCGGCACAGCGCTGATAGAAATCGTTGCGATATAGCAGATCTTCCGGTGGATAACCACACAGCGCCAGTTCGGTGAACATGATCAGATCAGCGCCCGCCTCCTGCTGCTCTTGCGCGATTTGCAACATACGTTCGGTGTTGCCTTCAATATCGCCGACCAGCAGGTTAAGCTGGGCCAATGCGATGGAAAGTGATCTGCTCATTGTTTACCATCCCGCTTAATATGTTACATAGGGTTCTATGGTGGATGTTGCCACGAAAAAGAGGACGGAGTGTAGATCATTCCGCCCGGTTTGTTGAGATGCCTGCATGGGAAGGCGCTCGCAAGAAAACATCATTCTTTAAAATCGTTAGCGTCCAGGTCATGACGCGACAGCAATTTATAGAACTCCGTGCGATTACGGCCTGCTATGCGCGCGGCTTGGGTCACGTTACTTTTTGTGATTTGTAGCAGCTTGCGCAGATAGTGCAATTCAAACTGATTGCGCGCCTCGACGAGGTGCCGAGGTCAACGCTACGCAACGCTAAATGACGTTCACCAATTGGCGCACATTGCCCGGCCAACTGGCTGTGATCAGCCGTTTCATGGCACCAGAAGAGAAACTACGCACCAACGGTTTGTGGCGAAGGGAGGACATGCGTAGCAAATGGTTAGCCAACAGTGGGCTATCTTCGGTGCGTTCATTCAGTGCCGGGATCTTTATGTTGACTACGTTCAGACTGTAGTAAAGGTCTTCACGGAATTCATTTTTCGCCTTCGGCAGATTGCGATGGGTGGCGGAGATAATACGCACGTCGATGTCCAGATCGCGGTTGCGGCGCAGTGGGCCTACTTTGCGTTCTTTTAGTACGCGCAGTAACTTGACCTGTAACGATAACGGCATATCACCGATTTCATCAAGGAACAGCGTGTCACCTGTCGCCGCCTGGAATAGTCCTTCTCGGTTGCTGACTGCACCGGTAAAAGCCCCCTTGAAATGACCAAATAATTCCGACTCCAACAGTTGTTCCGGCAAGGCAGCGCAGTTAATAGCGATAAAGGCTTTCTTGGCGCGTGAGCTAGCACCGTCGATAGCCTGGGCTAGCACTTCTTTGCCAGTGCCACTCTGGCCGTTGATCAATACGCTGACGTTGGACAGCGCCACCATTTTCGCCTGATCCAGCAGGCGCAGAATCAGCGGTCTGCGAGTGACGATGTCTTCACACCAACTGTAATCGCTAACCGGTGCCGACTGAGACAGCGCTTCATCGATGGCCTGGTACAACGCATCCAGATCCACCGGTTTGGTCAGGAAGCTGAATCCCCCAGGTTGGGTAGCAGCCACCGCATCCGGGATCGAACCGTGGGCGATAAGAATGATCACCGGCATGCCCGGCTGATGTTTCTGGATCTCAGCAAACAGAGCCATGCCGTCCATCTCGTCCATCCGTGGATCGCTTATCACCAAATCAATCTGTTCACGCGATAGCAACCGCAACGCTTCTTGGCAGCTTTCCGCTGTGGTGACGTGAAAACCTTCGCTGATCTAGCGCATGCCCAGCAGTTTGAACAGGCTGGGATCGTCGTCAACCAATAGCAGATTGGCCGATTTGCATGCTGTCATTGCGCGTGAGATCCGTTGTTGGCAGGGGGCGGGACGGCGGTATCTTCTGGTGCCACTGGCAGTGCGAAGCTATTTTCCGGCGAGCTTTTTGGATCAGCGCCCCTCACGGGAGCGCTGTTGTTAACTGTGGCATCGGCCTTTAGTTGTACGGTGCTGCTCTCTGGGATTTCTCCCTGTAGCTGTTTGCACGTCGAAAGCTTGCGTTCGATATCACAGCTTGCGTGACGTGTCTTGCAGCTCAGCTTGCAGGCGAGCCAATGCCTGATGCAGCGTGTCGATCCGACTATCGGCGCTTTCTTGCAAACGCTGATAATGCGCCTTTTCGTCAAGCAGGGTAATTTGCAACACCTGCTGCTGACGCCACAGTTGCAGCAAGGGTTGTAGCGAGTTTCGTAACGCCAACTGGGCGCTGTTCAAGCGATCGATCATCTTGCGGCGTTCACTCGTGGTCGGCTCGGCGCTGCCCAACAGAATTCTTTGCTTAAAAATGCCGAACCCGCTGTCGTCCGGCAGGTTTTTCGCTAGCGCTCGCGCCTGAGTTGGTTCCTATAGCCCGCAGCCAGTACAGCGAGTTATCCAGCGCCTCTTCTTCGTTCAACTGCCACAGGGTATCGCAAAGCCGCCAGGCGGTAATCCACCACTTTGATGCGAGGGATCGCTTCTTGTTGCTGCTGGCTCAGGTCATTGCTGGTAGCATTTTGCACGCAGCCTGTCAGGAGCAGCGGCATAACAAAAGCGGCGCTTAAAAAAGACATGGGGCGCTTGCCGAGTAGCGCTCTCCGCATGGCATGCAGCGAAGGTTCGGTCTGTGGTAGACGAAGACATTTATACCCTGTGTATATTACTCATTCTCGGCAGTTATTAATAGCAATTCGATGCGGAAGCAGACGTCTGCATCGGCAACCAAAGTCACCGTGCATACGGCGAATACATTCTTTAGCGATGCTCAGCCCCAGACCACTTCCTTTAACCGCCCCTTTTCGTTGGTGGCTACCCTGAAAAAAGGCTTAAAAATCATGTTTCGTTCGGCTTCCAGGATCGCTATGCCGGTATTGGCGATATCAATCTGCACCGGTTGCACAACCTGACGGCTACGGAACCAAATATTACCGGATCCCTCGCCGTAGTACACCGCATTGGAGTAGAGATTATCCAGCACACGCATTAATAGCCTAGGCTCTGCCCAACAAATCTCCGCTTCCAGTGCGATCTCAGTGCCGATCATTTTTGCCCGTTCTGGCAAGCTGTACGCGGCGACCACCATTTCAATAATCTCGCGTAACTGAACGTTCTGATGTTCAGACGGGCCATCGGCCAGCTTGCGGTTGTAATCCAACAGTTGCTCAATCAGTTTTTTCAGGTGTCGGCTACTGTGATCAAGAATAGCCACAACGTCTTTTTGATCACCAGTGAGCGGCCCCGCCACCTCATCAGCCAGCAATTAGGTGCCTTCACGCATACTCGCCAGCGGCGTCTTAAGTTCGTGCGAAATATGACGTAAAAACTCATGGCGCTGCGACTCCAGCCATGCCTGGCGTTCGCTCAACCAGATAATGCGCTGCGCCAACGAACGCAGCTCGCGCGGCCATTTGAACACTGCGCTGCTACCGGGCGTGCGCGCCCCGCCCCAAAGTGGTTAATCATCCGTTCCACGGCTTTCACTGGGCCAATAATCATGCGAGTAAATAGCACCACCAGCAGCACGCTGACCAGAAACAATAGTAGCGCCTGCAAACCGTTCTGGCATGTGATCGCCGCTAGCTGGGTAAGCAGATCGCGCAACCTCTGATAATAACGTTCATTTAGCAGAATAGGGGCGTGGGCATTCAACATCTGGGACTATTGCTTGCGCTGATTTTGGTACAGTCGCGCCAAGGTAGGATCGACCAGCACATAATATTGGCGATAACTGTGCTCCATCTCCAGCGCCACACTGACCATCGCCTCGCTGCGGCGCGCATCCGCTAAGGTAGTGTGGTTGATGTCTGCCGCCTGCGCACTAAGCTGATACAAACTCTGGTATGCCTAATAAGCCAATAGCCACAGTGGCAACAGCACCAGCAAAAATGCCATCAGCACCAATATCACACCACGACAGCGCGCCTGGAGATTTTCTTCGGTGGTTTCGCGTTCGGTACCAGCAAACATCGGCGATAACTGCCCGATAAAGGCATCGAACATCGGTTCGATGGAGACAATGTCAAATTCCACGCCAAGAATTTCGGCTTCCTCTTTGGCATCGGCGATGCTGATATCTGCCGTGTAGCGGAACGGCATCATCAGCGCCTGCACGCTATCTTTGCCCAACGCATCGACGGCGATCACCAGCGTCAGTGCTGAGTCAATACCGCCTGACAGCCCCAGTACCACGCCATTGAAACCGTTTTTGGTCACATAATCGCGTACCGCCAGCACCAGTGCTGCATACACCTGAGCCAATTGAGGCAACTGGGTAGCCAGTGCGCTCATCGGCACCACATCTAACTGGTTGAATTCAAGCTGAGCCACCTGCTCTGTAAAAGCGGCCAAGCGGTGGGTCATGTTGCCAACGGCGTCAAATACCTTGGAGCAGCCGTCAAAAATCAGTTCATCCTGCCCGCCGATCTGGTTCAGGTAGACCAGTGGAAGATGAGTGCGCTGGCAGTGACCAACCATCAGCATATGGCGCATTGCGCGAGGAAATAAACGCCATTTTTTCAACGGGATCTTCTCATCTTATCAAACCTGTTCCGATGCTAACTGACTCGCCGATAAGAAAAAAGCCCAACGACGGATAATCACGCATACCCGTAAGCTGCCAGCAGCTTGATGCTGTCGCCAAAAGGAGAAGCGCGGCGTTCGCGAGCCGTCAGGCGGTATGCGGGCCTTGAGACTGGGTCAAGGGCATAGACATGAATAAATACAAGGTGGGCCCAGAGTTTGGGAATTGAAGCTGGGGCAAAGCATGCAAGAACGTGGATGCCAAGTGACCTCGTTCTTGGGTGAAGTCGCCTAAGGCTGTCATCACCCCGTTAGAGATAGGCGATGCCTCACTCCACGTGTCGCCCAATGCTTGATAAAGTCACTTGCGTGAGCTGTTATCGGTTTGGTTGGACGATAGGCACCCTTTCTTTCTTTGGCATCATTTGGAGGCTTATGAGGGTTTAAATAAGCAACCATCATAAAAACGTGAATGAGCAACAGGAATGATAATGCATGTAGCGTGCCAACTTTAAAAAAATAAATCAATATATTGATTTTAAAACATTTAATTATTTAATGGATTAATCAGGCTGAACTGCATGGCATTGGAAAAAATGGCCAGCTTGTCGTCAGATCTAGACATCCTAAACAAACATCACAAAATAATTTAAAATCAAATAGTTAAATTTCTCCTTTTAGAGACAAAAAAACAGTCTTTGTCGCAGAATGCACACAGTAAAAGGGGCGCAATCGCTTGCGCCCTCTGATACCACTGCGATATCTAGCCGCTTAACCCAACTGTTTACGGGCGTTGCGGAACATGCGCATCCACGGGCTATCTTCACCCCACTCTTCCGGGTGCCAGGAGTTGCTGACGGTGCGGAAGACGCGCTCTGGATGCGGCATCATCACCGTCGCCCGTCCGCTGGCACTGGTGACGGCGGCAATACCGTTTGACGAACCATTCGGGTTTGCTGGATAATCTTCCGTTACTTGGCCGACATTATTGACGAAGCGCAGTGCCACCAAACCATCGCTTTCCAGCGCGGACAGGTGCGCCGTATCGCGTACTTCGACACGACCTTCGCCGTGGGAAACGGCGATCGGCATGCGTGAACCTGCCATGCCCTGCATGAACAGCGATGGACTGTCTGCCACTTCCACCAGGCTGAAACGGGCTTCAAAACGATCTGACAAATTACGCACAAAGCGCGGCCAGTGTTCAGCACCGGGGATCAATTCACACAAGTTAGACATCATCTGGCAGCCGTTGCACACCCCCAATGCCAAGGTGTGCGGACGATGGAAGAATGACTCGAACTCATCGCGTACCCGATAATTGAACAGGATCGATTTCGCCCAGCCTTCCCCAGCCCCCAACACATCACCGTAAGAGAAGCCACCGCAGGCCACCAGCGTGTGGAAGTCCTGCAAATTACGCTGCCCTTCCAATAGATCGCTCATGTGTACATCCAGCGCATCAAAACTAGCGCGATGGAATGCCGCCGCCATCTCAACGTGGGAGTTCACCCCCTGCTCACGCAGCACCGCCACTTTCGGACGAGCGCCCGTCGCGATGTATGGCGCGGCGATGTCTTCCTGTGGTGGGAAGGTAAGCTTCACGTTTAGGCCAGGATCTTGCTCATCCTGCTTGGCATGGTGTTCCTGATCGGCACACGCCGTGTTATCACGCAGGCGCTGCATCTGCCAAGTGGTCTCCGCCCACCAAGTGCGCAACCTATTGCGGCTCTCACTGTACAGCGCCTTGCCATTCTGGCTAATCACTAAGCGATCGCCCGTCTGCACACTACCGATGTGATGTATGTTGTCGCTAAGGCCATGCTGGGCGAACACCTGCTTCACCGCCTCAGGATGGGCGGCAGTCACCTGGATCACCGCGCCTAGCTCTTCATTGAACAGCACTGCCAGAGCATCGTCACCCAGGCCGTCGATAGTGATGGTAACGCCACAGTGGCCAGCAAACGCCATCTCCACCAGCGTGACCAGCAGGCCACCGTCTGAACGGTCGTGGTAAGCTAGCAGGGCGCGATCGGCCACCAGTTGCTGCATGGCGTTGAAAAAGCCCGCTAATTGCGCCACGTTACGCACATCGGCGGGCTTGTCACCCAGTTGACGGTAGACCTGCGCCAATGCGGTTGCGCCCAGCGCGTTATGGCCGTTACCCAGATCGATCAGCAGCAACGTGGTGTCGCCTTTGTCGGTGCGTAACTGTGGCGTCACGGTGTGACGCACATCTTCCACACGGGCGAAAGCGGTGATCACCAGCGACAGCGGAGAGGTCATTTCGTGTTGTTCGTTGCCTTCCTGCCAGCGGGTTTTCATCGACATCGAGTCTTTACCAACCGGGATAGTGATGCCCAGCGCCGGGCAGAGTTCTTCGCCCACTGCCTTCACAGCCGCATACAGGCCAGCATCTTCGCCTGGGTGGCCAGCAGCGGCCATCCAGTTAGCGGAAAGCTTCACACGCTTTAGCGCACCGATTTCGGTGGCGGCTAAGTTGGTCAAGGCTTCCCCTAACGCTATGCGGCCGGAAGCGGCGAAGTCCAGCAGAGCAACCGGCGCACGTTCGCCAATCGACATCACTTCGCCGTAATAGCTGTCCAAGCTGGCAGTGGTGACCGCACAGTCGGCCACCGGGATCTGCCATGGGCCGATCATCTGATCGCGTGCTACCATACCAGTCACGGTGCGATCGCCAATGGTGATCAGGAAAGTTTTTTCCGCCACCGTCGGCAAATGCAGCACGCGTTTTACCGCGTCGGCCAGGGTGATGTTCTCACGTTGCAGTGCCTGGCCGTTGGCCTGTTGACTGGTGACATCGCGCGTCATTTTCGGCGTTTTGCCCAGTAGCACGTTCAACGGCATATCGATTGGCTGGTTGTCGAAGTGACGATCGTTTAACGTCAGATGCTGCTCTTCAGTGGCTTCACCGATCACCGCATAAGGCGCACGCTCGCGGCGGCAAATGGCAGCAAACTGTGCCATCTGTGCTGGCGCAATCGCCAGCACGTAACGCTCCTGCGATTCATTACACCATACTTCCAGCGGGCTCATGCCCGTTTCGTCGTTGAGGATGTCGCGCAGTTCGAAACGCCCGCCACGTCCACCATAGCTCACCAGTTCTGGCATCGCGTTGGACAGGCCGCCCGCGCCAACATCGTGAATAAATAGGATCGGGTTTTGCTCGCCCATTTGCCAGCAGCGGTCGATAACCTCCTGACAGCGGCGCTCCATTTCTGGGTTATCACGCTGCACCGAGGCAAAGTCTAGATCGGCATCAGACTGGCCGGAATCCATAGAGGAAGCGGCACCGCCGCCCAAGCCAATATTCATCGCCGCCCCCCCCAGCACGACCAACTTGGCCCCGACGGTGATTTCTCCTTTCTGCACATGGCCAGCACGGATGTTGCCGATGCCACCCGCCAACATAATAGGCTTGTGATAGCCGCGCAGCTCGACACCGTTGTGGCTGTTGACCTGCTCTTCATAGGTGCGGAAGTAACCGACCAGTGCCGGACGACCGAATTCGTTGTTGAACGCCGCACCACCCAAGGGGCCTTCGGTCATGATGTCCAGTGCTGTGACGATGCGTTCCGGCTTGCCAAAATCCTGCTCCCATGGTTGTTCGAAACCGGGAATGCGCAGGTTAGATACCGAGAAACCCACCAGACCGGCTTTCGGCTTGGCACCACGGCCAGTGGCACCCTCATCGCGGATCTCTCCGCCGGAGCCGGTAGCGGCACCCGGCCATGGGGAGATCGCCGTCGGGTGGTTGTGAGTCTCCACCTTCATCAGGATATGCGCCTGTTCCTGATGGTAATCGTACTGACCGTTTTCCGGCGTAGCAAAGAAATGGCCAACCTGAGAGCCTTCCATCACTGCGGCGTTGTCTTTATAAGCCGACAGCACGTAGTCCGGCGTCTGCTCGAAGGTGTTCTTGATCATGTTAAACAGCGACTTCGACTGCGGTTCACCATCAATGATCCAGTCAGCGTTGAAAATCTTGTGGCGGCAGTGCTCAGAATTGGCCTGCGCGAACATGTACAGTTCGATATCCGTTGGGTTGCGCCCCAGAGCGGTAAAGGCATTCAGCAGATAGTCGATTTCATCCTGTGCCAGCGCCAGACCCAGCCCGACATTAGCATGTTCCAGCGCGCTGCGCCCTTCGCCCACTACGTCTATCACCTGATAATGCGCCGGTTGATGGTGTGCGAATAACTGTTCAGCCTGTTGCAGTTCGCTAAAAACGGTTTCCATCATGCGATCATGCAGCAAGGCGGCGAACTGCTGCCACTGGACCCCCGTCAGAGTGGGTGCCTTGACGTAGAATGCCAAGCCGCGCTCCAACCGGGATATCTGCTGCAAACCGCAGTTGTGGGCGATGTCGCTTGCTTTGGAGGACCAGGGTGAAAGGGTGCCCGGACGCGGTGTCACCAACAGCAGGTACCCTTCAGGGGCATGTTCGGCAAGAGCGAGAGAAGGACCATACTTAAGCAGACACTGAAGCTTGGCGTGTTCTTCGGCACTTAGCGGTGCGCTCACATCAGCGAAGTGGACGTATTCAGCGTAGATATCATTAACCGGGAGTTGAGCATCCTGGCAGCGGGATAGCAGTTTGGTAATGCGCAAAGCCGACAAGGCGGGCGAACCACGCAGTATTTCCATAATCAAAATTCTCTCGTCTTTGAAGACACTGACTTCAGCACTTCATTGGGCGCAAATATAGGGAAAAACGCGCGTCATTATAGAGAATCCGCGCCTGCGAAGAAACCGTTTGCGTAGCGATGATTGATAAAAGCTATTTGCTCCATCGGATAGTCATAGCATGTCAATAAAGTTGCACATTAGCGTTTTGTTGCGCAAAATGCCTCGGCACTGGTGATTTAACCATAAGAAAAGGTGGGATTGTCATCATCAGTGTCCTTGTACCACTACTGGATAACTATTTGAAACACATTAAAATAAACTATATTCTTATCGGTGCTGTTACCTTACTTTTAGCGCTCTCCCTGTGGCCCAACATCACTTGGCACAGTGGCCAAAGGGGGCAACTCGCCGCGATAAAATCCCGCGCTGAGTT
This sequence comes from Serratia symbiotica (Periphyllus acericola), assembly GCF_964019515.1. Lineage (NCBI taxonomy): Bacteria > Pseudomonadati > Pseudomonadota > Gammaproteobacteria > Enterobacterales > Yersiniaceae > Serratia > Serratia symbiotica. The sequence goes on from NZ_OZ026452.1 coordinate 865,464, forward strand.
GCGAATCAGCACGTTAAACTCACCGCTCACCTATTTCACCACCAAACAGGGCGCGGGGGGGCTTGACTATGAGCTGGCGAAAGCATTCGCTAACTACCTTGGGGTCAAGCTTGTGGTGATCTCGCAGCAAAATATCAACGATATGTTTAATGACCTCGATGAAGATAACGCCGATCTGCTGGCAGCCAGCCTGAACTATAATCCAGAGCGCCTTGCCAGTGCGCGCATTGGCCCAACCTACTATTCCGTTTCCCAGCAGTTAGTGTACCGTTTGGGTAGCCCACGGCCAAAAAGCTTATCGGATATCAAAGGCAAACTTGCGGTGGCCTCCGGTTCCGTGCACATCAGCACGCTGAAACAGCTTAAGCGGGATAAATTCCCAGATCTCAAATGGCAAACTGCGAGCGACCTCACGTCAAAGGAACTGCTGGAACAGGTAGCCGATGGCAAGCTGGACTATACCCTCGGCGATTCAGTGACCATTGCCCTATTGCAGCGCGTCCATCCGCAACTGGTGGTGGCGTTTGATGTCACTGATGAACAGCCGATCGCCTGGTATCTAAAGCGCGGTAACGAAGATAGCCTATATGCGGCGATGTTGGACTTCTTCAACCAGATTGTGGACGATAGCACCCTGGCCAGGCTGGAAGAAAAATATCTCGGCCACGTCGGCAGTTTTGACTACGTTGACACCAAAACCTTTTTATCCGCTATTGATGTGATCCTACCCAAATTTCGTTCACTATTTGAAAAATATGCCAAGGAGATCGACTGGAAGCTACTGGCGGCCATTGCCTATCAGGAGTCGCACTGGGACCCGCAGGCCACCTCGCCCACCGGGGTACGCGGCCTGATGATGCTAACCCGCACCACCGCCGATAGCCTTGGGGTCAACGATCGCCTCGATCCGCAGGAGAGCATTCAGGGCGGTGCGCTCTACCTGCAGCGGCTGATGGCCAAGGTGCCGGACAGCGTGCCGGTAGACGAACGTATCTGGTTCTCATTGGCGGCCTACAACATGGGCTGGGGCCACATGCTGGACGCCTGCAAACTGACCAAAATGCAACAGGGCAATCCAGACAGTTGGCTCGATGTCAAACAGCGCCTGCCAATGCTCAGTCAGAAGCGTTACCATTCGCAACTGACCTACGGTTACGCGCGTGGGCGAGAGGCTTATAACTATGTAGAAAACATCCGCCGCTATCAGGTTAGCCTGATTGGTTATCTGCAAGAAAAAGAAAAGAAGGCAGCGCAAGAAGCCGCCAACCAGGAAGCAATGGGAAGAGCCTATCCGGCCATTGCGCCGGAAATTGGTGATTGACTACTGATCCGGTTTGTTGCCCACGCGTTGCACTTGCTTTAGCGCCTTTTTCTGCTCACGGCGCAAGCGGAAAAAGTGGCTCAGCATCGCGGCACACTCGTCCGCCAGCACGCCTGAGACGATCTCCACCTGATGATTCATGCCCGGATGGCGCAAAATATCCATCAACGAACCAGCCGCGCCGGTTTTCTCATCGGCTGCACCATACACCAGCCGGCGAATACGACTGTGCACCATCGCGCCGGCGCACATCATACAGGGCTCCAGCGTGACGTACAGCGTGGCGTTCAGTAAACGGTAGTTCTGCAACACCTCCCCACCTTGACGCAGCGCCATAATTTCCGCATGGGCGGTGGGATCGTGACGGCCGATTGGCCGGTTCCAATCTTCGCCAATCACCTTATTATCCAACACCAGCAACGCTCCTACCGGCACTTCGCCTTCTTCCTGCGCGCGCAGAGCCAGCCGCAATGCCTGACACATCCAGTATTGATCGCTATATTTAGTCATTATAGAGTTCCTCGTGCGCTTTTGCGGCGGGCATTATACACACTAGACTATGTCCCGTAATGGGTCGTGACTGAGTTGCAGACCCAAAAGCCCGTATTAAGGCGGAAGATGCCGGGCATAGAGGAGTATGGGCTTTTGGGACGCGCACCGAAGGGCTGGGCCACTTTAACGCGTCTCTCGCTGATGCACCGCTTATTTGGACCGTCCAACCTTACAGCCCAGGCCTTGCTGCGCGTTCAAATGACCGCCAGCAGCGCTCACGGACAATTGCTGGACGCAGCCTAAACCTCTTTGTCTTAGCCACTCGTCCATGACGGGCCGAATATCACTGTTGTGCAGGGAAAGAAAACATGAAACTCAGTAAGAAAGAACACCGCCATCGTGCGTAATATACTGGACGGCTGGGTGAAAGTACGTTGTTCCACTGGAGCCTGTTATTCGGCCTGGTTGCCACAGCGGCTATCTGGCTGAGGCTGAAACGCGACGACGCTATGTTGCGCTGGTTCGGCCTGACCTTCCTCGGCATCAATCTCTATACCCGGCTGTTCGAATTCTTCTGGGACAGCACGCCTAAGGCGATTTTCTTCGTGCTGCTCGGCCTGAGCCTGTGGGCGTTTGGGCATTATGCCAAGAAGATCTGGCAGTTAGGACGCGGAGTGCAGGATGTGACCGAAGACGGTTAGCCACAATGAAAGGTCCGATAGTCCGCCCTTTAAGCTACGGCCCCCTGTCTCTGCTTGTCGCTCAGACGCTACTTCTCAGGATCGTTGAATCCCATTATCCCGGTGAAAATGAAGCCGACGATAACCGTAATCACCATCCCCTCCAGATACAGCATCACCTTCCCTGAGACGATAGTTAACGTTAAAGGTAAACCTGATATACCGAAAGTGATCACCGTCGCTACTTTCTAATAGCTGATCAATGCGCCGCCCACCGCGCCAAAATCTGTGTTGCCAGTGTCGTTGTCTTTTCCATCTCCTGATTTAACAGGTTAACGCTGCGCGCAAATAGCCGCTGTGCGGTTGCAACCGCATGGCGCTGAGGCCTGCCAGGATCATCAGGATAGCCGGTTTGACCTCAAAATCGGTCTGAGCCAGCGCGGCTTCCGCCTGGCTAGGCTGTGCGCCGGTGGCTTCTACCACTATGCGGCCAGCGCGATCCACCAGTTTGACGTTGGTAGCCTTAACATCCACCATCAGGTTCTGATAAACCTTGCAGAGCTTAACCATCGCGCCAGTCGATAGCATGTTCAGCACCAGCTTCTGCGCGCTGCCAGACTTAAGACGCGTCGATCAAGTCAGGGCTTCCGGGCCGACCACCGGGGAAATCGCCACATGCGCTTCATGGGCGAGCGGCGAATCGTGGTTGCAGGAGATCGCCGCCGTCGGGCAGCCTAACTGACGCGCATAACGTAGTGCACTGATCAGATGCCGCCAGTCCAAGCACCATGTCGGAGGCAGTCAGGTTCAGTGCCTGTAGATCCGATACGCTAAGGAAACATCATCCTCCGCACCCTCCACCGCTTTCAGCAGTGCGCCGTAGCCACCGGCAATCAGACCCACCATCCTGCCTTACGTCACGCCGAAGGTCGGCGGACATTCGGACGTATCCAGCACCTCCAGCACCTCAAGAAGCCCGCTGGTGCCAGCCCTAAGATAGATCAAACGCACACCCGCCTTCAGCGCCACAACGGCGTTGTTGAATAAATCGGATTTGGAATAAAAATAAAAGAGTCCCCTGAATGGGTAGCTTTCAGGCAAGGCGTACACTTTCTGGCATACCGGCGAGCGGCATCTTGTTTAATGCACAGATCATGGCCAGCGCCTCTGCAACTTGCCCATCATAATCTCGCAGCGACAGGTGACCACCAAATAGCTGTTTTACTCTGTACCTCGCTGTTGCCGCTATCGAACGTCGGTGGTAGCCTGTGATACTTTTTCACCGTGTGTTGTCTCCGGTAAGGCGCTGGTTCGCCACCGCTTAATTTCGCTCTGCATAGTCTGCCGACCAATAACGGGCTCCGCTGCTGGGCGGTATTAACACCTTGAGCTTCTTGCCCCTTAACTCATCATCACACACTCGCGTATCCTAAGCCCGATCCGCCGAGGCGACTTTGATTTTACGGTACCTCTGACGGATGAGACCTGGGAAGGCTTCGGTATCGGTGACATTGCTCAAAGAAAGGTCAGCACAGATGACCTCATGTGTTTCTGTATCTACGGCCAAATGCAGTTTTCGCCAGATCCACCGTTTTTCCTGACCGTGTTTTTTTGCCATCCACTAGCCTTCACCCAACACGTTGAGCCCGCTAGAGTCGATAACGAGGTACGCAATTTCACCCGGCGTTGCGGTTTTAAACGGGACATGGCCGGACTTTGCCCGCTTACTGATGCAGGTGTCGTCCGTGCAGTTCAACGGCACTTTGATCAGTGTGACAATGGAGTCGACGAAGCCCTGGAGGGCGCGAAGTGTCAGGCCGAAAATCCGTTTCAGCATCAATACGCTGGTGATTGCCATATTGGAATAATGTGGTGGGCGACCACGCAGAGAAGGTTTTGCCTCGCAGTACCAGGCGTAAAGTGCCGTTTCATACACCGAGAAAGTGAGTGAACCCCGAGTGATAAGGGCGTTGTTGTAAGCCTTACAGTTGGTGATATTGAACTTTTGCTGGGCCACGGAATGTCGCTATTTTGACATAAGGAGAGTGATCTGATCCTCGTCCCGGCCAAATGTTCGATTTATTCAACAACGCCGCGGTACACGATAGAAATCGTCTTTTTTCTCGGCATCATAAAGATACGTTTTATCGCGTTTCGTACTGCTATAGATCACGCAAAGAATTTTATTAACTCTATTTAATTAAGACATCGTCTTGCCTGGGCATAACTCTGACTATAACATGTTTAATACATCGGCATATCGCACCCCAAGTGGTATTCTGGGGTTTTAACGTTGCTTAGACTGAGTCAAGATAAATGTCACAATCGCCAATTGAGCTAAAAGGCAGCAGTTTTACCCTATCGGTTGTTCGTTTGTACACTTCAGAACCCGAGGTAATACATCAAGCGTTACTGGAAAAAGTGGAGCAAGCGCCCAGCTTTTTGAATAACGCACCTGTTGTTATTAACGTTGCAACGCTGGATAGCGATGCGAACTGGACAGAACTTCAGCAGGCTGTCGAGGCAGCAGGTTTGCGCGTGGTTGGCGTCAGCGGTTGCCGAGTTGAGCGACAAAAGCAGGCGATAATGCAGGCCGGGCTGCCAATACTTAACGAAGGCAAAAGCCAGAAGATGGACGCGCGAGACACAGTGGAGGAAAATCCCCCCACCAAGGCACGTATCATCGATACGCCGGTACGCTCCGGCCAACAGATTTATGCCCGAAATAGCGATCTGATCGTTGCCAGCAGCGTCAGCGCTGGTGCTGAGCTGATTGCCGATGGCAATATTCACATCTACGGCATGATGCGTGGTCGTGCTCTGGCTGGTGCATCTGGCGATACCCAGTGCCAGATTTTTTGCATGCACCTGGGGGCTGAGCTAGTCTCTATCGCAGGGCAGTACTGGTTGAGCGACCAGATCCCGTTAGATTACCTTGGGCAGGCAGTACAGTTTAGCCTGTTCGATAACGCTTTAACCATACAACGTCTAAAATAAGCCCTTTTGACAAGGAATCCATTTCATGGCACGCATTATTGTTGTTACATCGGGTAAGGGAGGGGTTGGTAAGACCACCTCAAGCGCGGCCATTGCTACCGGCCTCGCCCAGAAAGGCAAGAAAACCGTGGTGATCGATTTTGATATCGGCTTGCGTAACCTTGACCTGATCATGGGTTGCGAACGTCGGGTAGTGTATGATTTCGTTAACGTCATTCAAGGTGATGCCACGCTGAACCAAGCGTTAATCAAGGATAAACGCACTGAAAATCTTTATATCCTACCGGCGTCACAAACACGCGACAAAGACGCACTGACCCGTGAAGGCGTTGAAAAAATCCTCAACGATTTAGGTAAAATGGATTTTGACTTTGTGGTCTGTGATTCGCCAGCTGGCATAGAAACTGGCGCACTGATGGCGCTTTATTTCGCTGATGAAGCGATCATTACCACCAACCCGGAAGTGTCCTCCGTCCGCGATTCTGATCGTATCCTGGGCATTCTGTCTTCCAAATCCCGTCGCGCTGAAAAAGGCGAATCGCCGATCAAGGAACACCTGTTGCTCACCCGCTACAACCCTGGGCGCGTTAGCAGTGGCGACATGCTGAGCATGGAAGACGTGCTGGAGATCTTGTGTATTCCACTGCTGGGCGTAATCCCCGAAGACCAGTCCGTGCTGCGCGCGTCTAACCAAGGCGAACCGGTTATCCTGGATGCCGAATCAGATGCTGGTAAAGCCTATGACGACACCGTTAGACGCTTGTTAGGAGAAGACCGTCCGTACCGCTTCATTGAAGAAGAGAAAAAGGGTTTCCTTAAACGCCTTTTTGGGGGATAAACCATGGCCTTATTAGACTTCTTTCTATCCCGCAAAAAACAGACGGCCAATATTGCTAAGGAGCGGCTACAGATTATCGTCGCAGAGCGCCGTCGCGGAGACAGCGAACCTCCATACCTGCCTGATTTGAAGCGCGATATTCTGGCAGTGATTTACAAATATATTCAGATCGATCCTGAAATGCTGCATGTGCAGTTTGAGCAGAAAGACCATGATATTTCGGTGCTTGAACTCAACGTAACATTGCCGGAGCCGGAAGACACAGGTAAATGAGGACGATTCATAAGCCCACTCTATAGTGTTTAGGGGGGGGTTTTACAGAGTGCAGATAAGTCAAGAATGTGAGCATTTAGCGGTTTTCCATCCATTTATACAGGCGTTGTTGAATAAATCAAACTTTTGGCAGGCACGAGGATCAGATCAATCTCCTTCTGTCAAAATAGCGACGTTCCGTGGCCAAGCAAAAGTTCAACATCACCAACTGGAAGGCTTACAACAACGCCCTTACCACTCGGGGTTCACTCACTTTCTGGGTGGATAAAACGGCACTCCACGCCTGGTACTGCGAGGCAAAGCCATTTATACCTTAAATGACAGGTTCTTATATTATCGACATAACTAAAGCAGCGGGTGTTTTTTCATTGAAATCCCTGAGTCATCTTATTGACATCGTGTATGAGGGACGACTCAAGTGGATAAAAGATCCTTCGTGGTGCGGTACACCCATCCACTCACGGAATTTATTTCCTGATAAGGTTCTCTTCAGAAAATATACTTAATCCAACGGTTTTTGTTTCTTCAAGGCGTTGCCTTAAAGGTGCCCATTTAGGGGACTATTTTATTCCAAATTCGATTTATTCAACAAAGCCCATAAACATGTCACTACTCCCTTTTTGGCAACAGAAAACCTTGGAGGAAATGTCAGAACAACAGTGGGAATCGCTATGCGATGGCTGTGGGCAATGCTGCCTGAATAAGCTGCTTGACGAAGATACCGACGAGATTTATTTCACCAACGTGGCTTGCAATCAGCTCAATATCAAATCCTGCCAGTGCAGTAACTACGCGCACCGCTTCGAGTCGGAAGAAGATTGTATCAAACTGACGCGTGAAAATCTCACCACCTTTGACTGGTTGCCGTCAACCTGCGCTTACCGCCTGATCGGCGAAGGTAAACCGCTATTCCCGTGGCACCCGCTCATCAGTGGCTCTAAGGCGGCAATGCACGGCGAGCGCATTACGGTACGCTATATTGCAGTACCCGAGAGCGAGGTGGTTGATTGGCAAGATCATATTTTGAATAAGCAAGGCTGGGCAAGGTGAATATACCCTAAATAATTCGAGTTGCAGCAAGGCGGCGACATAATCGATCTCCAGAAGCCTATGTCAGTAAGTAACTGGGTGAGAGAGGAAAGCTAATGCTGAAGTATGACAGATATAGATAATTTAAACGTGAAGCTGGTGGGGCCAGCACAGTGGAGAGAGGGGCGGTATTTCATGCTGTCCATCGGGGGGATTTTAACGGCCAAACAGATCGCGGCGGCATGTGCGAACAAACTGCGCAAGCAGCATCATCACCGCAACCACCAGACAAACGGCGAAGATACAGACAAGCCATTGTGGCATCGTCAATGTCAGGAATGACCACTGGTGAGCGGCACAGTCGCCGGAAGCGTAGAACACCGCTGGCAGCAATTTATCCAATAGCAACCAGGATGGAAAGGTAACGAAGAAATCACAGGTACTCGACGGTGACGGATGCAGTTGGATCATGGTGTGCTTCCACGCCATCTGTACCCCTTGCCAAGCGCTGTAGATCCACAGCAGGATCGCCAAATAGCGCAGTGGCGATTTCGGGGCGAAAGCGCCGACTAGCGCTGCGCCAAGAATACCAAATAGCGCGCAACGCTCGTAGATGCACATCACACAGGGTTGCAGCAGCATAACGTGCTGGAAATAGAGCACGGCTAATTCCAGCAGCAGTGCGGCGATAGCCATCAGCAGCCAAGCCACACGGCCTTGTGAGCAGTGTTTAAAGAATTGCAACATAATATTTATTGTTCCACACAGTAAGCACCAAAGGATGCAGTGTAAACCAATTTAACTCCTTTCTGACAGTCACTTAGCGCTGCACCAGCGCAAAATATTCACGGGAAGGAGTGTTAATGCTGATCGATCAGCGGCTGGGCCAACCAATGCCATTTTGCTAGTAGGTCAGTCATTGGCGCCAAGGTAAACTGTACGCACAGTAGGCCAGCTAGAGTGAATACGACAGTATAGGGCAAAGCCATCCACACCATATGGCCATAAGATAAATGCACCAACGGTGCCAACGCTGAAGTCAGCAGAAACAGAAAAGCTGCTTGGCCATTCGGCGCTGCGACTGAAGGCAGGTTAGTGCCGGTATTGATGGCGACTGCCAACATTTCGAACTGCTCCAGTTGCAAGGCACAGCTCTCAAAGGCAGCACGCGCTTCATTGATTTAGACAGTGCCAACAAAAACGTTGTGACGATAGCAGGCCGTTAAACAGATAAAACAGCGACAACTGAGAGGCTGGGAAAGCCTGTAAGACATATTGGATCACCGGGTTTAACAGATGCTGGTCAATAATCACCGCTACCACAGTGAAGAATACAGTCAGTAGGGCGGTGAAAGGCAAAGCTTCTTAGAAGGCTTTGCCGATAGCGTGTTCATCGGTCACTCAGGACAGCGAGGTGGTTAGAATGATCACCAACAGACCAATCAAGCCCACCTCAGCTAGGTGAAACGCCAATGCCAACACTAGCCAAACGCCGATCAGCGCCTGGAGCACCAGTTTGAGCTGCTCTTGCTTGCTGCGGCCAGCGCTGGCATTTCGATCGAACGCTTTTAGAACCTCGCGCAGCGGTTCGGGCAAAGGGGTACCGTAACTAAAGAGGTTGAAACGCTTGACCAACAGGCATACCAGTAGACCGCACGCCAGCACAGGCAGCGTTACCGGTGCCATACGCAGGAAGAAATCGATAAATCCCCAACCGGCACTTTTGGCGATGATCAGGTTTTGTGGTTCGCCGACCATAGTCATCACGCCGCCTAGTGCAGTGCAGACACCCGCATGCATCAACAGGCGGCGCAAAAAGGCCAGGAATTGTTCCAGCTTCTGTTTACGTTCGTTAGAGCTAAAGCTGTTGACATCGCCGATATTACTATCGCTGTCTGCCTGGTTGGACGTCACGTTGTGATAGATAGAATAAAAGCCAGTGGCAACGCTGATCGGCTTTGTTGAATAAATCAGATTAAGAGTCCCGTGAATGGGCAGCTTTCAGGCAAGGCGTACACTGTCTGGCATACCGGCTAGCGTCATCTTGTTTAGTGAACAGATCATGGCCAGCGCCTCTGCAACTTGCCCATCATAATCTCGCAGCGACAGGTGACCACCAAATAGCTGTTTTACTCTGTACCTCGCTGTTGCCGCTATCGAACGTCGGTGGTAGCCTGTGATACTTTTCCACCGTGTGTTGTCTCGGGTAAGGCGCTGGTTCGCCACTGCTTGATTTCGCTCTGCATAGTCTGCCGACCAATAACGGGCTCCGCTGCTGGGCGGTATTAACACCTTGAGCTTCTTGCCCCTTAACTCATCATCACACACTCGCGTATCCTAAGCCCGATCCGCCGAGGCGACTTTGATTTTACGGTACCTCTGACGGATGAGACCTGGGAAGGCTTCGGTATCGGTGACATTGCTCAAAGAAAGGTCAGCACAGATGACCTCATGTGTTTCTGTATCTACGGCCAAATGCAGTTTTCGCCAGATCCGCCGTTTTTCCTGACCGTGTTTTTTTACCTTCCACTCGCCTTCACCCAACACGTTGAGCCCGCTAGAGTCGATAACGAGGTGCGCAATTTCACCCGGCGTTGGGGTTTTAAACGGGACATGGCCGGACTTTGCCCGCTTACTGATGCAGGTGTCGTCCAGGCAGTTCAACGGCACTTTGATCAGTGTGACAATGGAGTCGACGAAGCCCTGGAGGGCGTGAAGTGTCAGGCCGAAAATCCATTTCAGCATCAATACGCTGGTAATTGCCATATCGGAATAATGTGGTGGGCGACCACGCAGAGAAGGTTTTGCCTCGCAGTACCAGGCGTGAAGTGCCGTTTCATCCCCCCAGCAAGTGAGTGAATCCCGAGTGATCAGGGCGTTTTTGTAAGCCTTCCAGTTGGTGATGTTGAACTTTTGCTGGGCCACGGAATGTCGCTATGTTGACAGAAGGAGAGTGATCTGATCCTCGTGCCGGCCAAATGTTCTATTTATTCAACAACGCCGGTAAGCGGGTCAACACATCGCGCAACCAGATCTACAGGTCGTGACCATTGAGTTTGGCGGTTTCCAGCAGGATCAGTATAGCTGGGTTCCATTTTCCAAGCGAACCCTTGCCTTAATCAAAAGGTGATTCTTGGAGCGTTTCCGCTTCCTTGAACCGTTGCAAGTTATCTCTGAATTTAGCCCCTCTGCGCAGGGTAAAATCAGTAGCCAATACGTCAATGAGCGTTAATTGCGCGATGCGTGACACTATAGGCAGAGTCAATGTCGGTCTCCTCCGGCAAATCAAGTAGTAAAGCTGGGGTAGACGCATAAGACAAAGGGGAATCACGCGCGGAAATGGCAGATTGGCTCAGTAGCGCTAGATGGTGATGGATACTTTCCAGCATATTTATATATACCGGTCATAGGTCATAATATGAGTGTTGTCTGGCTTTCATCAGGGGATTGTTGGAGAAAAAGACAGAAAGTCACCATTTTCTGCGCCTTCGGCGGCATTCCGCCTGCCGTGGCGAACGCTAACACGAGAAGCTTAAGGCTTCTTAATCCAAGTTTACTGGTCGTAGTTAAAGAGAGTACATTATGCTGTGTCCGGTAATGGCAGGTAAGCTCTTCTGGCGGTCATTTGAACGCGCATCAAGGCTACGCGTGAGCTTTGCTAGGTGGCCAAATAAGTAGGGGAATGTTCAAATGTCCCAGCCTTACGGGACGCGTCCCCAAAGCCGGTACTCAACGTTGTCGATCCTGAACATAGGTTCCGCCTCCTCCGCCTTGATTACCGGCTTTTGGATCTGCCACGCTGCCATGGTCAATGGCCGGACACAGTATAGTAATGTAAGAAAATTACAAATATCCTGCAACAAGGAGAGCAACATGGCGGTAACTTCTACATCCCAAGCCTGTGACTTGGTTACTTTTGGCGCGAAAGGCGATTTGGCACGTCGTAAGCTGCTGCCTTCCCTATACCAGTTGGAGAAAGCCGGGTACATCCACCCGGATACACGGATTATCGGCGTTGGCCGTGCCGATTGGGATAGAAAAGCCTACACTGAGGTGGTGAAAGAAGCCCTTGACACCTTTATGCAGGAAAAACTGGATGATAAAATCTGGGCCGCGCTGAGCGCACGCTTGGACTTCTGCAACCTTGATGTGAACGACAGTAAGAATTTTACCAAGCTAGGTCACATGCTGGATCAAAAGCATCGTACCACCATCAACTATTTTGCTATGCCGCCAAGTACTTTCGGTGCGATTTGCCAAGGGCTAGGTAAAACCAAACTGAATCAGGAGTCGGCGCGTGTGGTGATGGAAAAGCCGCTGGGCACCGACCTGGCGTCCTGTCGCGTGATCAACGATCAAGTTGCGGAGTACTTCAATGAATCACAGGTCTATCGTATCGACCACTATCTTGGCAAAGAAACAGTATTGAACCTGCTGGCGTTGCGGTTTGCCAACTCGTTGTTCGCTTCTAACTGGGACAACCGCACTATCAATTCCGTGCAAATCACCGTGGCGGAAGAAGTGGGTATTAAAGGGCGATGGGGCTACTTTGACCAGGCTGGCCAGATGCGCGACATGATCCAGAACCACTTGCTGCAAATCTTGACCATGATCGCTATGTCGCCTCCGGTAGATTTGTCGGCTGACCGCATCCGCGATGAGAAGGTGAAGGTACTGCGTTCGCTGCGCCCTATTGATCAGACCAATGTGCATGAAACCACTGTGCGCGGGCAGTACACCGCTGGCTTCGTTCATGGCAAAAAGGTACCGGGCTATCTGGAAGAGGAGGGGGCGAACAAAAACAGCCACACTGAAACCTTCGTCTCAATCCGCGTGGATATCGATAACTGGCGGTGGGCTGGGGTGCCGTTCTACCTACGTACCGGTAAACGCCTGCCGACCAAATGTTCAGAAGTGGTGGTGTACTTCAAAAACCCACCGCTCAACTTGTTCAGCGATTCTTATCAGCAACTGCCGCAGAACAAGTTAACCATTCGCCTTCAACCGGATGAAGGCATTGAGATCCAGGTGCTGAATAAATTACCTGGGCTGGATCATAAGCACCGTCTGCAAACCAGCAAGTTGGATTTGAGCTTCTCTGAGACATTCAATCAGGAACACGTAGCGGATGCCTATGAGCGCTTGCTGCTAGAAAGCATGCGTGGCATTCAAGCGCTGTTTGTACGCCGTGACGAAGTGGAAGAAGCTTGGAAGTGGGTTGACTCTATCATGAATGCCTGGAAGGAGGACAACGAGGCACCTAAGCCATATCAGGCTGGCACTTGGGGTCCCATAGCCTCGGTGGCGATGATTACCCGCGATGGCCGTTCCTGGAACGAGTTCCAATAACACACGGCTTTTGGGGCGTGGCACTATCCTGCCGCTGTTGTGCATGCGGTGTTTTCACCGCTTTACAGTGCCGCGATAATCTTGATTTCAACCTTGTACTTCGGGTTCATCAATTGTGCCTGCACGGTGCAGCGCACCGGCGCATTGCCAGCGACCACCCAGGCATCCCAGGCGGCGTTAATGGCGGCAAAATCGGCAGCATCGGCCAGGAAAATGGTGGTGTCCAGAATGCGGATCTTGTCCGAACCGACCGGTGCCAACAGTAGGTCTATGGTGGTCAGCGTGCTAGCGGTTTGCGCAGTAGCGTCTTCATCCAGATTTTCCGGTACGCTGGTGTAGTAGGGGGTATCATGGTGTACTACGGCTTCGGACCAGAGAGTATCGGGATCAATTCGTTCGATGTTCATTGGGTTATCTCCATGCCTATTTCCGCTGAGAGTACGACAGCCAGCGGTGGAAATAGGTAGTGATAAAGTCGATGGTAGCGGCGTGGCAGGGCTTGGCTTAATCAACGTTGAATGACACCGACAGAGAAATAGTGTGACAGACGATTTTGCAACAGATGGCGCTCTGGCGCAGGCGGTTACCAAAGCGATCAACTTCAAGCAAGAACTGGTGGTGGAGGCGGGAACTGGCACCGGCAAAACCTTTGCCTACTTGGCACCTGCGCTGCGCGCCGATCGTAAAGTGATTATTTCCACCGGATCGAAAGCCTTACAGGATCAACTCTATGTGTGTGATCTTCCCACCATTGCCAAGGAACTGAAATACAAAGGTAATTGGAGCAGCAGTCAATGGCTAGTGGGGAGTTAGCCGGACAGGCCCTGATCGATCTGTTGTACTTGCGCAAGTGGTCTTCAGAAACCAAAGACGGCGATATCAGCCGCTGTAGCTGTGTAGCTGTGTAGCGGAGGATAGCGTTGTCTGGCCGCTGGTGACCAGTACTAATGACAATTGCCTCGGCGTTGATTGCCCGCTGTATCAGGACTGTTTCGTGGTTAAAGCACGGCGGCGAACCATGGATTCCTATGTGGTGGTGGTGGTGAATCATCACCTGTTTCTGGCAGACATGGTGGTGAAGGAATGCGGATTTGCCGAATTAATCCCTGCGGCTGATTTGATAATTTTCGATGAAGCACACCAACTCCCTGACATCGCCAGCCAGTATTTTGGCAAAAAGCTCACCAGCCGCCAGTTGCTGGATCTGGCAAAAGACATCATCATTGCCTACCGCACAGAAGTTCGTGATGCTGCACAATTGCAAAAAAGCGCCGACCGCTTAAGCCAAAGTACTCAGAATTTCCGGATAATGTTGGGGGAGCCGGGATTTCGCGGCAATCTGCGTGATGTGCTCGGCCAGCCGAACGTTCAGCGTGCGCTGCTGTTGCTCTATGATGCGCTCGAACTGTGTTATGACGTGTCCAAGCTATCGTTGGGGCGTTCTGCATTGCTGGACGCCGCTTTTGAGCGCGCCACGCTATACCGTGCGCGCCTCAAACAGTTGCAGCAGGTCACTGAACCCGGCTATAGCTACTGATATGAATGCAATTCACGCCATTTTGTGCTAGCGCTGACGCCGTTGACGGTGGCCGATCGCTTCCGCGAACTGCTGGACGAGCAGCCGGGTAGTTAGATTTTTACGTCCGCTACGTTATCGGTCAACGAGCAGTTGGCCTATTTTGCTGAACGGTTGGGCCTGAATCAGCCGAAGACCTGCATGCTGCGGCCCCTGATCGAGGCCAATAATGGCCGCTATTTCTTACTATGCACCTCGCACCAGATTATGCGCGAGTTGGCTGAAGAATTTCGCGCCACCCTATTGCTGCCTGTGTTGTTGCAGGGTGAAACCAATAAAGGCCAACTGCTGACACAGTTTATTGAGGTCGGCAACGCACTACTGGTGGCAACCAGGATCTTCTGGGAGGGGGTAGATGTGCGAGGTGACGCATTATCCTGTGTGATCATCGATAAGTTGCCGTTCACCTCGCCGGATGATCCGCTATTAAAAGCACCGATTGAAGATTGCCGCCTGCGAGGTAGCGACCTTTTAAATGATGTGTAATTACCGGATGCAGTCATCACGTTGAAGCAGGGTGTCGGGCGGCTGATCCGTGACACCGATGATCGCGGTGTGTTGGTGATCTGCGATCATCGGCTAGTGATGTGTCCTTACGGCGAAGTGTTCCTCAACAGCCTGCCACAGACGCCACGAACCCGTGATATCGCCCAGGAGATCGCATTCCTATAGGACACTCCGCCGTTAGTAACATGAAAGATGAAAGGTAGCTGTGTTATAATGTGCGATCTGTATGAAAACCCTGCTTTATTCTCGCCAGAGGTTAGTATGAAAACGCGAATTTTAGCGATCGATACATCGACGGAAGCCTGTTCCGTCGCCATCTGGAATCAAGGTGAAATCCTGGCCTTGTTTGAGTTACGCCCACGTGAGCATACGCAACGTATTTTACCTATGGTGCAGCAGGTACTGGAGGATGGCGGCCTGGTACTTAGCCAGCTTGATGTATTGGCTTTTGGCCGCGGCCCAGGCAGTTTTACCGGTGTACGTATCGGCATTGGTATCGCTCAGGGGCTGGCGCTGGGTGCCGTTCTGCCGATGCTGGGTATTTCCACCTTGCAAACCATGGCACAGGGGGCTTGGCGGGTCAGCCGTGCTGAGCGTGTACTAGCGGCGATCGACGCCCGGATGGGGGAAGTCTACTGGGGGCAATTCGAGCGTCAGCAGGATGGCCGTTGGCATGAAAGCGAAGGAGAGGGGGTGCTTTCCCCCGCTGAGGCATTGGAGCGCGCTCACGGACTGCATGGCGACTGGGCTTGTGTTGGCACTGGTTGGCAAACATATCCGGATTTGGTCAGCGGGTCTGCGTTGAGCGTACGTGATGGACAAATTCTGTTGCCCCAGGCAGAAGACATGCTGCCGCTAGCGTTACTGGCTTGGCAACAGGGTCTGGAGGTGGCAGTGGAAAACGCCGAACCAACCTACTTGCGTAATGAAGCTACCTGGAAGAAACGGCCTGGTCGCCCATAGTCTAAGCGTATTGTGCTGTGGGACTTGAAGAGGTAATCGTGCCTAACTCAATGGTCAAGGTTACTGTTATTTCGAGGAGATTGTGACAATGTTAACCCGTAATACAAAAAGTTTGGTGTTGCTGACAATCGCCTGTGGTGCACTGGTATTGGATGGTTGCGTCACGGTGCCGGATGCCATCAAAGGTTAAACGGCTACACCTGTCATTCAGTTGTCCTCGGTGCAGTATGCGCCGAATCTGTTTCCTGGAGCATAGGCACGCTTTGGCAGCAAGGTAATGAACATCACCAATCAGCAAGGGAAGACAGTGTTGGAAATTGCCAGTGTGCCGCCCGACTCGTCGGCGCGTCCTATTTTAGGTGAACCATCAAGCGGCCGTTTGTTGGCCACGGTACAAGGGTTCCATTAACCGGCTGATTTTAAAAGCCGGTATATACCCTAAATAATTCGAGTTGTAGGAAGGCAGTAACGCAGAGACAAATCGGTCAGGAACCGGTTTGAGCAGCGCTTGCACTGGGCCTCAGACTGAACCTTAGGGGTGAGATCCATTAATTCCAAAGCGCTGGCACCCGCCAGTGACTGGTGGGGCCAAGAAAGCTAGTATGACGGGTATAAAAAGCAATCAATTTGTGGTTGCCCATGACAAGAAGGATCTGCGTGCAACTGCATTACTCTGCGGGCTGATTTTACGGGTGATATTGGTGATGACCGACATGGCATCACCGCGTGGGAGAGGTTAAAAAGGTAATCAGTTGATTATCTGCATGCTGGGCGTTACCCTGGTCAGGCATTAGAGTTACGGCGTTTAATACCGCGCTCGAAACGATTTTTTGTGGTGCATCGGGCGTGCTCAACAGTTTGGGGGAAAAGTCTCCTGTCCTTTATACCTTACTATCGCATAACGCTGGTGAGCGTTTGGTTGTGCCCGGTATTTGACTGTGGAGGGCGCGACCCAAAGGACAGGTGCAAACTATGCTCACCCTAGGTGACGCGCAGCTGATTTGGTCCACAAAAATCCACGGTTCGCCTAGTGTTGTTGCGTTGGGATCCTACAAGAGAATGATGTTTAGAATTATAAGTTGATTACTACCGATACCGCATTGCAGCAGGTCTGCGAGCAGGCGCGCACGCAATCGCAGATTGCGCTGGACACCGAGTTTGTCAGAAAACGTACTGCCCACAACTAGGTTTAATCCAACTCTACGATGGCGAGCAGCTTTTCCCTGATCGATCCGCGGCCGATAAAGTAATGGCAGCCATTTATCGCATTGCTGGCCGATACCCAGGTAGTCAAGTTTCTCCACGCAGGCAGTGAAGACTTGGAGGTGTTTATCAACGCCCTTAAAACTCTGCCTACCCCAATGATCGACACCCAGATCCTGGCGGCTTTTGCTGGCCGAACGCTATCATGTGGATTTGCAACGCTGGTGGCGGAATATATGCAGGTCGAGCTGGATAAGAGCGAAGTGCGCACCGACTGGCTGGCGTGTCCATTGACGGAAAAACAGTGCGTCTATGCGGCGGTAGACGTGTTCTATCTTCTGCCGATGGCGAAACAATTGGTGCAGGAGACCGAGGAGGCCTGTTGGGCCAGCGCCGCCAACAACGAGACCCTGTTGCTGTGCCAGCGTCGTAGCGAGATGTTATCACCGGAATTGTGGCCTACCGCGAAATCAGCAATGCCTGGAATCTCAGCCCGCGTCAATTGGCATGTTTACAAAAGCTGGCAGCATGGCGTTTGCAGCAGGCGGGTGAGCGCGATCTGGCGGTAAATTTTATGGTGCGTGAAGGTACCTTTGGCAGGTGGCGCGTTATATGTAAACATCGCTAGGGGAACTAGACTCGCTGGGCCTAAGTGGGCCGGAGATCGGTTATCACGGCAAAACCCTGATAGTGCTAGTGTCGCAGGCGGCAGCGCTGGACACATCCGCCTTGACGGCACCGTTGTTGAATCTGATCGACCAGCCAGGCTACAAGAAAGCTTTCAAGGAGATTAAAGCGGGGATAGTGATCGCGTCAGTGAGCAAAGCGGGTTAAGCAGTGAATTACTGGCCTCAGGCTACCAGGTTAACCAACTGCTGAACTGGCATTGGAAATTGAAAGACAGCCAACCCCTGCCAGAATTAATCAGCAACTGGCGCGGTTGATCTATTAGCGGCACAGCTACAAAAAATTCTAAATAATTATTAATTGTTGGTAAAATTGGTAGTACATCTCAATTCTGTTGAGTGGTGTGCTGGCTGCGCTGACACTTATTTGCAACTCTAACTATTTAGGGTGTAGAAGTTCATTCTATGAAGCCGAGGGAAAATATTATTTCCTGGCCGCGTGGTACTGGGCAACCTCTGTGTCCAACTGGGCGATTTTCGCTGCCATCAAGGCATGGCAATAGGCCGCCAACTCACGCACGTTTTCCTTACCGTAGGTGCTGGTGTCGATCGGTGCCATCATTTCTACAATCGCCTGGCCGTTATTCCAGCGATTAAGATTAATTTTACCGTTGGTGCTTGAAACGCAAATGGGTATGATCGGTACGCTGGCAGTGATGGCCGCATGAAAAGCGCCGTTTTTAAACGGCATCAGCCCACGACCACGGCTGCGGGTACCTTCTGGGAACATCCAGATCGAGATATCTCTCTTTTTACACTGTTCTACCACCAGGGCGATGGTGCTGTGTGCCTTGGTACGATTACCACGATCAATCAGCAGATTACCGCTCAGCCAATACAGTGGGCCGAAAAAAGGAACCCACAGCAGACTTTTTTTTCCAACGGTAACAGTGCGTGGTTGCACAATATTGGCTGCTGTCACCATATCGTAGTTATTCTGATGATTAGCGATGTAAATGCAGTTGCCATTGTTGGCTACCCCAGCCGGTACGCGGATTTCTACTTTAAGGCCGAACAAGATTGACATACGGCCAAACAGATGGCCAAAGGTCGCCACATGGCGGGGGTTGCGTGGGCTGAACAAGCAGCACACAGTGCCGAAAATGCACACCAAAACACAATAAACAACGGCAATAAAAACACGTAAAATCAACAACATAAAAACCTCATTGGCACATTGCTAACGCAGCCTGATTCGCTACGTAGATTTTTTACGTCTTGCTGTTTAATCCCTTCCTAATGCTTCTCTGACCCAGTGTCTCATCGGCTCGTAGTCCATTGATACGCCTGCATGGATAGCCGATATATACTGGGTTTTATTTTGCTCCCAGCTTTGATAATCCAGCGGTTTGTATCCTCCCTGAACGGCCATCACGTCGGCTAATAGTCGCGATAAGCGCCCGTTTCCCTCTCTGAATGGATGGATGAGTATTAGCTCTACATGGGTTATGGCGCGTCCATGCCGCTACATGGCGTGTAATGAGCAAGATACTTTGTGTCGAATTCGTTCAGCAGTTTTGGTAATTGTGCTGAAGGGGCAAACATAAAACCGCCCTTGCTGATGTTTACCATTCTTTCTTGCCCAGCCCATTCGTAGATGTTACCTAGCTAGCGGCGATGCCAGCCTTTTAATAAGGCTACACTGAGTTGTCCTTCCAGGAACTGTTCTTCAAAAACAGCCTGGTAGAGTTGTTCTAGCAGGACAAGTTCAGCCTAATACATCTCATCAGAAGCAGCGATCCCCAGTTTATTAGCCAAAACTTGTTCGTCAGAGTCTTTCTCATACTGGCCTTCACTACTGGATACATGGTATCGGCTCATGGATATGCACTGTGTTAATAGAGGTATGGAAAAACAGAGATATTATAACGCGAGGCGAGTATGGCAAACAATACTCGTAAAATCAGTTAGTTAAATAAGTGTAGTTTAAATTGTGGTTTTTTAAATTTTTATTGAAATAACTGTTATTTATCAATGAGTACACACCAATGCATCATCGTTTAAGAAACATGAACACTGCTATCAGTGTTGCCTACTAAACGCGTAATACCTATGGTTATGGTTGCATGTGGGCTATAAGTTCCACTCCAACCAAGACTCTTAAGTAGTGGCTGTAATGAATGCGATGTCATTGGTTCGAGTGGATTATCCCGTCCAGGAAAGAGGTGTTGTCGATGTCCGGTTAATCCCTTTAACGTTCGGAGCATTTTGATGGCTTGAGAGGGGAGGGGAATAACGTGTTCTCTACGGGCTTTCATTCGCGTTTCCGGAATAGTCCAAAGTACGTTATTAAGATCGAATTCTGCCCATTCTGCTTCGGTAACTTCAGAGGGGGGGTGCAAGCGTCCACCACATTAGCCACATGCAATAGTTAACCTGGTATGAGCCACGACTATTGTCAAAACAGCTTAATAACTTCCCGATTTGCTGAGGATTTAATGCCTGTTTGTAATGTGTCTTGTTTGCTAGAAGAGCCTTACGGACAGGCCAGACAGGATCGATATCAGCTCTAAGTGTCGCTACTGCCAACTCGAAAACTGATAAAACAGTGCGGCGGGCTTCAGCGGCAACTGTCGGTGCTCCTCGTTTAGCAGTTTCCTGAAGAATTTTAAGAATGTGGTGTGGGGTGATCTCTCTGATAGGGAGCTTACCGATTACGGGGAAAACCACACGCTCAAGCATATCTAGACGGCGGGTTTTGGTGATTTCTGCCCATTCTTTCATCTGCAGCCACTCTTTGGCGATCAGTTAAAAGGTGTTGGATGCCTCGTTGACCTTGCGGATCTTATCTAACTGACGAACCTATGTCGGGCTAACTCCATCCGCGACTTGCGTACACGCTTGCTCGCATTTCTCTCGCGCTTCGGCGAGTTTTACTGTGGGATACTCGCCCAACACAAACATGCTGGATTTACCATTGAGTTTAAACCGATAGCGCCATGCCTTTTTGCCAGTAGGTTTCACTTCGAGGTAGAAACCGTTGAAGTCATTGAGCCGATAGAGTTTTTCTTTCTGCTTGGCATTGCGTATCAGTGAGCATAGCGAGTCCTTGTCTATTTCTTATACCGCTATTGTACTCACCTAAAATGAATATGGAAACTGATTGTACTCATTTTTAGCTGCGCTGTAGCGAGATTACATGAGACGTCATGAAAAAAAACACACGCAATTTATTTTATTTTATATGTTTTTTATATTTTCAAGAGATTCAATGAAACCTCATGAGACGACAAGTTTTATTTAGACGTTGAACAAGAACTTCATCACGTCACCGTCTTTGACGATGTAATCTTTGCCTTCTGAACGCATTTTACCGACTTCTTTGGCACCTTGCTCCCCCTTATAGGTGATGAAATCCTTGTACGCGATGGTTTGTGCGCGAATAAAGCCTTTCTCGAAGTCAGTGTGGATCTTGCCTGCCGCTTGTGGAGCGGTCCCACCTACCGGAATGGTCCAGGCGCGCACTTCTTTAACACAAGCAGTGAAATAGGTCTGTAGGTTCAGTAGATCGTAACCGGTGCGGATCACCCGGTTTAGCCCCAGTTCTTCCAGGCCCAGTTCAGCCATAAATTCGTCACGCTCTTCATCTTCCAGTTCGGCGATGTCGGATTCCACGGCGGCACACACAGCAACCACCACCGAGCCTTCGGCTTTAGCAATTTTACGCACGGCGTCCAGATACGGGTTGTTCTCGAAGCCGTCTTCGTTGACGTTGGCGATATACATGGTTGGCTTCAGCGTCAGGAAGCTTAAGTAGCGGATCGCGCCCTTATCTTCCATGCTCAGATCCAGCGCACGCAACATACCGGCATTTTCCAAGTGCGGCAGACATTTTTCCAGAGCGGCCAGTTCGGCTTTAGCGTCTTTATCGCCGCCTTTGGCTTTTTTCTGTACACGATGGATAGTGCGTTCGCAGGTGTCAAGGTCAGACAGCGCCAGCTCGATGTTGATCACCTCGATATCTTCGGCCGGATCGACCTTATTGTTGACATGGATGATGTTGTCGTTTTTGAAGCAGCGCACTACATGGCCAATGGCTTCAGTTTCACGGATGTTGGTTAGGAACTGGTTGCCCAGACCTTCTCCTTTGGAAGCGCCTTTCACCAAGCCAGCGATATCAACAAATTCCATGGTGGTTGGCAAAATGCGCTGTGGTTTGACAATCTCGGCCAATTTATCCAGACGCGGATCAGGCATCGGTACCACACCTGTGTTTGGTTCAATGGTGCAGAACGGGAAGTTGGCTGCTTCGATGCCCGCTTTGGTCAACGCGTTGAACAGGGTGGATTTGCCTACGTTAGGCAGACCGACGATACCGCATTTGAATCCCATGTTGTTATCACCTTAAATATATTAATTATCAGTATGTTATATTTATCTAACTACGTGTGTGTAAAGGACAAAATAATGCCGACATTATACACGTAATAGGCGTTTATCGCGATCTGACTTGTGTGATGGGGGGATGTAGCGGTATGGCCAGTTTTGATTGAGATTTTGATCGCATTACACCTGCTGACTGACATGACTGGTGAACCACTGGTAAGAGCATCGGAGGCATTTTTTTCCACTCTACCCCGGTCGTTCGCATTTGATCGCCGTTCAGAGGTTTTTATTGGTTAGAAGAGATCAGCAGTGAGTGGGGGCTGACTGCGTTTGTCGAAGCAAGCTAAACCGATCCGCAGCTACAAGCTAGATGATTATCGCCATTGGGTGGCGAAGAATGCTGTAACACGCGTACCTTAGCATAAGACTAGGTAGGCTATTTGATTTGCCATTTTGGCCCTGAGCATTACCTATCATTCTCACGTAATCCATGCCGGCTCTTGTTGTTGCATACTTTCGGTGTGTAAATTGGTTGCAACAATGTATACACCTACTGGGATAAGCTCTTAGCGCTTGCCTTGAAGCTGTGCAGGCGCTGAACGGCGTTTTCCAGCCCGTCTTTCATTAGCATTTCGCTGCAATGCAGCGTTTCGTCTATCGCTTTATCAATCATTTCCTGCTCGCTGGTTGGCGGCTTGCCGAGCACGAAGCCCACCACCTTGCTTTTATCGCCCGGATGGCCGATACCTATGCGCAGGCGATAAAAGTTCGGATTGTTGCCAAATTTGTTCTGAATGTCCTTGAGGCCATTATGGCCACCGTTGCCGCCGCCGAGCTTGATTTTGGCGACACCTGGGGGCAGATCCAGATCGTCATGTGCCACCAGGATTTCGTCCGGCTCGATGCGGTAGAAATGGGCCATCGCTAGCACCGCTTTGCCGCTGAGGTTCATAAAGGTAGTCGGCACCAGCAGGCGCACATCGTTACCCGCTAGGTTTAGCAGGGTGGTATAACCGAAGAGCTTGTTTTCTTCCTTCAATTGCTGGTGGTAGCGCTGTGCTAGTAAATCGACGTACCAGCCACCCGCGTTGTGCCGTGTTTGGGCGTATTCCATGCCTGGATTCGCCAGACCCACTATCAATTTAATACTGCACATCGGGAAATTCGCCATGATTACGATAAGGGAAAGGGCATAGTTTACCCGCCGCTGTGACGAATAACAAAACCCTGATGCTGTGTAAATAAAGGTTAATAGCCAGGTTTTGCCAGTGAGCATCGCTGGGGTTTCGTCCCCGAAGCCTATCTCCGCGTTGTCGGGCTTGAATATAGCTCTCTATACCCTGCCTCCTCGGCCTTGATTAAAAGTTTTTGGGGCTGCGATGCCGTCACGCTCAATTACGGAACACAGCCTAATTAGATGAATGACTGAATTTGTTTGCTATTCATCATTTAGACGGCGTTGTTGAATAAATCGAACATTTGGCCGGCACGAGGATCAGATCACTCTCCTTCTGTCAAAATAGCGACATTCCGTGCCCAGCAAAAGTTCAACATCACCCACTGGAAGGCTTACAACAACGCCCTTATCACTCGGGGTTCACTCACTTTCTCCGTGGATGAAACGGCACTTCACGCCTGTTACTGCGAGGAAAAACCTTCTCTGCGTGGTCGCCCACCACATTATTCCGATATGGCAATCACCAGCGTATTGATGCTGAAACGGATTTTCGGCCTGACACTTCGCGCCCTCCAGGGCTTCGTCGACTCCATTGTCACACTGATCAAAGTGCCGTTGAACTGCCCTGACA
This sequence comes from Serratia symbiotica (Periphyllus acericola), assembly GCF_964019515.1. NCBI lineage: Bacteria > Pseudomonadati > Pseudomonadota > Gammaproteobacteria > Enterobacterales > Yersiniaceae > Serratia > Serratia symbiotica. The sequence continues at coordinate 889,512 of NZ_OZ026452.1, forward strand.
ACACCTGCATCAGTAAGCGGGCGAAGTCCGGCCATGTCCCGTTTAAAACCCCAACGCCGGGTGAAATTGCGCACCTCGTTATCGACTCTAGCGGGCTCAACGTGTTGGGTGAAGGCGAGTGGATGGCAAAAAAACACGGTCAGGAAAAACGGCGTATCTGGCGAAAACTGCATTTGGCCGTAGATACAGAAACACATGAGGTCATCTGTGCTGACCTTTCCTTTCTCCAACGACTGCGGAACATCTTGCGTGTAGATTAGATAAAGCATGTTCCACCTTTAAAATCATTGTCATAAAATGGCTAAGTCAGGGTAACGTAAAAGGTGAGGTAAAGGAAATGCCTAAAACGCTTAGGGCAAATTCTACTTCGGCTAAAAATTACGCCTTGAAGCCGCAAGCTTTTGTTCGTATAGCGCGCTGCGTGGTCAATTAAGTGATGCATGAGAGGTGATAAAATGGTGGAACTGATTAGAGAAAAACTCCAACTCCCTGTGGGGAAAAGAAAACTTCTGTTGCATTCTTGCTGCGCTCCTTGTTCTGGTGAGGTGATGGAGGCCATTCAGGCGTCCGGTATTGAGTATGCCATTTTCTTCTACAATCCGAACATCCATCCGCAAAAGGAGTATTTGCTGCGCAAAGACGAGAATATCCGCTTTGCCGAACAGCACGGGATAACGATCATTGATGCAGATTACGACACCGACAACTGGTTCGCCCGTGCTAAAGGTATGGAGCATGAGCCGGAGCGTGGTATTCGTTGCACCATGTGTTTCGATATGCGTTTTGAACGCACCGCCTTGTACGCACATGAAAACGGCTATGATGCTATCTCCAGCTCCCTCAGCATTTCCCGTTGGAAAAACATGCAGCAGATCACCGATTGCGGTATCCGTGCTGCAGAAAAGTACCCTGATCTGCTGTATTGGGATTACAACTGGCGCAAGAAAGGGGGATCAGCGCGCATGATCGAAATCAGCAAACGTGAGTGTTTTTACCAGCAGGAGTATTGTGGCTGTGTTTATTCGCTGCGAGATACCAACTTGCACCGCAAAGCGCAAGGGCGGCCGCTGATCAAGCTGGGCGTGCTGTATTACGGCGATGACGAAAACAACAACCCACAATGATGAAGATAGCGTTGATAAAATGTTTAAATCTGCGCATTGCTTGCCTCTTCCACTCACCCATGACGGCGGTTCGTTAATTTTACCCCAGTTAAAGACTGTTGAAGTGATCGTTTTCCTTTCGTTATTGAATATGATTGCTATTTGTATTTAAACTTGACGAACTAGAGGAAACAAAATCAATATGCCGCTAAAAAAGATGTTCCCTAATCGTCGTTTGTCAGTGCCGATTGTCATGTCCGTTGGCTTACATTGCGCCTTGTTGGCGTGATTGTTCTAAGCTTCCGCCAAGGAGTTGATGGAACTCCCCAAATCTGAGAATGTATCGATCAGCGCGATGATGGTCAATATCGTCCCTACAGCAGAGCCACCAGCGCAGAGCGAACCTGAGCCGCCTTGGGTATAGCCTGAACCCGAACTGACGCCAGAACAATTGCTGAAAGTGATGCGGAAACCGCAGCCAATAAAACCTAGGCCAAAGCCGAAACCAAAAGTTGAAAAGCAGATCAAGACAAAGCCAGAAGATACTGGGCTGCATGAGACATTACTGTCTTAAAATCACGCACCTGCTAAGTCAATCAGCCCCGTGCCTGTGCAGGGGAATTCACGCGATGCGGAGCCAAAGCCAATCAGTCGATTTGATCCTCTTTATCCGCCACGAGACAGAGTATTGCAGATTGAAGATAGCGTGCGGGTGCAGTTTGATATTGACAGCAACGGCCGCGTGGCTAACGTGCGCATCCTATCCACTGAACCGTGCAATATATTCGAGCGCGAGGTAAAGCAAGCATTGCGCAAGTGGCGTTATGAAGCTAAAGAAGCAAAAGATCGCGTTGTTGACATCCGCTTCACAATGAATGGCATGACCGAAATGAAATGATCCCCATGTTGAACGGGTTATAAGCTAACGCAGAATGCTGGTTGGGGGGCAAATTGCTCTCGTCATCCATCGCTTCCTACCCTGCTGCCTGCGACTCGCGCAATGGGTAATGAATGACAAATTTATATACCCGTCATACTTCAAGTTTCCTGTGCGTTAGCTTTCCTCAGTTACTTACTAATGTAAGCTCCTAAAGATAAATGAACCTCATCCCTGAGGTTCAGCCAGAGGCCAAGCGCAAGCGCTATTCAAATCAGTTTCCGACGGATTTGTCACTGCGATGCCGCCTTCCTGCAACTCGAATTATTTAGGGTATAGCTATTTTTTTGTTTCTTCAGGTATGTGCCGATAAATGTAGATGCTGCTGATCAGGGTAAACACCAGCGTGAGAGCAGTCAGGCCAAATACTTTAAAGTTAACCCATGTACTCTGTGGTAGCCAGAAGGCAACGTAGATATTCGCCAAACCGCATACCAGGAAGAACACCGCCCAAGCAAGGTTAAGATTGCTCCATACCTTGTCCGGTAGTGTAAGCTCTTTACCTAGCATGCGCGGCACCAACGGCTTTTTAAGTACCAATTGACTGATCAGCAGAACCAGTGCGAAAAGGCCGTAGATTACCGTCACTTTCCATTTGATAAATAGATCGTTATGGAACACCAGCGTTAGGATGCCGAACACCAGCACCATCAGAAAGGTGATCAGTGCCGTTTTCTCTACCTTGCGATATTTCACCCAGGTGAATACCAGTACCAGTGCTGTGGCGGCGATCAGCGCTCCGGAAGCCAGGTAGATATCGTACAGTTTATAAAAGACAAAAAAGACAATTAGAGGAATAAAATTAAGAAATTGCTTCATAAATCAATCCATCATCTGTTCATCGACCTATTATACCTGATCTATTAGGCTATATGTATCGCAGGGAACGACTGATTATCGACGTTTGGTCGGCGTAATCCTTCATGGAGGCCATAAAAACAAAGGGCAGGCCGCTTTTATCGTCATCCACGTCAAATTAGCTGCGCAACAGAATATACAGGCGAAACAAGTAAATCAGCAATAGAGCGGAAATCAGGTTACTCAGCGCGGTAAGCACCAGGTTGGCGGCGTTGTGTGTTAGTAACGGTAAGTTACTAAACACAAAGAACAGTAGCAGCTTGGCCACCAGCCAGAGCACCATTGCCGGTACGATTACGCGCACATTGTCGAAGGCCAGCCTGCAGCTCAATTTGATCGAGGCAAACACGCCTTTTTTATCGGTGGTGGTGATGATCGATGCCAGCGAGAAGGCAATCGCCATAATCACACCTGGTACTACTAACAGCCTTAGGCCCAGTTGAATCATCAAACTGCAAATAAACAGCAGCAGCATCAGGCGCGGCAACGCTGGCACAGAGCTACCGATAGCACGCAGCGCGCTGGTGCGCTGCCCTTGGGATACCAGGCGTAGCAGCGTCAGTACCCCGCCGATCAGCAGCGCATTGCCCACTAATGCAGAGAATGTTGCTGCTGCCGATGCCTTCAGCAACATTAGCTGTTGTTCTGGCGTCATTTTGTGAATGAATTCCTGGATATCCATACTGGCTGATGCAGCAAAGTCACCTTTTGTGGCACTCAGGATCTTCAAAATCTCGGCGTCAGTGCCGAGAATCTGGTTGAGCAGCACGGAGACAGACGCAGTCAATAGCGCCAACATTAAGATGCTGGCCAGTTGGTTACGGAAAAAATTAAAACTGTCACGGTACAAAACGTTGGCCGTGATAGGCATGCAGACTCCTTGGCATCGAGAAGAGAAAAGAGAGGAAAATCAGCGGTGATTATACCCTGTTCCGTGCCGCTGTGGCATCCCGTGAGTCGTACTATGGCTGATTACTGTTTGTGTCTACTGCTATAGCCATACTGATCGTCGGTGGTACGGTTGAAATAAACCGAACCAGGAAGCAACGGTTTTGCTGATTTTGCCGCCCAATCGTGACTTTATGATTAAGATCAACTCTTGACCTAATAGGCTGCCAGGTAAACTTGTTTTTGCTAGGAATTTGAGTTTTTACCGGCGTTGTTGAATAAATAGAACATTTGGCCTGGACGATGATCAGATCACTCTCCTTCTGTCAAAATAGCAACATTCCGTGGCCAAGCAAAAGTTCAACATCACCAACTGGAAGGCTTACAACAACTCCCTTATCACTCGGGGTTCACTCACTTTCTGGGTGGATGAAACGGCACTTCACGCCTGGTACTGCGAGGCAAAACCTTCTCTGCGTGGTCGCCCACAATATTATTCCGATATAGCAATGACCAGTGTATTGATGCTGAAATGGATTTTCTGGCAGACTATGCAGACCGAAATTAAGCGGTGGAGAATCAGCGCCTTATCAGAGACAACCCACGGTGGAAAAGTATGACAGGCTACCACCGACGTTGGATAGCGGAAACAGCGAGGTACAGATTAAAACAGCTATTTGGTGGTCACCTGTCGCTGCGAGATTATGATGGGCAAGTTGCAGAGGCGATGGCCATGATCTCTGCATTAAACAAGATGACGCTCGCTGGTATGCAAGAAAGTGTACGCCTTGCCTGAAAGATGCCCATTCACGGGACTCTTTATTCCAAATCCGATTTATTCAATAAAGCCATTCCAGATGTAAAAATGAAAAAATAAAGGTGATTAGCGGGCAGCATCTACTGCGCCCGCTGCGGTATGTTATGACCGAGTGGCGTCTTTCATGGCGCTGACAAAATTCGCCACCTTAGCCAGCATATCTATCGGATTAGCCTGATTCTTCCCGATAATATTAACGATCGCCGAACCAGAAATCGCGCCGACTGCACCGGCCCGCAACGCACTCTTCACTTGGGCAGGGTCGGAAATACCAAAGCCCTGGAGCGGCGGTGCAGCATGGTATTCTCGCAGCTTGTTGATCAGATTGATCAGATGATGCCGTGGCAGTTGGGCGCGGCTTTCGGTGCCAGTGACGCCAGCACGCGACAGTAGGTAGGTGTAACCACGACCATGGGAAGAAATTTCACGCAGCAAATCGTCATCGGCGTTTGGCGGGCAGATAAAGATCGGCGCAATTCCGTGCCGTGCTGCGGCGGCACGGAATGGTGCCGACTCTTCAAACGGCACATCAGCAATCAGCACCGAGTCGACGTCCACATCAGCACAGCGTTGATAAAACACATCAATTCCGTTATGGAACACTAGATTGGCGTACATCAGCAGCCCGATCGGAAGGGCCGGATGTTTCTGGCGAATCGCCGTCAGCAGTTCGAAACACTGGCTTGGTGTGACGCCGACCGCAAACGCACGCAGCGACGCGCCCTGAATCGCTGGGCCATCGGCTAGTGGATCGGAGAAGGGGATGCCCAGTTCCAGCGCATCTGCGCCGGATTCGATCAGTGTGTCGATGATCTGTAATGATAGCGCCGGGTTAGGATCGCCCAGCGTGACAAACGGCACGAACGCACCTTCCTTATTACTTTCCAGGCGTTTAAATAGTGTCTGATAACGCTCCATCAGATTTCTCCCCGTGCTTTCAGAATGTCGTGAATGGTAAATATATCCTTATCGCCGCGGCCGGATAGGTTGACAACCAGGATCTGCTCTTTCTGCGGTGTTTCATGGATCATTTTCAGCGCATGAGCCAGTGCGTGAGAAGATTCAAGAGCTGGAATAATGCCTTCACGGCGCGACAGTGCCTTGAACGCGTCCAACGCTTCATCATCGGTGATCGAGACGTACTGCGCACGGCCAATATTGTTCAGATAAGCATGCTGTGGCCCGACAGAAGGAAAATCTAACCCAGCCGAAATTGAGTAAGACTCCTCGATCTGACCATCTGAGGTCTGCATCATCGGTGCTTTCATACCAAAGTAAATGCCGACATGGCCGTGCTTTAACGGTGCGCCGTGCTGGCCAGTTGCAATCCCCAGCCCGGCGGGTTCTACACCGATCAGAGCCACGCTAGCGTCATCGATAAAGTCAGCAAACATGCCGATGGCGTTGGAGCCGCCACCGACGCAAGCCAGCACCGCGTCCGGCAGACGGCCTTCGCGCTCTAGCATTTGCGCTTTGGTTTCTTCACCGATCATGCGCTGAAATTCACGCACTATAGTCGGGTAGGGATGAGGCCCCGCAGCGGTTCCCAGCATATAGTGCGCTTTCTCATAGCTACCCGACCAGTCGCGCAGCGCTTCATTGCAGGCATCTTTCAGGGTGGCAGATCCGCAGTGCACCGGGAGCACCTCTGCCCCCATCAAACGCATGCGGAACACATTCGGCGACTGACGTTCAATGTCTTTGGCCCCCATATAGATACGGCACTTCAGGCCGAGTAGTGCGCAGGCTAGAGCCGAAGCCACGCCATGCTGGCCAGCACCAGTTTCTGCGATGATTTCGGTTTTGCCCATCCGCTTAGCCAGCAGCGCCTGACCTAACACCTGGTTGGTTTTGTGCGCACCGCCGTGCAGCAGATCCTCACGTTTCAGGTAAAGTTTGGTTTTACTGCCAGCAGTGAGGCTTTTACACAGCGTCAGCGCTGTTGGCCGTCCAGCGTAGTTCTTTAATAAATCGATGAATTCAGCCTGAAACTCAGGGTCGCGTTGGGCGCTGACGAAGGCTTCTTCCAGCTGTTTCAAGGCTGGCATCAAGATTTGCGGCACGTATTGACCACCAAATTCACCGAAGTAGGGGTTGAGCAGCGTCATTATAATTCCTGTTATTATCCGTTAATGATATTCGCATTCAGTAGGTGCGCAGGGTCTGGAACACCGTAGTCAGACGGGCTGCATCTTTAATTCCAGGCTGGATCTCGACGCCGGAGTTAAAGTCCAGACCGGCTCCGCCGAGTTTGGCGGCCTCGATGCAGTTGTCCGCGCCCAAGCCGCCAGCCAGCATGACATTACTGAGATCTTCCCCCTGCAATACCGACCAATCGAAGCAATGGCCGGTGCCGCCAGCGCCGTTATCCAGCAAGAAGCGATCGACCTTCTGAAGATCGCGCGCCGGTAGCCGATCTTTTACGCTCAGCGCCTTCCAGATTTGGCAGCAATCAGGTATAAGGCGGCGCAGGGCGTTGATATAAGCCTGGTCTTCCGAGCCATGCAACTGTACCGCTTGCAGGCCAAGGCATTCGGCAGTTTGCGCCACAGTCGTCACCTGCTCATCACAGAACACGCCAACATATTTCAGCGGTGCGCCTGAAATCACTTCGCGGGCGCGGTTGATCGCCACGTAGCGCGCTGAATGACCAACAAAAATCAACCCGCCATAGATAGCACCGGCCTGGTAAGCGGCGGCGGCATCTTGGGGGCGTGTTAAACCACAAACTTTATTGTCGCCGAGAATGACTCGGCGCACGGCGGCGCGCAGATCGGTTTCCGCCATCAGTGCACTACCGATCAGGAAACCGTTGGCATAGTGGCTCAGTTCGCGGATCTGGCTGTATTGGTTGATACCGGACTCACTGATCACCGTTACCCCAGGTGGCACACGCGGTGCCAGTTGGCGGGTGCGGCCAAGGTCAATGCTTAAGTCGTGCAGGTCGCGGTTATTAATGCCAACCACCTGTGCTCCCAGGGCGATCGCCCGTTGCAGCTCTTCTTCGCTGATCACTTCGGTCAATACGCCCATCTTGAGGCGATGAGCCACCGCCGCCAACTGGCGGTACTGCTCGTCACTCAGCACCGATAGCATCAATAGAACGGCATCAGCCTGGTAGAAGCGTGCCAGAGAGATCTGGTAAGGGTCGATAATAAAATCTTTGCACAATACTGGCTGCGTCACCGTTTTGCTAACCAATGGCAGAAAATCGACGCTACCTTGGAAGTATTTCTCGTCGGTCAGCACCGAAATGGCCGAAGCAAAATCCTTATAGGCTGAGGCGATGTACACAGGATCGAAGTTTTCGCGGATCAGTCCTTTGGAAGGTGAAGCTTTCTTACATTCCAGAATGAGTGCGGGTCTGGTTCCTTGCAGCGCCTGATAGAAGTTGCGCTCGCTCGGCACGATTTCATGCTGGAAGTTGGTCAGCGGCTGTTGTTGCTGTCGTGCCACGACCCATTGCGCCTTGTCACCAACAATCTTGCTGAGTATGGTTTCCTGCATTATTTATCCTCTTGCCGCCAGTGCGGTAACACGCGCGTAAGCCTGCCCGCTGTGAATCACATCCAATGCTCGTTGCGCATTTTGGCGCAGGTCTTCATGCCCGAATAACTTCAACAGCAACGCTACGTTAGCGGCTACTGCTGCGGCATGCGCCAGGTCGCCTTTACCTTGTAATAACCGCGCTACAATGTCACGGTTTTCTTCCGGTGTGCCGCCCAGTAACGCTTCTAGTGGGTGGCTTTTCAGCCCGAAAGATTGCGGCGTCAGTAGGTAGCGGGCAATGTCACCGTCGTTGAGTTCAGCAACTTGGGTGGTGGTGTGGATCGCCACTTCATCCATACCGCCGCCATGCACCACTGCCGCACGTTGATAGCCCAATATACGCAGGGTTTCGGCGATCGGTAGCACCAGCTCTTGGCTGTAGACACCAATCAACGCCAGTGGCGGGCGTGCCGGGTTAATCAATGGCCCCAGCACGTTAAACAATGTGCGAGTCTTTAATTGCTGGCGCACTGGCATCGCATGGCGAAAACCGCTGTGGTACTGCGGTGCGAACAGGAAGCAAACACCGAGATCGTCCAGCGCTTTACGCGCCTCTTGCGCAGGCAGATCCAGACGGATGCCGAATGCTGCCAGCAAATCGGAAGAGCCGGAACGGCTGGAAACGCTGCGGTTACCGTGCTTGGCGATTTTCGCTCCGCAGGCCGCGGCGACAAAGGCACTGGCGGTAGAAATATTGATGCTATTAGTGCCATCGCCACCAGTGCCGACAATATCAGCAAACGGATAATTCGGGCGCGGGAATGGCTGAGCGTCAGCCAGCAGCGCTCTGGCGGCGCCGGCGATCTCGTCTGGGTGTTCGCCGCGGATCTTCATGCTGATCAAGGCGGCGGCCAACTGGCTTGGCTCCAACTTGCCACGCACGATGGCGCTGAACAGTTGCTGGCTTTCCTGTTGGTTCATCGACTCGGTGCGGTACAGTTTTTCTAAAATAAGTTGCATCGTTGTTTTCCTTATTACTTCGCCAGCGCCCAAACCAAGGTCTGCTGAAGCAGTCGTGCGCCCTGAATCGTCAGGATCGATTCAGGGTGAAACTGGAAACCACACACGCGATGTCGATCATTACGCACCGCCATCACCATTTCACCAAAACGTGCGTTGATGGTGAGTTCGGCAGGGATATTGCTGCCGACTAGCGAGTGATAACGCGCTACCGACAATGGATTGGTTATGCCAGCGAACATGCCCTCATTATCGTGGCTAATCGCTGACGCTTTGCCATGTAGGATCTCGTCTGCCTGCCCAATATGGCCGCCGTAGGCTTCCACAATAGCCTGGTGGCCGAGGCAGATGCCGACAATTGGCAGTTGTCCGCGCATGCGTTGCAGCAATTCTGGCATGCAGCCAGCATCGGCAGGCGTGCCTGGCCCTGGTGACAGCATCAGCACGGGGTTTTCCGTCTGCTGCAAGCGCTTGATAATCAACTCAGCAGCAATATGATTGCGGTAAATCACCACCTGATGGCCTTTGGAGCGCAATTGATCGACCAGGTTGTAAGTAAAGGAATCAATGTTATCGAGCAGTAAGATATCGGCCATTAGAACACCTCTCTGGCGTTATGCGCACTGGCGATGGCGCGTAACACTGCACGGGCCTTGTTACGGGTCTCATCAGCTTCTGCCTGAGGAACAGAAGCCAGTACTATACCGGCCCCCGCTTGCACCGTAGCAATGCCGTCTTCAACATAGGCGGAGCGAATGACAATACAGGTATCCAGATCGCCGGTGGCGGTGAAATAGCCTACCGCGCCGCCGTAGCTGCCACGGCGTGAACCTTCGGATGCGGCGATCAGTTGCATCGCGCGCACTTTCGGCGCGCCACTCAAGGTGCCCATGTTCATGCAGGCTTGATAAGCATGTAGCACGTCTAGATCGGTGCGCAGTGTGCCGACAACCCGCGATACCAGATGCATAACGAACGAGTATCGATCAACCTTGGTCAGGTCTGCCACATAGCGGCTACCCACTTGGCAGATGCGAGCCATATCATTGCGCGCCAAATCGACCAACATCAAGTGTTCGGCCAGTTCCTTATCATCGGTCCGCATTTCCAACTCAATGCGGCTATCGAGATCCAAATCTAGTGAGCCGTCGGCCCGGTATCCGCGCGGGCGAGTGCCAGCGATCGGGTAGATCTCAAGCTGGCGGGTACTGGCACTGTATTTCAGCGCGCTTTCCGGTGAAGCGCCGAACAGAGTGAATTCATCATCCTGCATAAAAAACATGTACGGGCTGGGGTTATTATCCTTCAGCGTTTTATAAGCCGCCAGAGGTGCCGGGCAGGGCAGAGAGAAACGGCGCGATGGCACCACCTGGAAGATTTCGCCTTGGCGAATTGCTTTCTGCAACCCGCTGACTAGCGCGCAGTATTCTTCATCGGTTTGGTTGCAGCCTAGTTGTATGTTCTCTAGTCTCTGGTGCGGGATCGGCTGCGGCGCGCGTGTCAATTGAGCCTGAAACTGTTCCAGGCGTTGTTGCAAACGTTGCGCTTCTGTATGGTCTGTGGTGAACACGCTGGCTTGTAAGTGGGCAGAAGTGTGCTGGTGATCCAACACCAGCAACGTTTCCACCAGGTAAAAGCAAAAATCAGGGCAGCGTTGATCCTGGCGCAGCTCTGGCAAATCTTCGAAACCGGAAACCAGATCGTAGGAGAACAGGCCAGCCAGCATCACGGCTTCGCGCTCGTCTGCCGGGGAGTCGACCAGTGTCAGCAGGGTGCGCAGCGCATCAAATACCGACAACGAACGCAGGCGGGCATCTTCATCCTGCACCGTATCGATCTGCGGGAAGGTCAATGCGTGGCCGTTGGGGCAAGCATGAATATGCACCTCGCTCGGCAGTGCTTCATCCAGCAGCGGCAGCAAGGCTGCACCGTTGGCCGTCAGCGCTTGCACGGTCACGGTACGGCCCTGCGCAGTTATACGTAGGGCGCTGTCGATTACTAGCAGACTTTGCAGGTTCTTTTTGCTGGTGACTTCAGCCGATTCCAGCAGCAGTGTGGCCGGACGTGCGCCACACAACTGGTGAAAAACAGTGGTGGGATCGCCCCGGTAGCTAGCTTGCACCTTCAGTAGTTTGAGCTGTGGTTTCTGGTTTATCATTAGGTTGTTCCAATCAAATTTTGCCCATAAAAAAGCCCGCATCAGCGCGAGCTCTGGAAGTCTGCATTGTCGGATGGCAGCTATGCGCGATCACATGGCCCTTAAAAGGGAGGTGTGCCACCCGCGAAGAATATAAGTCGTTTGCCTGATCATTTCAGTACTCTTCGGTGATTTTTATCCTCAATTAACTAGTTAACTAGTTAATGAGGATGAAGTCAACCCTATTTTGCATGACGTTTAGTCGTTCAACTCATCATCATGGCATAGGCCAGTGGCGGAATAGATTTCCGTCTGGCTAACTATAGCGGGTATGATAGAAAAACAAGCCATTACCGGATACTTTGTTTTGACAGATAGCAACCCTCAGCCCTCTGCTTTTACCCTATATGATCTTCACAGCCACACTACCGCCTCTGATGGCTACCTAACACCGGCACAATTGGTGCGGCGGGCGGTGGAGATGCGCGTCAGCGTATTGGCGATAACCGATCATGACACCACCGCTGGGTTGGCTGCCGCTGCTGAATTTATCTCCGAGCTGGCGTTGCCGCTGCAATTGGTTAATGGGGTAGAAATCTCGACGCTGTGGCAAAACCACGAGATCCATATTGTCGGATTGGGTATCAATACCGCGTCTACGGCCATGGTGCACTTGTTGGCTGAACAGAGCGGGCGGCGCACCCTACGGGCGCAGAAAATCGGCCTACGGCTAGCGAAAGCACGCATTCAAGATTGTTATGCTGGCGCACAACGGTTGGCTGCTGGTGGGGCGGTAACCAGGGGACATTTTGCTCGTTATTTGGTGCAAATCGGCGTGGCTGACAATATGGCGCAGGTATTCAAGAAATACCTCGCCAAGGGCAAAACCGGCTATGTTGCGCCACAGTGGTGTAGCATAGAACGAGCCATTGATGTAATTCATCAATCCGGCGGGCAGGCAGTAATGGCGCACCCAGGCCGCTATTATCTGACGGCGAAGTGGCTAAAACGCCTGTTGACGCATTTCGCCGAGCACGGTGGCGATGCGATGGAAGTCGCGCAATGTCAGCAAGCACCGCATGAGTGTTCGCAACTGGCGAAATATGCCCAGGAGTATCGATTATTAGCATCGCAAGGCTCTGATTTTCATCAGCCCTGTGCGGGGGTTGAGCTGGGCCGTAAGCTATGGCTGCCAGGTGGTGTCGAACCGGTATGGCGCGACTGGTCAAACAGTATGATTTAACGCGGCCAATGCACCAAATGCATTATCTTAGGAGCAAGTCATGAGTCAGCTTTTTTATGTTCACCTGGATAGCCCTCAGCCGCGTCTGATTAATCAGACGGTGGATGTGCTGCGCAAAGGTGGCCTAATCGTATATCCGACCGATTTCGGCTACGCACTGGGCTGCATGCTGGAAGATAAGACGGCGATATCACGCATATGCCACATTCGTCAGTTGGGCAGAAACCACAACTTTACCCTGATGTGACGTGACTTGTCCGAGCTGTCGTCCTATGTCTATTAGGTAGACAACATCGCGTATCGTCTGATCAAAAACAATACGCCGTGCAACTACACCTTCATTCTTAAAGCGACCAAAGAAGTACTGCGCCACCTGATGAACGATAAGCGCAAAACCATTGGTCTGCGCGTGCCCTCCAATCCGATCGCGTTGGCACTGTTGGCAGAGCTGAATGAACCCATGATGTCTACCACGCTGATGCTGCCAGGCAACGATTTTGCTGAGTCCGACCAGTTGGTGATGTTGAACTTTTGCTGGGCCACGGAATGTCGCTATTTTGACAGTAAGGAGAGTGATCTGATCCTCGTGCCGGCCAAATGTTCGTTTATTCAACAATGCCCATCAGCGTCATCCAGCAACGCAGCGTTTCATTGGAAAAAGCGACATTTGTGGCGCTATGATCGTTTTTCAGCAGCAAGAGTTTAGGCCGAAATCAGAGTAGTTCTGCCTCACAAGAGTCAGTACCTTCACTTGGTATTAGCACACTTTAAACTCGCTTTCCTAGCAGAGTCTGAAAGTCGGAAGTCGTTGCCCTGGTGTTCGCTAAAGTCATGTTGTGCTGCTGCATCACGGAGACGTCATTGCTTTTCGCACACAGCTTCATTCACAGTAAGCGGATTCAACTCTTTATCTGACATCGCCACTAATATCCAAAAGTCCCTCTGACAGGAAGAGTAAGACCGCTATGCCGGAAAAAGGAACAAGACGAAATAGAGCTAACATTTCTTAAGAGTCACTGCATGATTATGTACAATCTTCTCAGGTACCTGCATTGGCTGAATATTAACCCATTGGCAGTGTTGCTGATGAAAAGGGGGGATAACATAATTATCTAATTATGCGATGGATCCTCTGGCGGTAATTAACGGGGGCTCATTACCCTGAGTGGATAAACCCGTGATACTTGAAGTTGCATCGGTGTTGGCCGCACTCATTGACCTGAACAAGTTCATCGGGATAAGCCACCTTGATGCAGCTTCAATTATCTGGGGTGCTGAAATCAAATTAATAAGAGAGCGAACATGACTGGTTCACATATACGTATGGCGATTGCGGGCGCTAGCGGCTGTATGGGGCGTCAACTGATCCAAGCGGTTCAGCAGGCGGAAGGCGTAGTGCTGGGGGCAGCGTTGTCGCGTCCAGGTTCTAGCCTGGTTGGCGTCGATGCTGGCGAGCTGGCAGGCATTGGCACAGTGGGCATTACCCTAAGTGACAGCTTGGACAAGGTGGTAGATGACTTCGACATCCTGATCGATTTCACCCGCCCAGAGGGTACCTTGAGATACCTGGATTTCTGCGTGGCACAGCGCAAAGCTATGGTCATTGGCACCACGGGCTTCGACGATGTTGGCAAGCGGGCGATCCGCAATGCGGCGCAGCATATTGGCATCGTGTTTGCCGCCAACTTCAGCGTTGGCGTCAATTTGGTACTGAAGTTGCTGGAGAAGGCTGCTCAGGTGATGGGTGACTCTAGCGATATCGAAATTATTGAGGCACATCACCGCCACAAAGTGGACGCACCATCGGGAACTGCATTGGCGATGGGCGAGGCGATCGCCGACGCGTTAGGGCGCGATCTGAAAGACTGTGCAGTCTATGCGCGTGAAGGCTATACTGGTGAGCGCGATCCGAGGAGTATCGGCTTCGCTACCCTTCGCGCTGGGGATATCGTTGGTGAGCATAGCGCCATGTTCGTTGACATTGGCGAGCGAGTGGAAATTACCCATAAAGCCTCCAGCCGTATGACTTTTGCCAGCGGTGCGGTACGCGCAGCATCCTGGCTATATAAGCACGATAAAGGGCTATTTAATATGCACAATGTGCTCAGTCTTGACCAGTTATAATTGATTATTTTTCTGGCTTGAAAATTTTTATTGGTTATATCTAATCGATAAAATAGTAATTTTATTATTTTAATTTTATCTTTTTATTAAAACAGCCATCACGGTAAAAATTTATGTTAAAGCTGATATTTTCATGTGTTTTTATTGGTTTTTGATGGCGATTTTCCCCACAAAAGGGGCGTTGTTGAATAAATCGAACATTTGGCCGGCACGCGGATCAGATCACTCTCCTTCTGTCAAAATAGCGACATTCCGTGGCCCAGCAAAAGTTCAACATCACCAACTGGAAGGCTTCAACGCCCTTATCAATCGGGGTTCACTCACTTTCTCGGTGGATGAAACGGCACTTCACTCCTGGTACTGCGAGGCAAAACCTTCTCTGCGTGGTCGCCCACCACATTATTCCGATATGGCAATCACCAGCGTATTGATGCTGAAACGGATTTTCGGCCTGATACTTCGCGCCCTCCAGCGCTTCGTCGACTCCATTGTCACACTGATTAAAGTGCCGTTGAACTGCCCGGACGACACCTGTATCAGTAAGCGGGCGAAGTCCGGCCATGTCCCGTTTAAAACCCCAACGCCGGGTAAAATTGCGCACCTCGTTATCGACTCTACCGGGCTCAACGTGTTGGGTCAAGGGGAGTGGAAGGTAAAAAACACGGTCAGGAAAAACGGCGGATCTGGCGAAAACTGCATTTGGCCGTAGATACACAAACACATGAGGTCATCTGTGCTGACCTTTCCTTGAGCAATGTCACCGATACCGAAGCCTTCCCAGGTCTCATCCGCCAGAGGTACCGTAAAATCAAAGTCGCCTCGGCGTATCGGGCTTAGGATACGCGAGTGTGTGATGATGAGTTAAGGGGCAAGAAGCTCAAGGCGTTAATACCGCCCAGCAGCGGAGCCCGTTATTTATGCAGAGCGAAATCAAGCGGTGGCGAACCAGCGCGTTACCGGAGACAATACACGGTGGAAAAGTATCACAGGCTACCACCGAGGTTCGATAGCGGCAACAGCGAGGTACAGAGTAAAACAGCTATTTGGTGGTCACCTGTCGCGTTGCCTGAAAGATGCCCATTCAGGGGACTTTTTATTCCAAATCCGATTTATTCAACAACGCCAACAAAAGGTATTCTTTAACTGATTTTAGGGCCTCAATACGTCGATTTTCTATTATCGCGTCTCGCAAACCATTTACCCACCCAAGTTTAGCGGTATTTTTATAGCTGCTGAGCTGATTGAACGGCGAAAGCGGCAAAAATAAGGGAGGACATCGTGCTTTGGGTAGACAACAGCGGTACTCATCATTAAAATTGCACACATTTACCAAAAATTGTACCTCTCGGACGGATTTTTGCATTGATTTGGAACGTGACATCTGAATTAATATGCAAGCATTACGATTAATTATTCCTTGAAGGGTATTTTTATTAAGTCAGCGCTGTTGGTTCTGTAAGACAGAACCCAATTCCACGCTCGGGCCATCGGGGCAGAGGGTACAGCGGTAGGAGAAGTGGTCTTCAATACGTCGATGACCGGCTATCAAGAAATCCCCACTGATCCTTCCTATCTTCCGCCAGATTGTTACTCTTACTTATCCTCATATCGGCAATGTCGGCACTAATACTTGCGACGAACTTGCGACGAAGAATCCTCCGCTGTTCATGCCCAACGGCTGGTCATTCGCGATCTCCTACTGATTGCCAGCAATTACCGCAATGAAGAAGGTCTCTGTGCATACTTCAAACGTCATAATATTGTTGCGATCGCCGATATCTATACCCGCAAGCTGACCCGTCTGCTGTGTGAGAAAGGTGCCCAGAATGGCTGCATCATTGCCGCCGACTCGCCGGATGCTGAGCTGGTGTTGGCCAAGGTGCGGGGCTTCCCCAGCCTGAAGGGCATGGATCTGGCAAAACAAGTTACCACCAAAGGATCTTATCGCTGGCAACAAGGCAGTTGGCGGCTTGAAGGTAAGTTGCCAGAGGCCCAAACCGCTGAGGAACTGCCGTTCCATGTGGTGGCTTACGATTACGGTGTCAAACGCAACATCTTACGCCTGCTGGTGGATCGCGGCTGCCGCCTGACCGTGGTGCCGACGCACACTCCGGCCGATGAAGTGCTGAAGATGAGTCCTGACGGCATCTTCCTATCCAACGGCCCAGGGGACCCGGAGCCGTGCAACTATGCCATTGACGCCATCAAACAGTTCCTGGAGACCGATATTCCGCTGTTCGGCATCTGCTTGGGTCACCAACTGCTGGCGCTGGCCAGTGGGGCGAAAACCATAAAGATGAAGCTTGGCAACCACGGCAGCAACCACCCGGTCAAAGATCTGGACAACAACTGCGTGATGATAACCGCCCAGAACCACGGTTGTGCGGTAGATGAGAACAACCTGCCAGCGACCTTGCATGTAACGCACAAATCGTTATTTGACCAAACGGTTCAGGGCATTCACCACACCGATAAAGCGGCATCGTGCGGACCTGGGCTGGCATCTGGGTGGCCCAGGTCCGCACGATGCCGCGCCGTTGTTCGATCACTTTATCGAGTTGATTGAGACTTACCATTCTAACGCCAAATAATCAGGAGCAATAAAAAATGCCAAAACGTACCGACATAAAAAGCATCCTGATCCTTGGCGCTGGCCCGATCGTTATCGGCCAGGCGTGTGAGTTCTACTACTTAGGTGTCAGGTGTTCAGGCGTGTAAAGCGCTGCGTGAAGAGGGTTACCGCATCATTCTAGTCAACTCCAACCCAGCCACCATCATGACAGACCCAGAAATGGCCGATGCAACCTATATTGAGCCAATCCACTGGGAAGTGGGGCGCAAAATCATCGAGATCGAGAAAGAGCGCCCGGACGCGGTGCTACTGACTATGGGCGGCCAGACGGCGTTGAATTGCGCGATGGAACTGGAGCGTCAAGGCGTGCTGGCCGAGTTTGGGGTGACGATGATCGGTGCCACTGTCGGATGCTATCGACAAGTCTGAAGACCGACGCCGTTTCGATATGGCGATGAAAAAAATCGACCTGGACACCGCGCGTTCTAGCATCGCCCATACCCTGGAAGAAGCGATGGCAGTGGCTGCTGAGGTGGGTTTCCCCTGCATCATCCGCCCTTCTTTCACCATGTGTGGCACTGGTGGCGGCATCGCCTATAACCGTGAGAAATTTGAAGAGATCTGCCAACGCGGCCTCGACCTTTCGCCGACCAAAGAACTGCTGATCGACGAATCGCTGATCGGTTGGAAAGAGTACGAGATGGAAGTGGTGCGCGATAAAAACGACAACTGCATAATCGTCTGCTCGATCGAAAACTTTGACGCCATGGGCATCCATACCGGCGACTCCATTACCGTCGAGCCAGCTCAAACTCTGACCGACAAAGAATACCAAATCATGCGTAACGCTTCGATGGCGGTGCTGCGTGAAATCGGCGTAGAAACTGGCGGCTCCAACGTGCAATTCTCGGTCAACCCGAAAACCGGCCGTTTGATCGTGATCGAAATGAACCCTCGTGTGTCATGTTCTTCTGCGTTGGCCTCGAAAGCCACCAGCTTCCCGATCGCTAAGGTTGCCGCCAAACTGGCGGTGGGCTACACCCTTGACGAACTGATGAACGACATCACCGGCGGTCGCACGCCAGCGTCATGTGAACCGTCCATCGACTATGTTGTGACGAAAATCCCTCTTTTCAATTTTGAGAAATTCGCCGGAGCCAATGACCGCCTAACCACCCAGATGAAGTCGGTCGGTGAAGTGATGGCTATGGAATCGTTACAGAAAGCGTTGCGTAGCTTGAAAGTGGATGACACTGGCTTCGACCAGAAAGTGAGCCTTGATGATCCAGAAGCATTGACCATCATCCGCCGCGAACTGAAAGATGCCGGTGCGGATCGCATTTGGTACATCGCAGATGCCTTCCGTGCTGGCCTTTCAGTCGATGGCGTATTCAACCTAACCAATATCGACCGCTGGTTCCTGGTGCAGATTGAAGAGCTGGTACGTTTGGAATTAAAGAGCTGATACGTTTGGAAGAGCAGGTGGCGGAAGTCGGCCTCAATGGCCTGACACCGGGCTTTTTGCGCACCATGCAGCGCAAAGGTTTTGCCGATGCGCGTTTGGCAAAATTGGTGGATGTCGCCGAGAGCGAAATTCGCAAGCTGCGCCACAGAAACAGCCTACACCCAGTTTACAAGCGCGTAGATACCTGTGCGGCAGAATTCGCCACCGACACCGCCTACATGTACTCCACCTATGAAGAAGAGTGCGAATCCAACCCGACACACGGCCGCCGAAAAGTGATAGTTCTGGGCGGTGGGCCGAACCGTATCGGCCAGGGTATCGAGTTCGACTATTGCTGCGTATACGCCTCGCTAGCGCTGCGCGAAGACGGCTACGAGACCATCATGGTTGGAAACCGTCTCTACCAACTATGACACCTCCGATCGTCTGTACTTCGAGCCGGTTGTACTGGAATACGTGTTGGAAATCGTACGTATCGAGCAGCCAAAGGGGGTGATCGTGCAATATGGTGGCCAGACCCCGTTGAAAAATCGTCTTGCGCCGTTACTTCCAAAATGCAGTCATCGTCTCTAACGATGCTCAGGTGCTGTTGTATTGCTTCCTGAATGACGCAGTGGAAGTGGATGTCGATGCTATCTGTGATGGTGAGCGTGTACTGATTGGCGGCATCATGGAACACATTGAACAGGCAGGCGTGCATTCTGGTGACGCCGCGTGTTCTTTGCCAGCATACACCCTAAGTAAGGACAGTCAGGACATAATGCGCCAGCAGGTAGCAAAACTGGCGTTTGAATTACAAGTACGCGGCCTGATGAACGTGCAATTCGCGGTGAAAAACCTATAAAGTCTACCTGATTGAAGTTAACACGCGTGCCGCACGTACTGTGCCGTTCGTCTCCAAAGCTACCGGTGTGAAGTTAGCCAAGGTTGCTGCATGGGTAATGGTGGGCAAAACACTGGCTGAGCAGGGTGTCACCGAAGAGGTTATTCCGCGTACTACTCGGTGAAAGAAGTGGTGCTGCCATTTAACAAATTTCCTGGTGTTGATCCGATCCTCGGGCCAAAAATGCGCTCTATCTGGGAAGCGATGGGGGTGGGACGCACCTTTGCTGAAGCCTTCTCCAAGGCGATGCTTAGCAGACAGTCAGGCATGGAGAAACAAGGCCGTGCGCTGATATCGGTGCGTGAAGGCGACAAAGTGCGGGTGGTGGATCTGGACATCCACCTATTGCAGCAGGGCTTTAAGCTGGATGCGACCCACGGCACTGCTATAGTACTGGGCGAAGCGTGTATCAACCCACGCCTGGTCAACAAGGTGCACGAAGGCCGCCCGCACATTCAAGACCGTATCAAAAATGGCGAGTACACCTATATCGTCAACACCACTGCGGGTCGCCAGGCGATTGAAGATTCCAAGCTGATTCGTCGCAGTGCGCTGCAAATAAGGTGCACTACGACACCACGCTGAACGGCGGTTTCGCCACCGCGATGGCGTTGAAGGCTGATCCGAATGAGCAGGTGATCTCAGTGCAGGAAATGCACGCGCGCCTCGGCAAGTAATTGCGTGATGCCATAACTCTCGGCCTTCGCCGCGTCGCTTGGGGAGGGGGTGCGGAAGGGGGCGCATATGCTGATGCTGCATGCCGGCATCAACATTAATAACCTGTTCCAGTAGGCAATTTTATTTGCCATTTTGGTTCTGGGCGGTGCGCACCCTCCTCAAGGACTCCCTTTGTACACTGCGGTGGTTGCGCGCTGTCCTTGCCCAAACTGGCTGCAACAATGTACGCCTACTGGCATAGGCTCTAAGTAGGCGTTGTTGCTGACGGCGGTTTTTATCGGCATGATCGGTATCTCCTAGTCGCTAGCCTACCCGAAGGTGTTTACCGTCTAAGCGGGGTCCCAATGTTCCCCGGCATTTCCGCCTATACCGCGATAATTATGGTGGTGGAGATCTGGCACCTGGGCTATAGTGAGGCGTGGATAGAAACCATGATCACCCATTTTCTTAAAGCCAGTGCTATCGACAGTGTACTGTCTATCGGCCTGTGGCTTTAGCCTAAACGCCCAGGTGTATGAAACCCAGCCGCGACTCATCGCTGGTGAGTCAATAGACCATTTCATCTACCCATCCTGCTTGATTCGCCTATCGACCGCAGAGGAGCCTTTACGTATAGTGTGAGCAATTTGCTGCCTACACAGGGTTAAACAATGATTATCAGCCTGATTGCTGCCTTGGCGGCGGAGCGTGTTATTGGTATGGAAAACGCCATGCCGTGGCACCTGTCGGCCGACTTGGCGTGGTTTAAACGCAATACGTTGAATAAGCCGGTCATTATGGGGCGCAAAACCTTTGAATCCATTGGCTACCCATTACCGGGGCGGCATAGCATTGTATTGAGCAGCCGTTTGGGCAGCGAGTCTGGGGTTACCTGGGTGAGTTCTCTGGATGATGCATTGGCTGCTGCTGGGAACGTGGAAGAAGTGATGGTGGTGGGTGGTGGGCGTATTTATAGCCAGTTCCTCGTACGCGCTAATCGCATGTACCTGACGCATATTGATGCTGAAGTTGGTGGCGATACTCATTTCCCAGATTATGAACCGTACGAATGGGAAACCTTGTTCAGAGAATTCCACGATGCAGACGAACTGAATTCTCATAGCTATTGCTTCGAGATCTTGGAACGCTGCTGATTGTTGGGCATTCAACCTAATCATGAGGGCGCAAAGGATTGCGCCTTATGACGTCTCTGTGAGCTCATGCGGGGCGGTAATCATTTCTGCTCGGCTTTGTTGAACAAATCAGATTTTGGTTCAGCAGTTCCGTGACAGATTCATCAAATCGTAACTAATAAAAATCACATTTCTCTCAATGGAATGACGCCATCTATATTGATGACATTAATAAAATCCTGATCGTGACTAACGATAAGAACGCAGCCGGTAAATCATTCAACGCCTGAGCTAACAGTTTTCTCGACTCCATGTCCAGATGATTTCCTGATTCATCACGTATCCGGTATCTGTAACCTGACCGAAAAAGTTTATGCAAAGCAAGACGTGTAAGCTGACTACCGCTTAATACGTCACAGGGCAAGAAATGGTCCGTAGGGAGTTCCATCGCCAATATTTGGCGCTCGATTTCCTCTTTCAACAGCCAATTATCACTAATCATGTCAAAGTCGGACAATGCACAGTGACCATCACTGACTCTGCTAAGAGCCAGTAGAGTATCATTTACGCCGAGAAAGTCGCATATTCTAAGCTGCGATAAATAGGATTTATCAGTACTTATTTGAGATAACCTCCCCACCTTTATTATGATGCCCTCATCGCCGCTTTTGCTATATCAGCAAGAGAGCTTTCAAAGCCTGGCTGTTCGACATGGATAAAATGGAAAAGGAAGAAAGCAATGATATACAGCGTCGTATAGGCGTTGTTGAATAAATCGAACTTTTGGCCGGGACGAGGATCCGATCACTCTCCTTCTGTCAACATAGCGACATTCCGTGGCCCAGCAAAAGTTCAACATCACCAACTGGAAGGCTTACAACAACGCCCTTATCACTCGGGGTTCACTCACTTGCTGGGGGGATGAAACGGCACTTCACGCCTGGTACTGCGAGGCAAAACCTTCTCTGCGTGGTCGCACACCGCATTATTCCGATATGGCAATCACCAGCGTATTGATGCTGAAACGGATTTTCGGCCTGACACTTCGCGCCCTCCAGGGCTTCGTCGACTCCATTGT
Organism: Serratia symbiotica (Periphyllus acericola); assembly: GCF_964019515.1. Taxonomy (NCBI): domain Bacteria; kingdom Pseudomonadati; phylum Pseudomonadota; class Gammaproteobacteria; order Enterobacterales; family Yersiniaceae; genus Serratia; species Serratia symbiotica. Next base: position 911,916 of record NZ_OZ026452.1, read on the forward strand.
CACACTGATTAAAGTGCCGTTGAACTGCCCGGACGACACCTGTATCAGTAAGCGGGCGAAGTCCGGCCATGTCCCGTTTAAAACCCCAACGCCGGGTGAAATTGCGCACCTCGTTATCGACTCTAGCGGGCTCAACATGTTGGGTGAAGGGGAGTGGATGGTAAAAAAACACGGTCAGGAAAAACGGCGGATCTGGCGAAAACTGCATTTGGCCGTAGATACAGAAACACATGAGGTCATCTGTGCTGACCTTTCCTTGAGCAATGTCACCGATACCGAAGCTTTCCCAGGTCTTATCCGCCAGAGGTACCGTAAAATCAAAGTCGCCTAGGCGGATCGGGCTTAGGATACGCGAGTGTGTGATGATGAGTTAAGGGGCAAGAAGCTCAAGGTGTTAATACCGCCGAGAAGCGAGCCCGTTATTGGTCGGCAGTATGCAGAACGAAATCAAGCGGTGGCGAACCAGCGCGTTACCGGAGACAACACACGGTGGAAAAGTATCACAGGCTACCACCGACGTTCGATAGCGGCAACAGCGAGGTACAGAGTAAAACAGCTATTTGGTGGTCACCTGTCGCGGCGAGATTATGATGGGCAAGTTGCAGAGGCGCTGGCCATGATCTATGCATTAAACAAGATGCCGCTCGCCGGTATGCTGAAAGTGTACTCCTTGCCTGAAAGATGCCCATTCACGGGACTCTTTATTCCAAATCCGATTTATTCAACAAAGACCCGGTAGGGTATAAAGCCATGGTAAAATAACCCTGGCAAAATTTGAACACGATATAACGCATCGAAAAATCCATCGGATAGGGGGCGGTTGAATTCAGGCGGTGGCTTTCAGCCAACATTAAACGGCTAAAACCCGCCTACGAATCGTTGTGCTGCACAAACACTGTTAATCTCGCTGCGACAGCAGTAAAACCTTTGCCCAGTGCTAAAATTTGATATAGCCGAAGGAAGTCTTCGGCCAGCGGTTGCCGCACCGTCTGAAAACGCTGGCTGACGACCAATTATGCTTGTCATACGGTAGAACTGCATGCCTTGGTGGGAGAGAAAGTGCTGAGGAAAGTTAGCACCCCAAGTGATAATAAAAGTGTAATATCTAGAAGTATAATGCACCGAATATTGATTAATCACTAAATTTGGTGGGGGCCCTGCCAGCTACATCCCGGCACACACGTTACCTGCTGCGGCTGCTTCCTTCCGGATCTGACCGAGTCCACAATTTAGTGTTGCGCGAGAACCAATAAGGCCCCCATTGACTGCTTTTGTACTTCAAAGCGCTGGCATTATCAGTGATGGTTCGTCAAATAGCAAGCCAAGCAAAACCAACTGCTGTTTTCTTACTCGTTTCACCTATAGCATACTCTCTACCTGATATTTTACTCGCGCAGGGAAACAAAATGCACCCCATAGCCCCCTCCTTAGCCAACGCGTGTTCCATGTGGTGGCCGCCATTCCTTGTGGCAAGATCACCACCTACGGTGAAGTCGCACGGCTGGCGGGATTGCCGCGCGCAGCGCGTCAGGTCGGCGGTGTATTACGACGTTTGCCGGAAGGCAGCACCCTATCCTGGCATCGGGTGATGAATCGCCATGGACAAATTTCGCAGCAGGGCGAAGACTTTCAGCGGCACAGGCAGCTTTGCTAATGATATCAATCACGTCATCCAATTGGTCGTCGGCAATGGCGATGTCAATCTTTACTTTAAGTAGGAAGTTGACGCTGTATTCTGCGCCACGATAAAGCTCAGCATGTCCTTTCTGGCGGCCAAAGCCTTTTACTTCAGTGACAGTCAGCCCCTGAATACCTACAGCCGATAAGGCTTCACGCACATCCTCCAGCTTGAATGGTCTGATCACTACGGTCACCAGCTTCATAATTGTTCCTCTACTAAAAGCTCAAACTCACCCTGATACAGAATTTATCAAGCAAAAACTATGCCATAGATGGTTTAGTACATGAATTCAGCAAATGACTCTGTGGACCGACAACCTTGAGGAATGTAGCGCCTTACCGCCAGTCATCACTCAAATATTGCACACTATTTTGGTGCGTAATGCTTCGGAAAAAGGCGCGGAAGGGACTTGAGGAGCTACGCCCCACTCTCCTGGGATCAAGCGGATTTGCTTTCCTCGCGGGCCAAAAGCGCCTCACCCACCTGTTGCAATTGATACATCTGGTAGTAGCGCCCCTGCTGCCCCAGCAGTTGCAGATGATTGCCCTGCTCTACTACGTGGCCACGGTGGAGCACCAGAATTGAGTCAGCATCGACAATAGTCGATAAACGGTGGGCGATCACTATCAGCGTGGTGCGCTCACGGATCAGACGCAGCGCATGCTGGATGGCCTGCTCGGTTCCCGAATCAATGTTGGCCGTCGCCTCGTCGAGGATCAGGATCTTCGGTGCCTGCACTAGTACCCGTGCCATCGCCAGCAGTTGTTTTTGGCCGACCGACAAGTTATTACCTTGCTCGCACAGCCTGGTGTGAATGCCCAGTGGAAAGCCGCGTACCAGATCGGCCAAATGCACCGTCTCCAGCGCCTGCCAAACCGTTTTTTCGTCGATATTACGCCCTAACGTGATATTGGCCAGCACCGATTCGGCGATCACCGCTGGCTCCTGCTGCACCATGGCCATACCCTGACGCAGCGCACGATGCGATAGACTGGACAGCAGACGGCCGCCGAGGCGCACCTCGCCTTCATTGACTGGATAGTAGCCCATTAGCAGGTTGACCAATGTGCTCTTGCCGCTGCCGGTGTGGCCGACTAGCGCCACGAAACCGCACCTAGGCACCGAAAATGAAATATGCTGCAACACCTTTTTATCCGCGCGATAGGCGAAACTCAGGTCTTTAACATCGATGCTGCCGCTGGTCAGCGGATAAGTTTCCGAACCATAACGCTGTTGGCAGCGATCCATCAGTTCAAAGACGCGTTCGCCAGCCACCAGCGCCTGCTGCAAAATAGACTGCTGCGAGGTCAGCTCGATCAGCGGTTCGTTCAAGCGCCCCAAATAATTGATAAAGGCATACAATACGCCGGCGCTTATCGCACCTTCACCGCTCAAGCCGAACAGCATCAACAGGCCGCACAACACCAGCATCGAAAACAAGCTAATTAGTGGCCGCAGTAGAAAACCGTCCAGCCGCAGAGTTTGCATGCGCGCGGTGTAATGCATTTTACTGGCTGCGCGCAGACGCTCACCGAAGCGGATCTGCTGACGGAATTGTTGGATGACACTCATGCCGTTAATAACTTCATTAAAACCGTCGTTGATATCCGCCAGATAGCTGCGCACCCGCCGCACGATCGGCGCACTGTAGTACTGATAGATGCCCATTACCACGAGTACTGCCGGGAAGATGCAGATCGCCACCAGTGCCATGCGCCAGTCGAGGATGAACATTGCCACCAGCATGGTACCGATCAGCGCGGCACTTTTCAGCACAGTGGAGACCACCATCACGTAAAGATCCTTGATAACCTCGGTATCGTTGGTAACGCGTGAGATCAACTGCCCGACCGGCTGGGTGTCGAAGGCACTGAGCGGCTGGCGCAGCGCGGCGTCCATCACATCGGTGCGCAAACGCTGCACCACCCCCACCGCCGCCTGATTGAAAAACAGCGCCTGGAAATAATGCAGCGCCGCCGCCAGCAGTTCCAGCAGTACATAGGTCGTCGCCAGCCCGCCGACGATTGCCAGCGGCAGTTGCCCTTTGGCAACGTAGTTATCGATAAAATAGCTGATCAAGATTGGCCCAGCGACTTCCGCCGCTGCCGCCACCCATAGCATCAGCACTGTAATCCCAAGCGGTTTGCGGTATGGAAATCCGTAAGCCAGCAGCCGTTTTAGCGTCGGCCACAGCTTTTGCACTTTATTCATTGGCTAACGCTTCCTCACCGCAGTCCGGCACTTCATCCAGCGCCGCCTCCAACTGCTGGTAGCGGTACATATCGCGATACCAACCTGGCTGAGTCGCCAGCACTGGGTGTTCACCACGCTGCGCCACGCTACCATGCTGCATCACCAGGATCTCGCTAGCTCCGGTCAATGCCGACAGCCGGTGCGCACTGATAATCAGCGTGCGATCCTGCCCCCAACGGCGCAAGTTATACAGAATTTGGTGCTCAGTACGACCATCTACTGCTGAAAGTGCATCGTCGAGGATCAGGATCTCTGTGTCCAGTAACAGCGAACGTGCGATGGAAATACGCTGCTTTTGACCACCAGAGAGCATCACACCGCGTTCGCCCACTTCAGTTTTATAGCCCTGTGGCAGACGCAGGATATCCTCGTGCACGCTGGCCATCCGCGCCGCCTGTTCAATCTGCTCTTGCGTCGCTCCCGGATTGCCTAGCGCAATATTGTTCGCCACGCTGTCGGAGAATAAGAATGGCGTCTGACTGACCACCGACAACCGCGAACGCCAATCATCAAGCTTGACCTGGCTCAGCGGCAAGCAGTGGTAGCTTATCTGACCAGCGTCAACGTCGAACTGGCGCTGGATCAGTGACAACAGCGTCGATTTACCGGCCCCCGTTGGCCCGCACAACCCTAGCATCTGCCCAGGCTCTAGCCTCAACATGACCTTGTGCAACGCAGACAGCTTACTCTCTGGGTAATGAAATGCTCGGATATCCGCCACCAATACGCCACGGCCAGCAGGCAGCGGCAGTTGACCATCTTGTACCGTCGGTGCTTCTGCAAGCAGGCTACAGATACGGCTGTATGCGGCACTGCCGCGTTCAACGATATTGAACATCCAAGCCAGCGCTAACATCGGCCAAACCATCAGGCCGAGATACATCACAAAGCTGGTCAACTGCCCCAGAGTTAGAGAACCGTTCACTACCATCCAACTGCCGCCGCCAATAGCCAACAGATTAGAGGTGCCGATGGCGATATAGATCGTCGGGTCAAAGCATGCGTCAACCCGCGCCACATGCATGTTCTTCGCACCTGTCTGCACCGCCACTTCGGCGAACTGCTTGGACTGGTGATCTTCCAGACCAAAGGCTTTGATCATGCGGATGCTGGTCATACTTTCCTGCGCCTGCGTATTCAGGCTGGAAAACGCCGCCTGTGCCGATTTAAAGCGCTGATGCAGTTGGCCGCCGTAATATTTGATAGCGATCGCCATCAGCGGCATTGGGATCAAAGACAGGAGTGTCAGTTTCCAACTAATTTGGGTGCTCATCACCACCAGCACTATCACCCCCATCACTAGTGAGTCCACCAGTGTCAACACGCCTTCACCAGCAGCAAACACCACCCGATCCACGTCGTTGGTGGCACGCGCCATCAGATCGCCGGTGCGGTGACGCAGGTAGAAGGCCGGGTTCTGGTAACTAAGCCGACGGTAGAAATTCTCGCGTAGCTCTACGGCCAACTGATAAGACGCGCCAAACAGCAATACCCGCCACAGGTAGCGCAGTAGGTAAATAATAATCGCGGAGCCAAGCATCAGCCCAAGCCATGCCATCAGCACGCCGGTCGACATCTTTTTTTCGGTGACACCATCCACGATAATGCCTACCAGTTTGGGCGGTAACAGTTGCAGAATAGCGATAACGATCAGCAGCACCACTGCCTCCAGGTAGCGGTGCCATTCTCGGCGAAAATACCAACCGATTTGAGCAAATAATCTCACACAGTTTGATTCCATGATTGAATAGGTTTTATCTTTTGCTCTGCTCCAACACAGCAGGATACCACCGATGCAGCGTCAGTTTGGTGAACTTTTCACTCTGGCACTGGCAGCGCGGTGGTATATTTTATTTTCTCCATGGCGAAGCTAGAAGTGACGTCAACCAGGCCTGGCACGCCGTTGACTAGCCGCTTGTAAAAGATGTCGTAGCTCTTCATATCCGCCACTTCTAATTGCATCAAGTAGTCGTATTCACCCGCCATGCGGTAGAACGCTAACACCTCGGGAATTTGGGCAGTCAGTTGAACAAACGTCCGATACCACTCGCTGCTGTGCTGCTGGGTTTTAATCAGCACAAAGGCAGTCAGCCCTAGACCCAACTTTTCGTTGTCCAGCAGCGCCACTCAGCCACGGATATAGCCTTCATCTTCCAGCTGTTTCAGCCGTTTCCAGCATGGAGTGGAGGTTAAATTGACCGCTTCGGCCAGCGCCTGTAGCGATTGGGTGTAGTCCTGCTGAAAAATAAATAGCAGCTTACGGTCTGTTTTATCTAGCATATCGCCAATCCAGAGAAAATTTTTCTCCATTCAAACAAAAATGAAGGTTGAAAAGCAATATTCTTTCCTAATTATTGGGCTTTGTTGAATAAATCAGATTTGGAATAAAGAGTCCCCTGAAGGGGCATCTTTCAGGGGACTCTTTATTCCAAATCTGATTTATTCAACAAAGCCCCGTGTAACATCAACATAACGATAAGACGTCTGGCATAATTTTGGTGTTTTCTGGATAATTTTTTGCATCTAAAGTCGTTCATGTCGGGGTATGGGTGCTATGCTCGACATTACTCAGTCCAGTTGTGAGGGTTTGTGATGTTTGTCCATTGATCAGATCGCTCAAACTGGATTGAGTTCCTTCTGTGATCTACTATTTAGCGCAGGTATTTAGTCGGTATTGACCTAACGGGCAGTGGTAGCGTTTCGTTGTATTATTGATGGGAGAAGGCTTGAGTTGATACAGGGTATGTGATGTAATATTATTACATCACACATTTTCTCTTTATTCTTGTTAGCCATGAAATTGACATCGACATCTCGATATGACACCGAAACATCATTTAATACCTTGTTCACCGCCTCAGCAGTACTGCGCTGCGAAATTGCCGTTGTGCTGTTAGCTTTGCTATGGCTGGGCATTCGTTGGGCTGTAGCGTTGCCATGATCACGTTGCAACAGGCCGAGATCGGTTATGGCAGTGTACCGCTGTTCCCACCGCTTAGTGGCCATTTTTCTACCGGCTCTCTGACGGCGGTCGTAGGGGTTAATGGCACGGGCAAATCCACATTGCTAAAAACGTTGGTTGGGCTACAGCCCTTGCAAGGCGGTAGCCTGCATTTCAGTGGCACTCAACCGCCACGAATGGCCTACTTGCCTCAGCAGACGGAGCTGGATCGTCAGTTCCCGATACGGGGCAGCGATTTGGTTGCGATGGGAAACTGGGCGAAAAATGGCATGTTCGGTGCGTTGAGCAAGTGTGCGTCGCGGCATATTGCCGAGGTACTGGAGTTCGTGGGTATGACTGCGATGGCGAGCAGACCGGTGGGGGAACTATCCGGTGGTCAGTTGCAACGGGTATTGTTTGCGCGTCTGTTGGTACAGCAGGCACCGCTGATTTTACTGGACGAACCTTTCACTGGTATCGACAGCGCTACCACCCAATTGTTGGTACAGGTTATTGAGCAACTGCACCGGCAGGGACGGACGCTGATCGCCGTGCTGCACGATATGTCGCTGGTGACCAATCATTTCCCTCAGGTACTGCTGTTGACGCCGCAGTGTTGCCATTGGGGAGATGCTGATCGGATTTTGGAACATATTCCAGCGTTGAATATTGCCAGCCAACCTCAGTGCCAGATGGCGGTGGTGTCATGACGCTGCTTCACCTGTTGCTTGATCCCTTCGTATCCTTTGGTTTTATGCGCCGTGCTTTGGTGGCCTGTTTGGCGCTGTCTCTCAGTGCAGCACCATTGGGGATTTTTCTATTGCTGCGGCGTATGAGTCTGGTTGGTGATGCGCTTTCTCATGCAGTATTGCCTGGTGCGGCGATAGGCTATCTGATTTCCGGCATGTCGCTGGTGGCGATGGGGGTTGGTGGGTTTATTGCTGGGTTGGCCGTGGCGATGTTGTCAGGTTTGGTCAGCCGCCGCACGCCGTTAAAGGAAGATGCCAGCTTCGCCGGTTTTTACCTTGGTTCTCTGGCACTGGGAGTGACGCTTGTATCGTTGCGTGGTTCCAGCGTTGATCTGCTACATGTGCTGTTTGGCTCGATTTTGGCGGTTGGGACTCATGCCATTTTGATGGTTGGTGCGATAGCCAGCTTTTCATTATTGGCTTTAGCGGCGCTGTATCGTGCGTTAGTGATTGAGTCTTTTGATGTTACTTTTCTGCGGGTCAGTGCGCCGCGCTGGCTAACGCTGATACATGGGCTGTTTCTTGCGCTGGTGGTGATCAATCTGGTGGCTGGTTTTCAAATCCTCGGCACTTTGATGTCGGTGGGGCTGATGATGCTGCCCGCTGCCAGTGCGCGTTTCTGGGCGCGTAATTTGCCATATATGCTGGCGGTGGCGATGGGGATCGGTATGCTTTCCAGCCTGATTGGTCTGGAATGGTCGTATTACGCCTCGCTGCCTGCTGGCCCGGCCATCGTGCTGAGCGCCAGCATGATCTTTTTTGTTTCGATTTTATTTGGGTCGTTCGGCGGGATCTACTCTTGCGCGCGCCGTTGAGAAGTGCTACTTCCAGGAGGAAAAAGTATGAAACGTTTACCTATATTGCTGGCAGTCGCTGTTCTGCTGTCCAGCCCACTGGCAATGGCGAAGACTGTCTATACCGTTGCCAGCTTTTCTATCCTCAGTGATATTGTCAAGCAAGTGGGGGGAGAGCACGTCAAAGTTAGCACGCTGGTAAGGCCAGGCGGCGATCCGCACAGCTTTGAACCTTCACCGCAGGACAGCAAGTTGTTGTCACAGGCTGACGTGGTGTTCGTTAGCGGCCTAGGGTTGGAAGGGTGGCTCGATCGTTTGGTTAGCGCTTCGGGTTATCAAGGACGGGTAATCATCGCTTCACAGGGGATTGACACGCGGCAGATGGAAGAAAATGGTGAGAAAATGACCGATCCTCACGCCTGGAATAGTATGAAAAATGGCGTTCAGTACGCCACTAATGTGATGAATGCCCTGATTGCTGCCGATCCGCAAGACGCCAACTATTTCCGCCAGCGAGGAACGGAGTTTATTCAGCAGTTGCAAAAGCTGGATCTGTGGGCTAAAACGCAGTTTGCTGCGGTGCTGCTAGAGAAACGTAAGGTGCTAACCAGCCACAATGCTTTTGGTTACTTTGGGCATGAGTATGGTGTCACCTTCCTTGCCCCGGTTGGTTTTTCTACCGAAGCTGAAGCCAGTGCCAGCGACGTAGCCAGCTTGATTAAGCAGATCAAGCAGGAAAAGGTCAGCGCCTATTTTATTGATAACCAAACTGACTCGCGCCTGGTAAAGCAAATTGCGGCTGCCACTAGGGCCAAGGCGGGTGGGGAGTTGTATCCAGAGGCATTATCAAGTACACATGGCCCAGCAGCGACCTATGTGCAGGTATTCAAACATAATGTCGATGTATTGCTCGCTAGCATGAAGTAATGATTATCAGTCTTGTTAATATGGCAGGGCGCTTTTAGTGTTTAGCTTCTCTATAGAGTAGAAGGCGGGGTTACTCCTGCCGTTCTCTTACACCACCATAGGTGCGGTTCCGTATACGGTGGCTCATTGTTAACGCTGGAACTGACGCTGGAGTTCCCGTAGTGATAACCCCCCCTCCCAGGCTTTTGAGAACCCTTGCTTCGGGAACATAGAGGGTTAATGTGGCTTGCCCCTGAGTTCCACCACAGACCTCGTTGGTTTACCGCTGATATCCACACTCTTTCCTTTGTGAGTCCGTTTCTCATTAGCCTTTTTGCTCAGGCATACGGCCTTTTCTTGTTCCTCCATAATAGGCAGCGAACCTTCCGCCGTTAGACCTTGAACCACAGACACTGTTGTACGAGATCTGCAGCTTCCTTCAGGTCTCCTCTCACACAGAGCACACTTGGCAGTTGGCTAACACTTCCTTTTGCCGGGTGTGTAGAGGACTTTCATCTCCAAGTAACAAACTTGATCACCACAGTCAGACTGGTTGCGCTCACGTGTAACGCGCCATGCACGGCGTATATAAAAATCTATGGTCACCCCCATTTCGCAACACTGATTTTTGACGAATGGTGGGCTTGCTTAAATCTATCCGGCGTCTCTGTGGGAAGGGAGGGATGCCCGCGCCTCGATGAGTTATGCGCCTGGTGAACCTCATTTCTCAGCTGGACAAAATGCATTTACGGCCGGGATGCGGCTTCACATATCGCCTCTGCATCAACAAAATCATTTTTATTGCTCTTAACAAACGGGCGCAAAAATTGCGGAGAGATAAGTTTTGCTTTATGGATGCTATCACTGATACGCCGCGCCATAAAGTGTGCTCCAGCACAAGCTTCCATAACAACAACCGAGGACGGGCATTTCGCCAAAAACTGCATTAGCTTTGTGCGCGTAAACTTATTACGCGGAAGCGCTTTACCTGACTTATCTTGGCTAATGAATGTGGAAAGAATGTTTACCGAGATCGAGGCGTTGTTGAATAAATCGAACTTTTGGCCGCCACGAGGATTAGATCACTCTCCTTTTGTCAAAATAGCGACATTCCTTGGCAAAGCAAAAGTTTGATTTATTCAACAACGCCGTATTTCTGGTCTTTCCACTTATCGCTATTGGCGTTGAAAAAATGGTTAAAAATGCCACTATCAGCAACGCCTCACTGTGGCTTATTCTGCCATTATTAATCGGAATTTTACTGACGCTCTATAGCAACAAAGCGGCGAGCTTAAAAAAAAGTCAGCTCATTAAGCCAAGGCTGTAAGTATAAAAACCCGAGTAGCGATACCTGAAAATCTGTAATAAAACTCATCATTCAGCCGTAACTGGCGCAGCACGGCTACGTACTGGAAGCACGCTATTACCCCCGGCAAGCGCTGGCAGAGCCTGGCACAAATCGCCCAGGCCGACCTGCGGCAGGTGGATAACCTGCTCGGCGAGGTGCCTGAAGTGACGCTGGAGAGTCGCTTGCAGTAAAATACCCGGTAGTGCGGCGTCTTGACCACAGAACGAGGACAGCGGCAACGGGAGATGGCTGCGGCAAATTCAGCCACTTCTGGCACCGCGCTTAGAGCAGTTGAAAAGTTACTATTGGCAGTTGATACGTGCTGTCATCATCCCTCCCTAGCGCCATTATCAATATTAAATCAGCGCGCAGCCGCGTATTCATGGCATAACGCTGACTGCCCATGGCTGGTTTCGATTTCTGTAGGGGCCGCCGCGAGTAGATAACCCAGAGCAACCCTCCGCAGGCTTAACATAGGCTTCTCCCCTGTGCCATACCATTATTTCTGCTACCATCGCCGCTGCAACGCATTTTTATCCTACTGCCCAATGGTATATACCCTAAATAATTCGAGTTACAGGAAGACGGCAAGCGCTTACATCGTTAAGTGACTAGGTTGAGCCAGGAAAGGTAACACACCGACAACTTGAAATATGGCCGGTATATCGGAAAAGGCAAAATCCAATAATAAGGTGATCGTATGAAGCGTGCAGTTGTCATTTTCAGCGGTGGACAAGATTCCACGACCTGCTTGATCCAGGCATTACAACAATATGACGAGGTTCACTGCGTCACGTTCGATTACGGTCAGCGCCATCATGCCGAGATCGCGGTAGCACAAGAGCTGTCGTTAACACTTGGTACCAAGGCGCATAAGGTGCTGGATGTAGGTTTGCTAAACAAACTGGCGATCAGCAGCCTGACCCGTGACAACATTCCGGTTCCCGCCTATAACCTCAACCAGAAAAATGCGCTGCAAAGCACCTTTGTGCCGGGCCGTAATATTTTGTTCCTAACGCTGGCGGCGATTTACGCCTACCAGATAGCAGCAGAAACAGTCATCACTGGCGTCTGCGAAACTGATTTCTCAGGTTACCCCGACTGCCGAAACGAGTTTATCAAAGCGCTGAATCAGGCGATCGTGCTAGGCATCGCCCGCCATATTCGCTTCGAAACGCCGCTGATGTGGCTGAATAAGGCAGAAACCTGGGCGCTGGCAGATTACTACCATCAGTTGGCTCTGGTGCGTCAAGACACACTGACCTGCTACAACGGAATTAAAGGCGATGGCTGCGGTGAGTGCGCGGCATGCCACCTGCGGGCAAACGGCCTGGCGCAGTACCAACTCAACAAGACGGAAGTGATGGCGGCTCTGAAGCAGAAAACCGGTCTAGCATGAAAAATAACGGTGGTTAAGAGTTTGCTTTATTGATTCTCTTCCAGTTACGTGAGCATCTGCCAGTGTTCGCCCAGTTGCCCCTCAATCATCAGCCGTCAGCCCCCACTAGGTTTTCAAGCCGTTGCAAATGTAGTGCATATAGTATCACCACTCTTTGGTTTCAGATGCTGCTCTTGCCATTAGGCTGTGTCCAGCAATGGCCCGTGAGCATCGCTGGAGATCATTTGAACATCCAGCAAGGCGCAGACTGGTGAGGTTTGGTGGGCCAAATAAGCAGTGCGTCACCTTGGGTGCCTAAATTGCCCCAGCCCTTAGGGGGGAAACCCCAAAGCTGGTACTCCGCGTTGTCGGGCTTGAACATAGGTCCGCAATGCCCTTGCACCTTCTGCCTTGATTAACGGCTTTTAGGTCTACGACGCTACGGTCAATGATGGAATACAGCCTAGCCCCCATTTGGCTACTCATACGTATCCACTAATGATTATAGAAAGAAGGGGCCATGTACGACCCCCTCACCCATTTCGTCAATAAATTAAGCTGATAAGACCGATAAAATATAGTAGCAAAAGAACTGCTGCAGTAGTGCTTTGCCGCGCAAGCGCTAACAGGATCATATTTTCAAGCGAGATCGGTTCTTTTCAAACAGCTCCGGCCCGATGCCCGGCACTTCCTGCAACTGCTCAATCTGAGTGAAAGGCCCATTCTGCTCGCGGTAACGAACTATGCTTTCAGCCTTTTTCAGGCCAATGCCTTTAAGTATTCTGGCCAACTGCTAAGCACCTGTTTGATTAATGCTCACTGCAGCCTCACCTGCCACCGGCATCACCTTACCTTGTCCTGGGTTTAGCTGCTGGCTGCGAAAACATCGGCGACGGCGATACTTTTTCAGCTATCGCGACCGATGAAGCCATCAGGCACATCAGGAACACCCAAGTGTAGATCCCATAATCATAAAGCGCTTTTTTTCTGTAAGTTGCATGCTGTATTCTCCTTGTATTTAACAGCAGGCTCACTTTGCCGCAGTAGCAAATGTTCAGCAATCGGCAGATTTTAGATATGTGGGAAAGGCCGCGAAAGCGGCCTTGGGTTATTGCAATGCGTTACATAAAAATGCCGTGGTTACTGAGGTTGATACTGCTCAGCGGCACCCATCTTGATTTTGGCGTCTTTACGCAGGCTCGCCAGCAGAGAGTAGAAGGTGCCGCTGGCGGCACTTTGTTCCATCTTGCTGACGAAATTTTTCATTTCATCGGCTGGTAACGAGCCTGGTTTAACAACATCAAGCGCGATCAACACCACATTGTCCTGACGATCCTGCGACATGCCATAAACCGGTTTACCTTCCTGTGGGTGCGGCAGTGCAAACAAATTTTCCACCAACGGGTTATCTTCTGAAGCACGCACCATCTTTTGCACGCTGCCAAAGCTCAGACCAGCGGCTTTCATAGCCTCGTCGCCCTTGCCCTGCTTCAACTCTACCAACAGCTGCTCGCCTTGCAGTTTCGCTTTTTCCAGCGCTTTGTTGTGTTTTACCCGTTCTGCTACGCGATCTTTAACCTGATCGAAAGGTTCAATGCCTTCCGCTTTGTGGGTAGTCACGCGCACCACAAATGCCCGATCACCCTCCACGCTAATCACGTCAGAGTTACTGCCCGGTGCACCGTTCTCGCCAATCAGTGAACCGTCGAAGATCGACTGCACTACCGGTTTGAAGTTCAGCACGGCGGGAATGCTTTCGCGGGTGAACCAGCCAGTTTGCGCCGCTTTCACGCCGGCTACTTCTTCAGCCGAGGCCAGGGATTCGTTGTTGCTGGTCGCCGCTGCGCTCACCTTCTGTTGCAGCGCGTAATAGGCATCTAGCGCTTTTTCCTGACGAACCTGTTTGGCGATGGTCTCATACACGTCGCTCAGCGGCTTCATTTTCTCAGGCTCGATATCATTCAGACGCACGATCAAATAGCCGATGGAAGACTTCACTACGCTGGACAGTTTGCCCTTTTCAGTCAGGTGAGCTTCTTTCAGCTCGTCGGCAGTGGTTTCCGGCTCCAGCCAGCCCAGTTCACCACCAGTGCTGCGTGAGATGATATCGGTAGATTTTTCCTTCGCCAGGATGGCAAAATCACCGCCTTTTTTCAGCTCACTGAGCACGGCGTTGGCTTCTTTCTCGGTTTTTAGTTGGATCACGCTGTAGTTCTTGCGCTCCGGCTGGCCATAGCTACTTTTGTGCCGATCGTAATAGGCGCTAATGTCTGCATCACTGACTTTCACTTTGTCTTGCATGGACACGGCGTCTATCGAGATATAACTCACCTTGATCTGCTCAGGTGCGATAAAGCTATTCTGGTTCTGTTGGTAGTAGGCTTTTAGCTCGTCGTCACTGACGTTCTGCTTAGCCTGCAACGCGCTCAGATCAATCATCGCGAGGCGCACATCTCGCTGCTGCAACAGCAACGCCGCCATGGCCTGGGACTCAGCAGGTAGCATGAAAACAGACTCGCCGAAGGCTTGGATCACTTGCTGGTTAACCAACTGCTTACGCATGGACTGCGCGAAATCATCTGCGGTGTACCCCATGCTACCGAGCAAGTCGAGATATTTGGCGTTATCGAATTGGCCGTCGGTCTGGAAGTAATGGGTCTTGCGGATGGCATTTTTGATCTGCTCGTCGCTGACGCTCAGACCTAATTTCTTGGCGTATTGGGCCAGCAGCATGTTATCGATCAGTTGTGATAGCACTTGCTGGCGCATCCGCTGCATATAGCCTTCATTGCCAGCCAGTACAGAGAACTGGTCACCCAGTTGCTGCTGCATGCGTTGGCGTTCGCTTTGGAAAACCTGTTCCAGTTGAGCGCGTTCAATCACCTGACCATTTACTTTCGCCGCATAATCGCCGAAGCCGCCGATCAGGTAATTACCCACCCCGGTCAAAATTAATGACAGGATGATCAGGGCCAAGATGATTTTGAGCGCCACGTGATTTGCAGCCGCGCGTAAATTTTCCATCATAGTGTGACAACACTCCGCTGTGATGTGGATTAACAACCCTTAGTGCAGGGGGTCCTCCCCTGCGACAAAAATATACAAGGCGCATCGTTACGATGCGCCTTGTATATTACCTTACCAGTCGCTTTACGTCAGGTGATTGTTTATTGCCATACCTGTTTCGCTATACGGTTAGACACAAGCTATCAATTGACTGCGTCTTTAAGCGCTTTCCCTGCGCGGAAAGACGGAACTTTGGCTGCCGAGATAGTGATCTCTTTCCCCGTTTGTGGGTTGCGGCCAGTACGCGCCGAACGCTCACGCACAGTGAAGGTGCCGAAACCCACCAAAGCCACATCATCCCCTGCTTTCAAGGAGTCTGTAACAGAAGCAATTACTGCGTCTAAAGCGCGCCCGGCTACCGCTTTGGAAATATCGGCACCTGTGGCAATATTGCCGATCAGTTGTGACTTATTCACTCTATCATCCCCTCTAGAATTCTATCGCCGCACCGAGAAAGACTTACGGTTGCAGCAGCGCAGCGGTTATATCAGTCCCGTCGAATCTTGGTAAGCCACCGACTTCTAGGTCAAACACAGGCCGACAGTGGCTAACTTAGCGGCACAAAAAAATACTGGCAAGTAAGAAATGGCTTATCAGCATAAGTTTTATCAATGGCTTTTGCTCTTCGTCACCGTTTTTACTGAGACTGGTAGTGCGCCGAAGGCTGGATTTTGCAAGGTAATGTTCAAAACCTCATCAATTCTCTGTACCGGATGAATCTCCAGATCGGCGATAACGTTGTCCGGCATTTCTTCCAGATCGCGCTTGTTCTCATGCGGGATCAGCACGGTTTTGATGCCGCCGCGATGCGCCGCCAGCAGCTTCTCTTTCAGGCCACCTATCGGTAACACTTGACCACGTAGGGTGATCTCACCGGTCATTGCTACATCAGCACGTACTGGGTTGCCAGTCAGGCAGGAAACCAGCGCGGTGCACATCGCAATACCGGCACTCGGCCCGTCTTTCGGCGTCGCACCTTCTGGCACATGGACATGAATGTCGCGCTTTTCATAGAAATCAGCGTTGATACCCAATTTTTCTGCGCGCGCACGTACCACGGTCAGCGCAGCTTGGATCGATTCCTGCATCACTTCACCCAAGGAACCGGTGTAGGTTAGTTTACCCTTTCCCGGCACACAAGCAGTTTCGATGGTTAGCAAATCGCCGCCCACTTCCGTCCACGCCAAGCCAGTAACCTGGCCTACGCGGTTTTCGGTGTCCGCACGGCCATAGTCAACGCGCTGCACACCCAGATAATCTTTCAAGTTGTCGCCATTGATTTTGATATGTTTGACTTTTTTGTCCATCAATAGCGTTTTCACCGCTTTACGGCACAGCTTGGAAATTTCGCGTTCCAGACTACGCACCCCGGCTTCACGGGTGTAATAGCGGATAATGCCGATAATGGCGCTGTCATCAACCACCAGTTCGCTTTGCTGCAACGCGTTGCGCTCAAGCTGCTTCGGCAACAAATGCTGCTTGGCAATGTTGAACTTTTCATCCTCGGTGTAACCCGACAGGCGGATCACTTCCATACGATCCAGCAACGGCACAGGGATATTCATCGAGTTTGAGGTAGCGACGAACGTGACATCGGACAGATCATAATCCACTTCCAGGTAGTGATCATTAAACGCCACGTTCTGTTCCGGATCCAGCACCTCAAGTAGTGCAGAAGCCGGATCACCGCGCATGTCGGAAGACATTTTGTCGATCTCATCTAGCAGGAACAACGGGTTCTTCACCCCGACCTTAGCCATTTTTTGGATAAGCTTACCTGGCATTGAGCCGATGTAAGTGCGCCGATGTCCGCGAATTTCTGCTTCGTCCCGCACGCCGCCCAATGCCATACGCACATACTGACGCCCGGTTGCCTTGGCGATAGACTGGCCCAGCGAGGTTTTCCCCACGCCTGGAGGCCCCACCAGGCACAGGATTGGCCCCTTGATTTTGCTGACGCGGCTCTGCACGGCGAGATACTCAAGAATGCGATCTTTGACGCGAGCCAGGCCATAGTGATCGGTATCGAGCACTTCCTGCGCCTTGAGTAAGTCTTTTTTCACCTTGCTGCGCGTATTCCACGGCACTTGCAGCATCCAGTCGATATAGCCACGCACCACGGTCGCTTCAGCAGACATCGGCGACATCATTTTCAGCTTTTGCAGTTCAGCTTCGGTTTTTTCACGCGCTTCTTTTGGCATTTTTGCCGCTGCGATCTTGCGTTTTATCGCTTCATGTTCATCCGGCACATCATCCATCTCGCCGAGTTCTTTCTGAATCGCCTTCATTTGCTCATTCAGATAGTATTCGCGCTGACTTTTTTCCATCTGTTTTTTGACGCGGTTACGAATGCGTTTTTCTACCTGTAGCAGGTCGATTTCCGATTCCATCATCGCCATCAGGTATTCCAAGCGTTCAGTAGTATTGAACATCTCCAACACCGACTGCTTGTCGTTAAGCTTCAGCGGCATATGCGCGGCGATAGTATCCGCTAGACGTGCGGCATCGTCGATGCTATTGAGTGAAGCCAGCACCTCCGGGGGGATCTTCTTGTTCAGTTTGATGTAGCCTTCAAACTGGTTGATCGCAGTACGCACCAGTACTTCCTGCTCACGCTCATCAATCGCCGGTGACTTAAGGTATTCCGCCTGGGCAGTAAAACACTCACCGCTGTCGGAAAGCGTGGTGATATGCACACGCTGGAGGCCCTCCACAAGCACTTTGACCGTGCCGTCCGGCAGCTTCAGCATCTGTAGAATCGACGCTACGGTGCCGACAGAGAATAAATCATTAATGCTAGGCTCATCCGTTGAGGCCTCTTTCTGTGCCACCAGCATGATCTGTTTATCATGATCCATTGCTGCTTCTAGGCAACGAATCGATTTTTCCCGGCCAACAAATAACGGGATCACCATGTGCGGATAAACCACCACGTCGCGCAATGGCAAAACGGGGATTTCAATGCGTTCGGAACGCTCAGGGTTCATAGAACTCTCTCTTAGTTTTAATTTCCGCCAGGTTTAGGGGGATCTCATAAGACGTCAGCATCACACGTTTCATAAAATCTAGTTGTGAGTATATGGGGACGAGTGGCTGACATTCAACAGCCAGAATACAGGAAAGAGAGATGGGGGATAAAATCCCCCATTTTACTGTCTAACATTATGGTTTAACTGGCGAATTATTCACCTGAAGCCTGCGCTTCCGGTTTGCCATAAATCAGCAGCGGCTTCGATTGACCCGCGATCACCGGCTCGTCGATCACCACTTTTTCTACGCTGTCCATCGATGGTAGATCGTACATAGTGTTGAGCAGCGCGCCCTCCACGATGGAGCGCAGACCACGAGCGCCGGTTTTACGCGCCATGGCTTTCTTAGCAATGGCGTTCAGCGCCTCGTCACGGAACTCAAGCTCAGCACCTTCCAGATTGAACAATGCTTGATATTGCTTGGTCAAGGCATTTTTCGGCTCTTTCAGGATCTGGATCAGAGCATCTTCACTTAGCTCGCTCAACGTTGCCACTACCGGCAAACGGCCAATAAATTCAGGGATCAGACCAAACTTGATTAAATCTTCCGGTTCGGCCTGTAGCAGCATTTCACCTTCGGTCGCTTTCTCAGATTCTCCTTTGACGGTTGCGCCAAAACCAATGCCGGAACCCCTGTTGACGCGCTGACCGATCACTTTATCCAGACCAGCAAAAGCGCCGCCGCAGATAAACAAGATCTTCGAGGTATCAACTTGCAGGAATTCCTGCTGTGGATGCTTACGCCCGCCCTGCGGCGGAACGGCGGCGATAGTGCCTTCAATCAGCTTCAGCAACGCCTGCTGCACACCTTCGCCCGATACATCGCGGGTGATAGATGGGTTATCTGACTTACGGGAAATCTTATCAATTTCATCGAGATAGACGATACCACGCTGCGCTTTTTGTACGTCGTAGTCACATTTTTGCAGCAATTTTTGGATGATATTCTCCACGTCCTCACCCACATAACCAGCTTCGGTCAATGTAGTGGCATCAGCCATAGTGAACGGCACATCCAGAAAACGCGCCAAGGTTTCCGCCAGCAGCGTCTTACCGCTGCCAGTCGGGCCAATCAGCAAAATGTTGCTTTTACCCAACTCGACACCATTGCTGGTATCGCCGTTGCGCAGGCGTTTGTAGTGGTTGTACACCGCAACCGCCAGCACTTTCTTCGCCTGTTCTTGACCAATGACGTAGTCATCCAGATGTTGGCGAATTTCGTGCGGCGTCGGTAGCTCACTGCGCTCACGATGCGGTGCAACGTCTTTAATCTCTTCGCGAATAATGTCGTTACACAGGTCAACACATTCATCGCAGATATACACTGACGGACCGGCAATCAGCTTACGTACTTCATGCTGGCTTTTGCCGCAGAAAGAGCAGTACAGCAGCTTTCCTGAACCGTCTTTGCGTCTATCTGTCATAAATCAAACCTCTTCTTAGTCTTTGTCCCGCAAGAACATTACGGCGGCAGTGATGCCTCAAACGCCTATCGGGAACACCGAAAACCCTCAACAAAACGAACGATGCCTATTCTGATTACTACACTCTAGCCACTACGTCTAGCTGCGGTGTGTCAGAATGCCGTCAACCAAACCGTATTCTACGGCTTCGTCCGCAGTCATAAAGCGATCGCGCTCGGTGTCGCATTCGATCTGCGCCAATGACTGGCCGGTATGCTCCGCCATCAGTTCATTTATGCGCGCCTTCACTTTCAAGATTTCACGAGCGTGGATTTCGATATCCGTCGCCTGGCCCTGATAGCCGCCCAGAGGCTGGTGAATCATTACGCGCGAATTAGCCAAGCAGAAACGCTTGCCCTTGGCACCGGCAGTCAGCAGGAAGGATCCCATCGAACACGCTTGCCCAATACAAATGGTGCTGACATCCGGCTTGATGAATTTCATGGTGTCATAGATTGACATACCGGCAGTGATCACGCCACCCGGCGAGTTGATGTAGAGGAAAGTGTCTTTTTCCGGGCTTTCCGCTTCGAGGAATAGCATCTGTGCCACAATCAGGTTGGCCATGTGGTCTTCTACTTGACCAGTCAGGAAAATGATGCGCTCTTTCAGCAGGCGGGAATATATGTCGTAAGAACGTTCCCCGCGTGAAGTCTGCTCTACCACCATCGGCACCAAAGCCATGTTAGGTGGAAGTTGGTCTCTTTCTCCACTATATGACATTACCGTCTCCTAATAGAAATTGCTTTGGCGGCTAAAGTTACCCCCTAATACACCAATTCTACTTGAGAACGGTCATGATGGCTATGCTCAAGCATTCAACCCATCCCAAACCTACCCAACGGCTATTTCATCATCCCATGCATTTTGGCAAACAGTCGCTAGATTTTTACACATTTGGGGAGCGATGGCGAGTTTTCAAGCCCAGACGATGACTTTATCGCTTCAGTCCCCAGCATGCCGTTTGACCAATATGTAGCCAAGTAAACATGTGTCTGTTGCTAAGATTAAAGCGGTGATTAATCAGCAACATGATAAAATAAAAGCCCGCAACTGAAGGTTACGGGCTTTTTATTATACAGCCTACAGCGCTCCGCCATTGAAAACTAGAGCGTTCCTTCCGCACTCAAATACGACTATTACGCCTGTTTGAGGCTGGGTTCATCAATTCGCTGAAAGCGATAGCCTTCTCGGTCAATTGTGCTTTTGCCAACAGGGCTTCTACCGCTTGATCTTCCAATGCCACGTTGCGCATATTGTTCATCAGATCTTTGTTCTTACTGTAGAATTCAACAACTTCTCGCGGATCTTCGTAGGCGGAGGCCATTTCCTCAATCAGAGTTTTTACGCGCTCTTCGTCAGCTTTCAAATTGTTGGCAGTGATCACTTCGCCCAGCAGCAGACCGACAGCAACGCGACGCTTAGCCTGCTCTTCAAACAGTTCGCGTGGCAGTTCCAGTGCTTGTTTCTCGTCGCCACCTAAACGCTGTGCCGCCTGATGGCGCAGAACGTCAGCCTCACCATCGATCAGCACAGCAGGCACGTCGATGTCGTTAGTGCTGACCAGGCCGTCGATTACCTGAGTCTTGATACGGTTACGCACGGCACCTTTCAGCTCGCGTTCCATGTTTTTACGCACTTCGGCGCGCAGAGCGTCAACGGAACCATCAGCCACACCAAAGTGCTTGATGAACTCTTCGCTCAGCTCTGGCAACTCGCGCTCTTCAACTTTCTTTAGAACAATAGCGAATTTAGCCGCTTTACCCTGCAGATTTTCTGTGTGGTAGTCTTCCTGTAAGTTAACATCGATGGTGAATTCTTCACCGGCCTTGTGACTGGCCAGACCTTCTTCAAAACCTGGCATCATGCGGCCTTGTCCCATGACCAGCACAAAATCAGAAGCTTTACCGCCCTCAAACTCCTCGCCGTCAATAGAACCGGTGAAGTCAATGGTCACGCGGTCTTCAACCTCTATTGCGCGGTCACTTTCTTTCCAAGTCGCCTGCTGCTTGCGCAAAGTTTCCAACATAGTGTCAACGTCAGCATCGGTAACTTCAACCAATGGCTTCTCGACCTCAATGCTGTCTAGAGCTTTCAGCTCAACATCTGGATACACTTCGAACTCAACAGCGAAGCTGAAATCTTCACCTTCTTTATATTCGCCCGGCAGGTAATTTGGCCTACCAGCCGGATTGATCTTTTCTTTGACGATCGCATCAATGAAGCTGCGCTGCATCACTTCGCCCAGCACGTCCTGACGAATAGAGGTGCCATAACGCTGTTCAACGATGTTACGCGGCACTTTTCCTTTACGGAAGCCATCGATACGAACGCTTTTCGCCGTATTGATCAGTTCTTTCTTAACTTCCTGGCTGATACTTTCGGCGGGTACAGTAATAGAGAGACGGCGCCCCAGACCTTGAGTGGTTTCTACCGAAACTTGCATCTTGTTACCTCAAAAAAATCACAGTGCTCGGTTAGCTCCGCCCAAGTACCAGAGCCGCTACCCATGCAGAACGGAGTTCCCTAATGACAGAAGCGTACCGAAACCATTCCAAAAAATAAAACGCGGCATTATAGCGGTGCATGCGTGGTGAGTCGAGGACAGCAAAGCAACACTGACGCATTAAAACGCACATTCTGCCAATTTGATGGTCAAAGGGCAACCGCAGCCGACCACCGCGTAGCCCTATTGGTCATCACCTGTGTCGTCTTCAAAAGCCAAAACACAAGCTGCCCGCTGGCCGCTCCAAAATTCGTAAGTAATAATACCCCAAATCAAGGGAAAAGTTCCACTGATCACTGTCAATTTTAACCTTAGGCCAAGGTGCCAGCCCCGCGACAGTGTGGTGAGGCCGGTACCTTGGTCTGTTGCCCTTCCCACTCTTTCAGGGTAAAGGTGTGCAAGGCCAGTGCACGCACACCGTTTGCCAGTTCTTCCGATAACACGCCGTAGATCGAACGGTGGCGAGTTATTAAACGCTCGCCAATAAAGCGATCGCTGACCAATACCACCTTGAAATGGCTTTCTGAACCGACCGGAACGTTGTGACGATAGCTTTCATCAACGACATCCAGATGCGTAGGCTCAAATGTCACCATTAACTTTGCTTCTATCTGCTCGCGAACCATAGGATTTCCTTACACCACTGGCATGAAGATCATACTAATCCAGTTCAATATTAGGCTGTGTCCGACCATTTCCAGGTGAGCGCCACCACAACCAATTACCGGACACAGCCTAGCAGAAGCAACCCCATTTTAACGCATCGCCCGGATAAATTTCTGTTTCTTCCGGGACAAATGGTGGTCAACGCGCCATACCTATTGGGATTAATCTGATTAAATCTGTTAAAAAGTTTTTTTTCATCAATAATAAATAAAAATTTATCACTCATGCACATTATGCGCTGTCACCAAGCAGCGACCATGCTATGGTATCAGCACTATGTTGCTCTGATTATGGCTAAATCCGTCGAAAATGAGACAGCAACCATGTTAAAGAAACTTTATCTTCCCTTGCTAGGCGCACTGCTACTGTTAGGTTGTGCGGCCAGCAGCAACACGCTAAACGTGACGCCGAAGATCGTGTTGCCGCAGCAAGTTCCCACCCTGCAAGGCGTCACCGTCAGCATCAATGGCGAGGATCAGCGACAGGATCAAGCGCTGGCCACAGTGAACCGCAATGGCCAATTGGTGACCTTGAGGCCAACGCGCGATCTGCGCTTTCTGTTAAAGGAAGTGCTGTAAAAACAGATGAACGCCCGTGGCTACATGATCGGAAACGCTGGCGCAGTTGATCTGCAAATCGTGGTCAATAATCTGTATGCCGATGTATAAGAAGGCAACCTGCGCTACAACATCACCACCAAAGCTGATATTTCGGTCATCGCCCAGGCGAAGAACGGCAACAAACAGGTAAAAAACTACCGCTCCACATATAACGTGCAAGGCGCTTTCACCGCCACTAACGAGAAAATCACCAGTGCAGTCAATAGCATGCTCAGCGTTGTCATCGCCAATATGGCGCAAGACACCATCATCACCGACTTTATCCAGAAAAATGCGCGATAATGCGACATACCCGATGCCGCGCGGATAATAACCTAAGGATACAGACCGGCAACTCATGTTAAAACAGTATTTGAACATATTCACCCAGCGCAATTATGCCATTCTGCTGCTGCTGGGCTTTGCATCGGGTTTGCCGTTGGCATTATCCTCCGGCACACTACAGGCTTGGATGACTGTCGAAAATATCGATTTGAAAACCATCGGAATCTTCTCGCTGGTCGGTCAAGCCTATGTGTTTAAATTCCTCTGGGCACCCTTTATGGATCGCTACACCCCGCCTTTCTTGGGGAGGAGGCGAGGTTGGCTACTGCTTAGCCAAATCCTGCTGGTTGCGGCAATAGCGGCGATGGGTTTCATGCAGCCAGCACAGCATTTAGGGTTGCTGGCGGCACTGGCAGTGATGGTGGCGTTCTGTTCCGCATCGCAAGATATTGTTTTTGACGCCTACAAAACTGACCTGCTAAGTGCCAAAGAACGCGGTGCCGGCGCAGCAATATCGGTGCTTAGCTACCGGCTGGCAATGCTGGTTTCCGGCGGGATGGCATGGTGGCTAGCGGATCGCTATCTCGGTTGGCAGTTGACCTATTGGCTGATGGCCGGGCTGATGCTGATTGGCATCGCCGCTACCCTGATGGCACCGGAACCGGACAACAGTATCCCGGTACAGCGCACTATGAAGCAGGCTGTGGTCGCACCGCTGCGCGATTTCTTTGCACGTAACAATGCCTGGCTGATCCTGCTGCTTATCGTGACGTACAAAATGGGTGATGCATTCGCCGGTAGCCTGAGCACCACTTTCCTGATCCGAGGCGTGGGTTTCAATGCGAGTGAAGTGGGTCTGGTAAATAAGACCCTTGGCCTGCTCGCCACTATCAGCGGTGCGTTGTTTGGTGGCGTGCTAATGCAACAGATAAGCCTATGCCGCGCTCTCATGCTATTCGGTATCCTACAGGCGGTCTCCAACCTCGGCTACTGGGTTCTGGCGGTGACCGACAAAAACATCTTTACGATGGGCAGCACCATCTTCCTGGAACACCTGTGCGGCGGTATGGGTACTGCGGCGTTCGTCACGCTGTTGATGACTCTATGCAATCGATCATTTTCCGCAACCCAATTTGCGTTGCTTTCCGCGTTCTCCGCCGTTGGCCGTGTCTATATCGGCCCGATCGCTGGCTGGTTCGTCGAGACAAATGGCTGGCCGCTGTTCTATTTATTCTCGATCGCCGCCGCCCTACCTGGCCTGCTATTGCTTGGCATCTGCCGCAAGACGCTTGAATATACTCAAAAGACCGGTAATTTTATGCCACGTGAGGCATTCCCTAGGGCTTATAACTGGACGCTGCGGTTATTAACGCTAGGTTGTACGCTGCTAGGCTTGTGGCTATTGTTGCTGATAGCCGATAATCTGGACTGGTTACAGGTGCCTGGTCTGGCAGAGAGAATGTTGCAGATCGGTGCCGCGTTCAGTCTGATGGGCATCCTGATGGGTAGCCTGTTGGACTCTCTGGCGTTACGCCGTATGCGGGTATGATGTCGCTGGCCTGCGTTCACGCTGGTCAGCAAAAAAATCTTCCAGCGCTAATCTATTGGTAAAAAAAGATCACCGGATGCAAAATTATTTTTTGTCCGCCCAACACGTATTCGAAATCAAATTAAATTCACCCTTAACTCACAATTAGTTTACATCAAAGCCAACCATTTCTTCTGCATTTAAAAATATGCTTCGCCTGTCTGATTCCTCATACCTTTATTTTTCCTTAATATAATCCCTGACATGATGCAACACGACAACGTGTTATTGCCATTTGGTAAATACGCAGCAGGACAACATCTGTGACCTCGTTAACAGAAAGTGCCAACTCAGGCGCTGACATACCTTTAATAAGCATGTTTACAGTACCGCACCCTTCCCGTAAAATGCCCAGACACATGAAAAGACAATAGAGCTTTAGCAATTGGGGTCCTTAGATGAGACTTAAGAAATACAATAAAAGTATTGGGGTAATCTCATTAATTGCAGCAACGGTAGTACTCAGTGGCTGCCATAATATGATATTGATGAACCCCAAAGGAGCAATTGGTATTGAGCAACGAACACTGATTATCACTGCGATCATGTTAATGCTGATCGTGGTAATACCTGTCATTTTTATGGCGTTTACTTTTGCCTGGAAGTACCGAGCCTCCAACAAAGACGCCAAATACCGTCCTGACTGGGCACATTCCAATAAGATTGAAGTAGTCGTCTGGACCATTCCTATCATTATTATTGCCATCCTCGGCACTATTACCTGGAAGACCACTCATGAGCTTGATCCGTTCAAGCAGATTGTCACTGACAAGAAGCCGATGACCATCGAAGTGGTGTCGCTCGACTGGAAATGGCTGTTTATTTACCCAGAGCAAGGCATTGCGACTGTTAATGAGCTAGCTTTCCCGAAAGACGTTCCTATCGAATTTAAGGTCACTTCTGACTCAGTAATGAACTCGTTCTTTATTCCTCAGTTAGGTGGGCAGATTTATGCGATGGCCGGGATGCAAACCAAACTGCACCTGATCGGTAACGAGGCTGGGGAATACGCCGGTATTTCCAGCAGCTACAGTGGCCGTGGGTTCTCCGGCATGAAGTTCACCGCAATTGTGACTCCGACCGAAGGCGACTTTGATCAGTGGGTTGCCAAGGTGAAAGCATCGCCTAATAACCTTAATGCTACCAGCGACTTTAACACACTGGCAGCACCGAGTGAAAACAACCCGGTAGCGTACTTCTCAATTGTCAAACCGAATTTGTTCAAAGAGACTATTGCCAAATTCATGGGCGATATGGACATGCACACTGTCGCTACTGCGCATCCAGGTATGGACATGGGTGAATATACTCACGCCGGAGCTGAGGAATAAACTGATGTTGGGAAAATTAACACTTGATGCGGTTCCATACCACGAACCGATTATCATGGTCACCGTTGCTGCGATTGTTATTGGCATTCTGGCTCTGCTGGCACTGATAACATATTTAGGTAAATGGAAATGGCTGTGGAAAGATTGGCTGACTTCTGTCGACCACAAAAAAATTGGTATCATGTACATCATCGTAGCCATGGTTATGCTGCTACGCGGTTTTGCCGATGCCATCATGATGCGAAGCCAGCAGGCGATTGCGTCCGCCGGTGAGGCTGGGTTCCTGCCTCCTCACCACTACGATCAAATCTTCACCGCCCACGGCGTAATCATGATCTTCTTCATGGCGATGCCACTGGTAGTCGGTCTGATGAATATCGTAGTACCGTTACAAATCGGTGCGCGTGACGTAGCTTTCCCGTTCCTGAACTCCCTGAGTTTCTGGCTGTTTGTGGTAGGTGTGGTGCTGATCAACCTCTCGCTGGGCGTTGGTGAGTTCGCACAAACCGGTTGGCTGGCATATCCGCCACTGTCGGGCAAAGAGTACAGCCCTGGCGTCGGAGTTGATTACTGGATCTGGAGCCTGCAAATTTCTGGGCTGGGTACCCTGCTGACCGGCGTAAACTTCTTCTCTACCATTATGAAGATGCGTGCTCCTGGCATGCCGCTGATGAAGATGCCGGTATTTACTTGGGCGGTACTCTGTACTAACGTCCTGATCATCGTTGCTTTCCCCATTCTGACTGTAACCATCGCATTGCTGACGCTGGATCGCTATCTGGGTACCCATTTCTTCACCAATGATATGGGTGGTAACATGATGATGTACATCAACCTGATCTGGGCTTGGGGTCACCCAGAAGTGTACATTCTGGTGCTTCCAGTGTTCGGTGTGTTCTCCGAAGTTACCGCCACCTTCTCCAGAAAACGCCTGTTCGGTTATACCTCGCTGGTATGGGCAACAATCGCGATTACCCTTCTGTCATTCATCGTATGGTTGCACCACTTCTTCACCATGGGGTCTGGCGCGAACGTTAACGCCTTCTTCGGCATCGCCACCATGATCATTTCTATACCAACCGGGGTGAAGATCTTTAACTGGCTGTTTACCATGTATCAGGGCCGTATACAGTTCAACTCTATCATGCTGTGGACTGTTGGCTTCATCATCACCTTTTCTGTAGGTGGCATGACTGGCGTTCTGCTGGCGGTGCCAGGCGCGAACTTCGTGTTGCACAACAGCTTGTTCCTGATTGCCCACTTCCATAACGTGATCATCGGCGGTGTGGTGTTTGGTTGCTTTGCTGGCCTGACCTACTGGTTCCCTAAATCTTTCGGCTTCCGGCTTAACGAGAAATGGGGCATCCGTGCGTTCTGGTGCTGGATCATTGGCTTCTTCATTGCCTTTATGCCGCTGTACGCTCTGGGCTTTATGGGTATGACTCGTCGTATCAGCCAGAACATCAACCCTGAGTTCCACCCTCTGCTGCTGGTAGCGGCTTGTGGTGCAGCGCTGATTGCCTGTGGTGTCCTGTGCCAGTTAATTCAGATCTTCGTTAGCGTGCGTGACCGCGAGCAGAACCGCGATCTGACTGGTGACCCATGGGACGCTCGCACACTGGAGTGGTCAACTTCGTCTCCACCGCCGTTCTACAACTTTTCCGTAGTGCCACACATTCATGATCGCGATGAATTCTGGGACATGAAAGAAAAAGGTGAAGCCTATAAGAAACCGGCGAAATACGAACCGATTCATATGCCGAAAAATACCAGCGCCGGTATGATTATTGCTGGTTTTAGCCTGGTATTCGGTTTCGCGATGATCTGGAATATCTGGTGGATGGCGATCGCTGGCTTCGTGGGCATGATCGTGACCTGGATAGCCAAGAGCTTCGATGAAGACATTGATTACTATGTGCAAGTTGATGAAATCGAGCGCATTGAAAACCAACACTATGAACAAATCAGCAAAGCAGGCGTGAAACATGTCAACTGATACTCTGATTACCCCTAACGCAGCCCATGCTCTGCATGGGCATTACGACGCAGGAGAGACCAAAGTCTTTGGATTTTGGATCTACCTGATGAGCGATTGTATTTTGTTTGCATGCTTGTTCGCGACTTATGCTGTACTGGCGAACGGAACCGCAGGGGGTCCTGCGGGCAAAGACATCTTCGAGCTGAAGTTTGTCTTGGTTGAAACTTTCCTGCTGTTATTCAGCTCCATCACCTACGGCATGGCAATTATCGCCATGAAAAAAGGCAAAGTGGGTGGCGTAAATATCTGGCTGTTCCTAACCTTCCTGTTTGGTCTGAGCTTCGTCGCGATGGAAAGCTATGAGTTCCATCACTTGATCGTCGAAGGCTTTGCTCCAGATTGCAGCGCATTCCTGTCCAGCTTCTTTGCGCTGATTGCGACTCACGGTCTGCATGTGTCTATCGGCTTGATTTGGATCGCCATCATGATGATTCAAGTGAGTCAACGCGGTCTGACCTCAATCAATAAAACCCGTTTTATGTGTCTGAGCCTATTCTGGCATTTCTTGGATGTGATTTGGATTTGCGTATTTACAGTTGTCTACCTTCTGGGGGTTATGTCATGAGTCATTCATCCCATGAAACTTCTCACGGCGGCGCAAGCTACGGCAGCGTTAAGTCATATCTTATCGGCTTTATCTTGTCGATCATCCTGACGGTAATTCCATTTGCTATGGTGATGAAAGACTCCGCTTCTCATGCCACCATCCTAGCGGTTGTTGTTGGCACGGCAGTGATTCAGGTGCTAGTTCACCTGATTACCTTCCTGCACATGAACACCTCATCGGAAGAGCGCTGGAACTTGGTAGCATTGCTGTTTACCGCTATGGTCATCGGTATCGTTGTTGTAGGTTCACTCTGGATTATGTATAACCTCAACATCAATATGATGATCAGTTAACAATCGAGCTGCACGTGATGATTAAGCAATACCTGCAAGTCACTAAACCAGGAATTATTTTCGGCAATTTAATTTCTGTTGTTGGGGGATTCCTGCTTGCCTCCAAAGGCAGCATCGATTATCTCTTGTTCCTCGCTACCTTTCTGGGCGTCTCGTTGGTGGTCGCTTCAGGCTGTGTGTTTAACAACTACATCGATCGCGACATCGATAAGAAAATGGAGAGAACGAAGAACCGGGTACTGGTCAGAGGTCTGATCGCCCCGAGTGTCAGCCTGGTTTATGCTACCGTTCTAGGTATTGCGGGTCTTGCGTTGCTGTATATCGGTGCTAATCCGTTGGCCATGTGGCTGGCGGTGATGGGCTTCGTGGTTTATGTTGGCGTTTACAGTCTGTACATGAAACGTCATTCGGTATATGGCACGCTGATAGGTGGCTTGTCGGGTGCCGCACCACCGGTTATCGGCTACTGCGCGGTGACTAACGAACTTGACACCGGTGCATTGATCCTGCTGGCTATCTTTAGCTTATGGCAGATGCCGCATTCCTATGCAATCGCCATTTTCCGCTTTAAAGATTACCAAGCGGCTAACATCCCAGTACTGCCTGTGGTGAAGGGTATCTCCGTCGCCAAGAATCATATCACTATTTATATCCTAGCGTTTATGATCGCCACGCTGATGTTGACCCTAAGCGGCTACGCCGGCTACAAGTACCTGCTCGTCGCTGCGGCGGTGAGCGCATGGTGGCTGGGCATGGCACTACGCGGTTACAAAACTGAAAATGACAGCATCTGGGCGCGCAAATTATTTGTGTTCTCTATCGTTGCCATCATTTCTCTGAGTGTGATGATATCGATCGACTTCAGTGTCACAGCTATGCCAGGAGCGCTGTTAACCTACGTTCGGTAAGCCAAATTGGCTGTAGATGAGCTGCTTCTGTGGCTCATTTTATTTCTATCTGCGAAAAGCGGCCAAACGGTAATATCTGTTAAACAACATTAGGTTTACCCGCCCCGTCCTTCACACTAAAATGACGCAGAATAGAGTCCCTTCTCTTAGGCACTATCTTCCTTCAAGTGCCTGATAGAAAAGTTTTTACCGAGGTTTGATGTGAATGATAACACAATGACCCCACTGGAGCTGCGCGCCACCTGGGGGCTGGGTACCGTGTTTTCACTGCGCATGCTTGGCATGTTTATGGTGCTGCCGGTGTTAACTACCTACGGCATGGTGCTCACAAGTGCCAGCGAGGCGCTGATCGGCATTGCCATCGGCATCTATGGCTTGGCACAAGCAGTATTTCAAATTCCGTTCGGCCTGATTTCCGATCGTGTTGGCCGCAAACCGCTGATCGTATGTGGATTGTTGATCTTTGCAACTGGCAGCATGATCGCCGCAACCACTGACTCTATTTGGGGTGTGATCCTTGGCCGGGCACTGCAAGGTTCCGGTGCCATTTCGGCGGCAGTGATGGCAATGTTATCCGATCTGACTCGCGAACAAAACCGCACTAAAGCCATGGCGTTTATTGGCGTAAGCTTCGGTATTACCTTTGCCATCGCGATGGTACTGGGGCCAATCGTTACCCATACCTTTGGCCTGCATGCGCTGTTCTGGATGATCGCCGTGCTGGCACTTGCTGGCATCGTGATAACCTTGGCTATCGTACCTTCTGCCGATCACCACGTGCTGAACCGTGAGTCAAGCATGGTGCGCGGCAGCTTCAGCAAGGTGCTAAGCAATTCGCGGCTGCTGAAGCTCAACGTCGGTATCATGTTCCTGCATATTCTGCTGATGTCGAGCTTTGTAGCGCTACCACTGGCGATGGAAAAAGCCGGGTTGGCAGCCTGGGAACATTGGAAAGTCTATCTGGTCACTATGCTGGTGTCGTTCGCCACCGTGCTGCCTTTCATTATCTACGCCGAGAAATATCGCCGCATGAAGCAGGTATTCATGGGCTGCGTGGCGATGCTGTTCTGCGCTGAAGTACTGCTATTGCTGTCTAACACTCACCTGTGGGGCATTATTACTGGCGTGCAGTTGTTCTTTATGGCATTTAACGTGATGGAGGCGATCTTACCTTCGTTGATCAGTAAAGAATCTCCAGCCGGCTATAAGGGTACTGCAATGGGGGCTTACTCCACCAGCCAATTTATCGGTGTGGCGATCGGTGGCAGCCTGGGCGGTTGGTTATATAGTCTGCAAGGCGCAGGGCTGGTGTTTATCGCCGGCGCGGTGCTTGCCGCTCTCTGGTTCCTGATCAGTAGCACCATGAAAGAACCCCCTTACGTCAGTAGCCTACGCATCACACTGTCAGCACTGGCGGTGAAAGATTTAGCGCTGGAAAGCCGCCTGAAAGCCCAGCCCGGCGTGGCGGAAGTAATTGTAGTGCCGGAAGAGCGCAGCGCCTACATCAAGGTCGATATCAAACAGACCAGCCGGAGCCAACTTGAAGCGCTAATGAATTCATGATAAAAAACCAGAGCCAACATACTGGCTCTGCTTGGTTAATCGCATAAGTTCTTGAATTGGAATCGCTGCTCCAGATCCGCGTCACGCACCAGCGCCATCACGCTTTGCAGGTCGTCGTGCGATCTACAGGTTACGCGCACTTTATCGCCCTGGATCTGCGTCGGGACCCTCAGCTTGCTGTCTTTAATCAGCTTGAAGATTTTCTTCGCCTAGATAGTGTCGATACCCTGCGTCAGCTTGGCATCCACGCTGAAGGTTTTTCCGCTGTGGGTCAGTGCGTCCGGGATCTCTAACGCGCCGCCTTCGATACTGCGCTTACTTAATTTTTCGCGCAAAATATCGAGCAACTGCTGCACCTGGAAATCGGATCCAGGCAACCTTGATGCTTTCGTTTTTCTCGTTTAATTCTTTTTCTCGTTTAATTCAAAGCTAGCTGGCACATTACGAAAATCCCAGCAGGTACTGAGATCGCACGAGGCGTTTTCAACGGCGTTACGCACTTCCTGCATATCAATTTCAGAAACAATGCTGAAAGATGGCATACTTCTTTCTCCTGAATGAATACCTTAGACAATTTTAATGCCGTATATGATAACCGCTTTACCCTATCAGGCAAAATTTGCGGAATGCCCTATGGATAATGCCTAGGGTAGCAACAAAGTCTAAATTTAGCTATCAGTCATTGAGCGGTATTGCCAAGGAGTCTAGATGAAAATAACTATTCTTGGTTGCGGTGCGCTCGGACAACTGTGGTTATCGCGGCTGTATCAGCAGGGTCACGATGTACAGGGATGGTTAAGGGTGCCACAGCCCTTCTGCCCAGTGAAGGTGATCAAATCTGATGGGATCTGGTGCAACCACACTTTGCCTGCCAACCATTTTGACCACCTGGCGCACAGTGAACTACTGCTGGTTACGCTTAAAGCCTGGCAGGTTGCCGCCACCGTCAGCCCACTGCTGCCAAAGCTGAACGCCAACTGCGCCATTCTGCTGTTACATAACGGTATGGGCACCCAGGATGAACTGCCGCCAAGCTCTCACCCAATGCTTGCAGGCACTACCACCCACGCAGCGCGCCATGACGGCAACAGTATTGTTCATGTCGCCAGCGGCACCACCCACATCGGCCAGACATCGCCAGCGGCGCAGCACCTCAACCATTTGGCGGAGGTGTTGCATCAAGCTTTGCCCGACGTAGTTTGGCATAACAACATCGCCTCGGCAATCTGGCTCAAACTGGCAGTCAACTGCGTGATCAATCCGTTGACAGCGCTATACAATTGCCGCAACGGCGAGCTACAGCGCTATCCGCAACAGATTGCGGCCATCTGTCACGAAGTCGCCAGCGTTATGGAGCGAGAAGGCTATCACACCGCTGATGAAACGCTTAGGCAGTATGTCATGGCAGTGATTCAGAACACGGCGGATAACATCTCCTCAATGCTGCAAGACATTTGCACCCAGCGACCTACCGAGATTGACTATATTACCGGCTACCTGCTACGACGCGCGCGCCACCACGGCATTACCTTACCGGAAAACACGCGGCTATTTAAATTTGTTAAGCAAAAGGAAAATGAATATGAGCGTATCAGCACTAGTCTGCCTGGCACCGGGTAGTGAAGAAATTGAAGCCGTCACCACCATCGATTTGTTGGTGCTGGCCGGCGTCAAAGTCGCCACCGCCAGCGTGGCTGGCGGTGGCGACCTAACCATTAAACTGCTGGCCGACGCGCCGCTGGTATCGATCGCCGATCAGCCCTTTAACGCTATCGTACTGCCCGGTGGAGTGCAAGGTGCCGAATGCTTCCGTGACAGCCTGCTGCTGGTAGAAAAAGTGCGTCCGACACACTTGCAGGGCAACATCGTGGCGGCTATTTGCGCCGCGCCCGCGCTGGTATTGCAGCACCACGATCTGTTCCCGATCGGCAATATGATCGACTTTCCCGGCCTAAAAGAGCAAATCCCGGCGAAAAAATGGCTAGAGCGACGGGTAGTGTATGACGCGCGCGTTAATTTGCTCACCAGACAAGGGCCGAGAACTGCGATAGAATTTGCGCTAAAACTGATCGATTTGCTGCTCGGCAAAACCAAAGCGGCGGAGATCGCCGCGCAACTGGTGCTGATCCCGGGGATGTACGATTTACGCGATTAGCCATTTTTCTGTTCTGCGAGCAAAATATAAAATCCCCAAAATAATTGAAGTGGATTAGGGGCGATAAACTTTTACATTACTATAGCCCTGCTCAAGCAGGTACAGCGCTTGCAGACGGCTTATCACACCACGCTCGCAATACAGCAGGTAAGTATTGCTCTGATCCAAAGTGCCGAATTGGCTGCCGAGCTTATAGAACGGCAAGGGTTTCACTTCAACTTGCGCCAATTGTAGCGGCTTGTCTTCCCGCTCATCGTTTGAACGGATATCGAGGATCACATCATCCGAGCAAAAGTCCACGACGGTCTCTACTTCGGCAACCTGCTCCTGCGCTTGCTCGGCGATGGTGCGGATATCGACGTTTTTCGCTTCGCTCACCACCCGATCGAGAATAGAGAAGTCGAAGTGGCTTTCCTCTTCCTCTATTTTGGCTTTGATGGCCTTTACCGTAGGGCTTTTCGAAATCACGCCGCAATATTCAGGCATTGTTTTGGCGAAATCTTCAGTGCCTATCTCACGCGCGACTTTAATGATGTGCTCTTTGTCATGGGAAATCAGCGGACGCAAAATCAGCGTATCCGAGGCATTGTCGATCAGACGCAGGTTGGTCAGTGTCTGGCTTGATACCTGACCCAGCGCCTCACCGGTCACCAGCGCCTGCACCCCGTAACGTTCGGCAACCTGTGAAGCAGCACACACCATCATGCGCTTCAACACCACACCCATCTGGCCGTCGTCGACCTTCTCCAGTATTTCGCCCACAACTGGCTCAAAGTCGATGGAAACGAAATGCACCTTGTGCGAGCTGGCGAAGCGGTTCCACAGGTAGTGAGCTACCTGCTTGACGCCGATCTCATGTGCCGCGCCGCCTAAGTTGAAGAAACAGAAATGCACACGGCAGCCACGGCGCATCAGCATATAGCTCGACACGCCTGAATCAAAGCCGCCGGAGATCAGCGACAGCACATCTTCCTGAGTGCCAACGGGATAACCACCGATGCCCTCGCTGCGCCCCTTGACCAACATCAGCTTGTTGCCTTCAATTTCCAGATTCACCGTCACCTGTGGGCAGGAGAGATTCACGCGAGCACTTTCAATATGCTGGTTCAAACCACCGCCAACATAGCACTCTAGATCCTGCGAGTTTAAATCCTGCGTACCTCGGCATTTAACCCGCACACAGAAGGTTTTCCCTACCAACTGCTCACGGTAAGCGGCCAGCGTCTGTTCAAAGATGTGGTGAACATCGGTATAGGTGCGATCTTCCACTGCCAAAATATGATGGATACCAGGAATGCGTGTCAGCGCGTCAGCAATCACTGGCTGCTGTTTTTCATCTTTGGCACGAACTTCAATATGATCCCAGTGACGGACTACCGCCAGCGTTTCATCATACTGCTTTAGGACGTTGCGAATATTGGTCGAGAGGATCTTGATAAAGCGCAAACGCACGGATTGGCTCTTGATGGTGATTTCCGGGAATAATTTAATGATAAACTTCATGGCCATCTTTTTTATTGTCAGATTATTGTCAGGTCAGATATGAATTCCGGCGCGGAGTATATCACCCTATCACTAAATACCTGCGCCAAATAGTAGATCACTGAAGGAACTCAATCCGGTTTGAGAGATCTGATCAATCGCCAAATATCACAAACCCTCACAACCGGACTGAGTTATGCCGATCATAGCACCCATCCCCTGACATGAACGACGTCAGATGGGCTTTGTTGAATAAATCGGATTTGGAATAAAGAGTCCCGTGAATGGGCATCTTTCAGGCAAGGCGTACACTTTCTAGCATACCGGCTAGCGTCATCTTGTTTAATACACAGATCATGGCCAGCGCCTCTGCAACTTGCCCATCATAATCTCGCAGCGACAGGTGACCACCAAATAGCTGTTTTACTCTGTACCTCGCTGTTGCCGCTATCGAACGTCGGTGGTAGCCTGTGATACTTTTCCACCGTGTGTTGTCTCCGGTAACGCGCTGGTGCACCACCGCTTGATTTCGCTCTGCATAGTCTGCCGACCAATAACGGGCTCCGCTGCTGGGCGGTATTAACGCCTTGAGCTTCTTGCCCCTTAACTCATCATCACACACTCGCGTATCCTAAGCCCGATCCGCCGAGGCGACTTTGATTTTACGGTACCTCTGGCGGATGAGACCTGGGAAGGCTGCGGTATCGGTGACATTGCTCAAGGAAAGGTCAGCACAGATGACCTCATGTGTTTCTGTATCTACGGCCAAATGCAGTTTTCGCCAGATCCGCCGTTTTTCCTGACCGTGTTTTTTTACCATCCACTCCCCTTCACCCAACACGTTGATCCCGGTAGAGTCGATAACGAGGTGCGCAATTTCACCCGGCGTTGCGGTTTTAAACGGGACATGGCCGGACTTCGCCCGCTTACTGATGCAGGTATCGTCCGGGCAGTTCAACGGCACTTTGATCAGTGTGACAATGGAGTCGACGAAGCGCTGGAGGGCGCGAAGTGTCAGGCCGAAAATCCGTTTCAGCATCAATACGCTGGTGATTGCCATATCGGAATAATGTGGTGTGCGACCACGCAGAGAAGGTTTTGCCTCGCAGTACCAGGCGTGAAGTGCCGTTTCATCCCCCCAGTAAGTGAGTGATCCCCGAGTGGTAAGGGCGTTGTTGTAAGCCTTCCAGTTGGTGATGTTGAACTTTTGCTGGGCCACGGAATATCGCTATGTTGACAGAAGGAGAGTGATCTGATCCTCGTGCCGGCCAAAAGTTCGATTTATTCAACAACGCCCTTGGGCAGTGCCCACTATCCTTATGTACTTCAAGTACGTTCCTGTTGTGGCGCGCTGTCCGTATCCAAACTGGCTGCAACAATCTACGCCTACTGGGATAGGCTCTTGGTTTGATATTCAATTAATTATTCGCTACCG